>CAYUYQ010000041.1:9160-14650 GCA_964449335.1 uncultured Bacteroides sp. | reverse complement strand
TCAGAGTTTGCGGAGGAGCGTGAGGCCGTCGCGGATGGGGATGATGGCGGTTTCTACTCGGGAATCGTGGGCCACGAGGTCATTGAAGCGCTCTATGCCGAGTGTCTGTGCGTCATGTGAGCCCGAAGCGACTTTGCCTGCCCAGAGTGTGTTGTCGACGAGAATGAATCCGCCACGGCGCACGCGCGGAAGCAGCATCTCGTAGTATTCGGTGTAGTGGCGCTTGTTGGCGTCGATGTAGACCATGTCCCATTCGTCAGGAAGAGTAGGGATTACCTGAAGTGCATCGCCTATGTGGAGTGTGATTGGTGCGCCCGGTGCGTCGGCAAACAGTTCGCGCAGCGAGTCAGCAGCTTCGTCGTCGATTTCGATTGTGTGTACCTCACCGTCAGCAGTCATGCCTTCAGCGATGCACAAGGCAGAGTAGCCGGAAAATGTTCCGAGTTCGAGCACACGACGGGGTGCAACCATAGCGGTGAGCATTTTCAGCAGTCGGCCCTGAACGTGGCCCGCACACATGCGTGGATAAAGCCGGTGCAGGTATGTGTCGCGGTAAAGTTTCTGCAGCCGGGGTGGTTCGGGCGAGATATGGGACTCGATGTAGTCGGTCAGATCAGTCTGCATGAGAGTCGGGCATCGGTGGTGGCTTGAATTGTGCGGCGCATTATGTCGATACATTCGCCGGGATAGGAGCCGCGAGCGGTTTCGCCTGTGAGAAGCAGCCATGAAGCGCCCTCCATCACTCCGAGGGCAATGTCGGATAGCTCGGCGCGCGTGGGGGTCGGGCTTGTCATCATCGATTGGAGTATATGGGTGGCGATGATTGACGGTTTACCGGCTGCGTGGCAGAGAGAGAGTATGCGGTGCTGCACTGAGGGAATGGTTTCGGGCTCTATCTGTGCGCCAAGGTCGCCGCGGGCCACGAGCAGACCGTCGGAGGCTTCGAGTATCTCACGGAGGTTACCGACACCTTCGCGGCACTCGATTTTGGCAAACAGTTTTACCGGACTTCCGGCAAGCACCGCGCGTACGGCCTCGACATCGGCCGCCGAGCGGACAAAGGAGTGGGCAACGATGTCGACTCCCGCCTCAACGGCAGCCTGCAGGCTCAGGCGGTCGCGCTCCGAGACGGCCGGCAGCGGAGGAATATCCGTGCCGGGAATATTGAGCGTCTTGCGCGAATCGAGCTCGCCGTCTTTAGTCACGCGCGCGCTGACTCCGTCGGGGCCGATGGAGTCGGCCACAAGTTCAATTTCGCCGTCGTCGAGCAGAATGCGGCATCCTTCTGTGGCGTAGTGTTCGAGACCGTCGACCATGACGCTGACACACTCATCAGTCGTCGGTTCGGAGCCGGAGCGCAGCAGAATCGTGCGTCCCTCGGGTAGATAGATGGGGACGGAGCCGGCGATGGCGGTGGTGCGGATTTCGGGCCCTTTTGTGTCAATCAGTATGCAGATTGACGGGCTTACCTCGCGTATGGTAGCCACCATACGGCGGATGGTGTCGGGGTCGACGTGGGCTGAGTTGATGCGCACTCCCTGCATGCCGAGGGCGTGAAGACGCCCGACAAATTCGCGGTCGCAGCGCGAGTCGGCCACGGTCGCCATTATTCGTGTAGGTTCAATCATAGGTGTAATGCTGCTTCAATGGCCAGACGGTAGCTGTCAAGACCGAATCCTGCAATCGAGCCGCGGCACACGGGGGCAATCAACGATTTGTGGCGTATGGGTTCGCGGGCGGCTATATTGGAAATGTGGACCTCAATCACCGGAATATCGATTGCGGCAATTGCGTCGGCAATAGCGAGCGAGGTGTGGGTATAGGCACCGGCATTGAGCACGATGGCCCGCGGAGGCTGAGGCGAATCGGCTTCGGCATGCAGACGGTCGATAATGAAACCCTCTACGTTGGACTGGAAATAGTCTATCCTTACCCGGGGATAGGTTTCGCGTATGGCCGTCAGGCATGATTCCATGGTGGCTGAGCCGTAGATTCCGGGCTCGCGTCGCCCCAGCCGGTTGAGGTTGGGGCCGTTTATAATCAGTATGCTGTCCATATTGTCTATATCAGGGGTTGACAGGGGTGAGCACGAGATACCAGATGGCGGCGTGGGTCAGAACCATGAGTACGATAAGTATCCAGGCCAGAACAGGCCGCAGATTGTAGGACCGCCAGGCAATCCAGGCGGCAACAATGACGTAGAGCGGATAGAGCATCACCCACGTGCGTACGTCGGTATCCGGCCGGCAATTGTCGAGCAGCGCCGGCAGCTGAAAGACCGGCAATGCGGCCACGATATCGACAATCGTGAACCATAGTGGAGCTGAAGGCTGTCGCGACGCGCTCATCGGCGGCCTCCTTTCCCGGCTTTTTCAGCCGCTTTTTCCTGAGCCTGCGCGCTACGGTAGGCTTCGACCGTGGCTTCGATACCCCTCTCGAGCGGGAATTGAGGCGCGAAGCCGAAATCGGCCACAGCGTCGGCAATGGAGCAATCCCAGTTGCGCTGGCGCATGATTTTGAATTTATCGGAGTTGAGAGTCGACGGCTTCATGCGCGCTATGCCATACTTTTCGGCTACGACCGAAGCAACATAGACTGCCCACATGGGCAGACGCACCGGGATGATAAACCGGCGTTTGAGGGCGCGGGCTACGATGCGGCGGAATTCGGCCTGCGTGTACGCGCGCCCTTCGGCTATGATGTATGTGCGATGGTTGGTGCGGTCCGACGCAAGCGCATCGAAGATGGCCGCAGCAAGGTCTTCGACATAAATAAATGTGAGCATCTGGCGACGGAAGCCTACTCCGAAGTCCCAATGGCTGTCGATGCTTTTAATCATCATCAGGTAGTCCTGCTCATGTGGTCCGTAGACTCCCGTGGGGCGGAATATAATCCAGGGCACGTCGGGGCACGTCTGTAAGAACGTCTCGGCTTTGATTTTCGACAGGCCGTAGCGAGTGTTTGGGTGCGGGATGACGGAAGCGTCGAGCGGCGTATAGTTTTTTTCGTCGCCGGGTCCCAGCGCGCTGAGACTGCTCATGTAGAGAAACTTTTCCGGCATCATGGCCGATTGGCGCAGGGCGTCGACGAACGACCGGAGATAGTTGAAGTTGATGCGGTTGAAATCGGAGAAATTGGTGCATTTCGTCGCACCGAGATTGTAGACTATATAGTCCCATCGCTGGCCCTCGGGCAGAGCGGAGCCAAGAGCGCGCGTCATATCGGCTGTAGAGTCGTAGTCGAGCGTAAGGAAGTTGATACGCGAGTCGGTGAGATAGCGCCGCGAGGTCGACTCACGCACTCCGGCCCACACTTCAAGTCCGCGCTTGAGAGCCTCGGCGGCAATGAAGCCGCCGATAAATCCGCCGGCTCCGACTATCAGCACTCGTTTTTTTGCTTGAGCAGTGTCCATTTGACAATGTTTTTGGCAAATTTATTAAATTTGCATGAGAAACGAAAAAACAACAGCCGACCCTATGGGAAAAAACAAACTAAGGAAATTCAGCGAAATGGCGGAGCTGCCGTTTGTATTCCAATATCCTTTCGCACGTCTGCAGGCCGAGGGATTTCCGCTGCGCGGGAAGTGGCACTCCGACTTTTTTCACAATTCCAACCCGATAGTCCTCGAGCTCGGATGCGGCAAGGGCGAATATACCGTGGGGCTGGCCGAGGCTCACCCTGAGCGCAATTATATAGGCATCGACATTAAGGGGGCGCGTATGTGGACCGGAGCCACGCAGGCCCGCGACCGCGCCTTGGCCAACGTGGCCTTCCTGCGCACTGATATAGAACTCCTGCCTGCGTTCTTCGCCCCAGGTGAAGTGGCCGAGATATGGATCACGTTTCCCGACCCGCAGATGAAGAAGGTGCGCAATCGTCTGACATCAACGCGTTTCATGGATTTATACCGTAAGGTGCTTGCTCCCGGCGGTATAGTCAATCTAAAGACCGACAGCCCGTTTCTTTACACTTACACTACCATAATGGCCCACACCAACGAGCTGCCGGTGCTGACCGAGACCGACAATCTCTACGGTAGCGGGATGGACGATGAAATTCTGCGTATCCGCACCTTCTATGAGCAGCAATGGCTCGACCGCGGACTCACCATAAAATATATTTCATTCCGGCTTCCGGCCGAGGGCGAACTCTCGGAGCCGGAAGTGGAAATAGAGCATGATACTTACCGCAGTTTCTCTCGCGGTGAGCTGCAGATGCCCGAACTATGCAATCCTAAAGTAACTCCCAAAAACGCCTGAACACACTATGGACCGACTCTATCCATCGCTTATCACCGACGCCCTGCGCAATGTGCGCTATCCCGGCAACGGCAAAAATATAGTTGAGCTTAACATGGTGGCCGACGATATCCGCATCGACGGTCGCAAAGTAAGCTTCACCCTCGAATTTGAGAAACCTACCGACCCATTCATGAAGTCGCTCGTGAAAGCGGCCGAAGCTGCCATACATACCTACGTGGCTCCCGATGTAGAGGTGGCCGTCAGCACGCGCGCGCTTAAGCCCCTGCCGGAGAAAGCTCCGCTGCTTCCCGGAGTGAAAAATATCGTTGGGGTGTCGTCGGGCAAAGGCGGTGTGGGAAAATCGACCGTAGCAAGCAATCTCGCCGTGGCTCTTGCGCGTGAGGGCTACCGCGTGGGGCTCCTCGATGCCGATATATTCGGCCCTTCGGTACCGAAAATGTTCGGTGTCGAAGATCAGGAACTATATATGCACGAAGTCGACGGACGTCAGCTGATAATCCCGGCCGAGCGCTATGGCGTCAAAGTGCTTTCTATCGGCTTTCTCGTCGACAAGAACGCGCCGGTACTATGGCGCGGAAGCATGGCCTCAAATGCACTCAAACAACTGATCGCTGAGGCTGACTGGGGCGAGCTGGACTACTTCCTGATTGATATGCCTCCCGGCACGAGCGACATTCACCTGACTCTCGTCCAGACGCTTCCCATAACCGGCGTGGTCGTGGTCACTACCCCTCAGGAGGTCGCGCTGGCCGATGCACGCAAAGGCATCGCCATGTTTATGGGCGATAAAGTCAACGTGCCCGTGCTCGGACTGGTTGAGAACATGGCGTGGTTCACACCTGAGAAGCATCCCGACGAGCGATACTACATATTCGGGCGGGAAGGCGGCGTGAAGCTTGCTCATGAACTCGGTGTCAAACTGCTTGCGCAACTGCCGGTCGTCGGCTCTATATGCGACGCGGGCGACGCGGGCGAACCGATAGCGATGCGCGACACCGTCGCCGGCCATGCTTTCATGCATCTTGCCCACGAGGTGATAGCTGCCGTTGATGAGCGCAATACCATACTTCCTCCCACCACCAAGGTCGAGCTCAAGCACTGATATACAGTGGCGCCCTATCATATACACTTAATTGTAAAAAAAATACTCCGGCAGTCGCGCGTGGTGCAGGCTGCCGGAGGTATTTAAATGGGGAAGAAATCAGACGGTAAGAATCTCTTTTTCTTT
>CAYUYQ010000041.1:0-9150 GCA_964449335.1 uncultured Bacteroides sp. | reverse complement strand
TTCTTTGGCGGCGAAGAGATCGTCGATCTGCTTGAGGTATTTGTCGTGAAGTTTCTGGACTTTAGTCTCGGCATCTTTCTCGACGTCTTCGGGCATGCCCTGTTTTACGGCTTTTTTAAGGCCGTCGATGGCGTCGCGGCGAGCGTTGCGCACAGATACTTTGGCGGTCTCGGCTTCAGCTTTTGACTGCTTTACGAGCAGTTTGCGACGGTCTTCGGTGAGCGGGGGAATGGAGATGCGGATTATTTCGCCGTTGTTTTCGGGCATTACACCGAGTTCGGAGTTGATGATGGCTTTTTCAATCTCCTTGAACATGGCTTTTTCCCAGGGAGTGATTGTGATGGTACGGGCGTCGGGAACGCTGATATTGGCAACGTTGCTGATAGGCGACATGGAGCCGTAGTAGTTCACACGTATTCCGTCGAGAATCTTCGGGTTGGCTTTGCCGGCGCGGATGTGGGCCAGAGCCTCGTCAAGATAAGCTACTGCGAGCTCCATCTTCTCTTCGGCGGGGTCAAGATAGTCTTTTACTTCCATATTGTAGTTTTTTAATTTGTTTGTTTTCCGTGTGGGGAGGATTAGTAGACGGTCGTGCCGATGGGCTCTCCGGCAACCACTTTGGCCAGATTGCCGGGTGTGTCCATGTCAAACACCACGATGGGTAGCTTGTTCTCGCGGCAAAGAGCGGTGGCGGTGATGTCCATGACGCGGAGGCCGCGGCGAATCACTTCGTCGTAGGTTATCTCGGTGAATTTCGTGGCCGTGGGGTCTTTTTCGGGGTCGGCTGTGTAGACGCCGTCGATACGGGTGCCTTTGAGCATCACGTCGGCGCGGATTTCGATGCCGCGCAGGGCGCTGCCGGTGTCGGTGGTGAAGTAGGGGTTGCCTGTTCCGCCGGCTATCACGGCCACCACGCCGTTTTCGATGGCTTCGATGGCGCGGGTGTTGCTGTATTGCTCGCCGATGGGAAACATGTTGATGGCCGTCAGCAATTTGGCGGGCTGACCTATCGATTCAAACGCCGAGCAGAGGGCGAGTGAATTGATTGTGGTGGCAAGCATGCCCATCTGGTCGCCTTTGACGCGGTCGAAACCTTTAGAGGCGCCCTGCATGCCGCGGAAAATGTTGCCGCCACCGATTACGATGGCTACTTCTACGCCTGAGCGGACAACGTCGGCTATCTGTTCGACGTAGTCGTTTAGTCGCTTTGAGTCTATTCCGTGGCCCTGAGCTCCGGCCAGTGATTCGCCGCTGAGTTTGAGCAGCACTCTGTGATATTTGGCTTCCATAAAATTGGTAATCGCTAAGAGTTGGTGATTGTCGTTTTACTTAATTATCGCAAATATAGCCTAAAACCCCGAATTTCGCAACATGGCGTGACAGCTATTAGTATTTGAACGACGAGCCGCCGAGAAATTCGCGGATCAGCGACGTCGACGGTATGAAGTCTTCAGGTATGGAGCTGAAGTAGCCAAGGAATGTGCGCAGGCGAGAGGCCTCGGCATATTCCACGACGTCGTGGGGCACGGTGCGGAGCAGTGACTCGGCACGGTCCTTCATCACTCCGAGCTCGAAAAGGAGCGAGGAGTTGAACGTGGCGTCGGCATTTTCCTGATAGGGGAATATCCAGCGCTCCTCGCCACGGCGCACGCTGGGCCAGCGACGTATGGTGTCTTCAGGTCCTACGCCGCGATATTTTGCGTCGCGGATTATGCGCCGGAGCAGGCGGTTGTCGGTGGTCGGAATCCAGTTGTGGTCGTCGATTGATATGGTGGTGAGCGCCGAGACGTAGATGCAGAATTTCATGTCGCGGGCCACGCTCGCCGTCAGCTCGGGATTGAGGCCGTGGATGCCTTCGATGAGCAGAATCGAACGGTCGGTGAGACGTATGCGGTTGCCGCGGTATTCGCGGGCGCCGGTGGCGAAGTTGTAGTAGGGTAGTTCAATTTCCTCGCCTGCGAGCAGACGGTTGAGGTCGGAGTTGAATAGCTCGAGGTCGAGGGCGTAGAGCGATTCGTAGTCGTACTCGCCGTTTTCGTCAAGCGGCGTGTGGTGTCGGTCAACGAAGTAGTCGTCGAGCGATATCATCTTAGGCTCAAGCAGGTTGGTCATGAGCTGGATGGCAAGACGTTTGTTGAAGGTCGTTTTGCCCGACGACGACGGACCGGCGATGAGCACGATGCGTGTGCCTCCGGCTTCGTAGCGCCGCGTAATCTGGTCGGCGAGCGAAGCAATACGGTTGTTGTGGAGCGCTTCGGCAACGTTGATAAGCATCGGTGTGCCGCCTCGTTTCACGGTTTCGTTCAGCTCGCCGACGTTGCTCACGCCGATGATTCGGTTGAACGCGAGATAGTCGGTAAATGCTTGATACATTTTTTCCTGTGTGACCGGCTGCGCTGGAGCGTCGGCCTCGGGGTCGATTCCGAGCAGCAGGAATCCCTCTTTGTAGGGTTGCAGGTCGAAGTGTTTGAGCAGACCTGTAGCGGGGACCAGAGGCCCATAATAGCTGTCGAACACTCCGTCGAGTGCGTAGTAGACGGTGTAGGGTTCGTGGAGTGTCGATAGGAGTTTTACTTTGTCGTCGAGGCCTTGACTCCGGAATAGTTCGATTACGTCGGGGGTGCGCTGCTCCCTGCGCTCGAATGGCAGATTGCGCTCAACGAGGCTTTGCATGCATGCCTTCAGCGCGCGGGCGTTTTCGGCCGTCGACTCAATTCCTGCGATTCGTGCATAGTAGCCGCGTGAAATCGAGTGCTCGATAATCAGGCGATGTCCCGGAAAAAGGGTGCTGACGCTGTGGTAAAGCATCATGCATAGTGAGCGCACATATGTGCGGTTTCCCGATGGCGTGCGTGCCGACATGAATTCGAGTATCTTCGGCGCGAAGAACGGGTAGTTGAGGTCTTCAGATTTGTTGTTGATTCTGGCGGCTACGGGCTCAAACGCTATTTCGTCGCGGTAACGGCGGTAAATATCCATGGGTGTGTCGCCGCCGGTTATCTCGACGTACCGCTCCAGATTTATGCAATAGACTGACAGTTGGTTTGACATACGGTTAGGAGGATTTATCGGTGTGTCATGTTATTTTTTGTCGATTATCTCCATCATTGCCGCAAGTGCGCGGCGGGTGTTTGCACCCGAGGCCAGTTCGGAGCTTACCTCGGCGACGTTGCGGCGCATCTGCTCCATCTCTCCGTCGGTCATTTCGTCCAGACGCCGGTCGAGTTCTTCAAGCGAGTCAACGGCGAGGCCTATCCCGCGTTTTTCGATGTAAGGGGCCATGGCCGATTTGCTCCATACGATTACCGGCATGCCGGCGCGCAGATAGAGCGACAGTTTGTGGGGCGCAATTAATGGTAGATATTCGGTTAGATTGCCTGAGATGGTGTCGATATCCGCACCGTACCACACAAGGCCGAAATCGCCTTGACTCTCTTCGATTATCTTGTCGGACGGACAGAATCCTCTGACCACAAGTCCGGACGTCGACGGTGGTAGGGCATCTTTGTCGAATCCGTTGCCGTAAAGGACGAGGACGTATGACCGTGGCGTCTTCGCGAGTTTGTAGAGAAATTCGTTTTGGTCCGGCCGGAGCAAGCCTGCATAAACCACCTGACGGCTCTGACGGCGCTCACGCTCGCTCGCTCGGCTCTCGCTTAGGTAGTCGAAAATCTCAAGGACTACAATAGGCACCGTCACCCCATGCTCCTCAAGCCATCGCTTCATGGCCGGTGTGTGGGCTATGATGCCGTCGTTGCGGTTCAGACGGGCTATCTCTTCATCGACGGTCAGTTTCTTGCGCCGGAAACTTCCGAGGTCGTGTATGAGCGTCACGGTCTTGGCCCCGCGCCGGTGAGCGCTGCGCACGATATAATCGTAGTATTTTTTGAGCGGATACTGGATTACCACTACGTCGCCCGGACGGATGGCCCGGACGGTCTTCAACATTCCTGCGAGCGTGATCAGAAATCCTGCAATTTTATTGTGGACCACGGTATGCTGACGGCCGATATTGGTGTAGCCCGACTGTTCCATGACCGTTTCAATATCGGTTTTGGCTTTGTTGCCCGCATTGTCGAGGTGGTTATAGTTTTTCGAGAAGTAGCAATACATATATATTTATGGTTTTATCGGGTTGAGGATATTATTTTCGTCCGGTCAGTCGGTGAAGAATCTTCTTTAGTTTTGCTCGACGTTCTCTGACGGCCTCGAACGAATCAAGGCGCCGTAACAACCGGCCTGCGAACCGTTCGGGGTCTAAGCCGGCAATGGCAGCGTAGCGTCGGGCGAAGTCGCTCAGAAGCGCGCGGTTGTGCGATAGTCTGACGAGGTTTTCGACCAATTGTTTTTCGGTCGGGTGTTTCTTAATCCATTTTGAGCGGTTGGTGTCGATGACCGAGAAATGAAATTTCCCGTCGGGTAGGCGGGTGAACAGGATGTTCGACAGGTTTGCGTCGCCATGAAGGAATCCGTGTCGGTGCAACGATTCCATAAACCGGGCCAGAGCCTCGGCTGCGTCGGGGGGGAGGGGAGAGCCTTCTGTGGCGAGGCTGGCTATAGAGGAGGCTTCGGTTGGCTCGCTGAAGAAGAAATATTCACTCGTCATTCCTCCGCGCCGACGTTCGAGCCATGCAGCCGGAGCGGGAGTGTCGATTCCGATTGCAAGCAGGCGTTCGGCGTAGTCGAACGCACGTCGGGCTTTGCTGGGCTGAAACCAGGTGTAGGCCACACGCTGGAAAATGTTGGGTTTTTTATAGCGTTTCACCACCAGCTGATGGCCGTCGGCGTTGACGCGCCGCAGTGTGTTGCGGCCCTTATATATAATGGTGCCTTCACGGTCGAAGTCGTCGGCAATCTCTCGGATGCGTCGGGCGCTTCGCTCGTAGGACTGCGATGTGACGGTCTTTTCCCTCATTGTTTGGCTAAGTTTTTGATGATTCGGCGTGCGGTTGACCATGCGTGCTTTGTGGCGCGATAGCGTGTGCGCGCTATTGCCAGTCCGGCGCTTCCATCGAGGATTCCTTTTGCCGAGATGTAGCAGCTTATAAATCGTTTCAAGGCGTGGAGGGTAGGCGAGAGGGGACTGATAGAGTTGGTGCGGGCCACAATCACTTTGGCTTTGATTTCGGCCTGATGCATTGCCGTAGCGGCGAATTCGTCGGGGGTCTCACACTGATAGTGTAGCAAGTCGCCGTCGAGGAGTTCGGGTACCACAGAGTCGCGGAAAATCACCCGCTCCGAAACGTCGCGCAGATTCCAGTTGGCATAACGTTTGTCAAACAGACGTATCTGCAGGTCGGGGTAGCCGCTGCTGTATTTCACAGGCAGACCGCAGTAGAAGTTGAGGCGAGCCATGGAATAGACTCGATGCTCAAATCCTGTCTCCTTTAATCGGAGCAGCGATTTGCGCAGGGCAGGGGAGAGCACTTCGTCGGCATCAATGGACAGTACGTAGCTGTGATTTGTGAGTGAGGTTGCATACTGGCGTTGGGCGCCATAGCCGGCCAACCGGCGCTGCGTGATGCGGCAACCGTGCCGACGGCATATATCGAGCGTTGCGTCGGTTGAATTGGAATCGATTACTATTATTTCGTCGGCTATGCCTTTCAGTGATTCAAGACATGAGTCGATTCTTCTTTCCTCGTTATATGTGAGGATTGTTGCGGATATTTTTGTCATGACCCGGATTAAATCACATTTTTTACAAATGTACACTTTTTTCGATACAATTCTTTAGACAGCGCTCCAAAATTGGTTTTGTGTTTGTCTGCCGTGGATGTGTGTCGGATGTTTTGGTGGCTTGGCTCGAAGATGTGAGATTTACTCATTTGAGAGCGTTTTATTCAAGATAAAGTTACTGGGTGTTTTCCGATTTTAAATTCTCACACATGTTCTCTTGTTTGTAAATTGCTGTGGTTCAGGATTGTAAGCGTGTTTTGAGCGCTTTTCGTTGAATGTCAGATAATTCGTTGCGTGGATGGTTTTTACGTTGAAGTCGCGGTTTGAAACTTTTTTGCTAAATTTGTGGGTAATACTTTTTGATTTGATGAATAATCTTGTGTCCTGGAATGTGGAGGGTGGTGTCGATATGCCTGACATCAATCCGTCCGCTCTTTCGTCATGGCTCGACAGAGTTGCCTGCCTTCACGGGAAAGAACTCGGTCCGCTTAATTACGTCTTTTGTTCTGACCCGCGGATAATCGAGGTCAACCGCGAATTTTTAAATCACGACTATTTTACAGACATTATCACCTTTGACTACAGTTCGCCCCGTCGGGTGGCCGGCGACATGTATATTTCGCTTGACACTGTAGCTTCTAATGCTGCCCAGCTTGGCCAGTGTTTCGATTCGGAGTTGCACCGGGTGATAGTACACGGACTTCTTCACCTCTGTGGAATTAACGACAAAGGACCCGGCGAACGTGAAATAATGGAGGCTGCCGAAAACGAAGCCTTATCTCTGTTGGCCGACACAGCTCGATGAACGATTAGCATTTTCTCAGTATGGTTTTCGATTATGATGTAATAGTGATTGGTGCGGGGCATGCCGGATGCGAGGCTGCTTCGGCTGCTGCCCGTCTTGGTAGCCAGACGCTTCTGATCACTCATGATATGAATAAGATCGCCCAGATGAGTTGCAATCCGGCAGTGGGTGGTATCGCCAAAGGCCAGATTGTTCGTGAGATTGACGCACTCGGAGGCATGATGGGTATCATCACGGACCGGAGTTCGATTCAGTTCAGAATGTTGAACCGTTCGAAAGGTCCGGCGATGTGGAGCCCGCGCGCTCAGGCCGACCGCATGCGCTTTTCGCTCAATTGGCGTGAGGCGCTTGAGAACACACCGAATCTTTATATGTGGCAGGACTCTGTCGTCGGTGTGACGACTGATGATGACGGCCATGTCAACGGTGTCGATACGGCGCTTGGTGTTCATTTTTCGACAAAGTCTGTCGTGCTTACGGCCGGAACTTTTCTCAATGGCTTGATGCATGTGGGGGAAGTGAAAACTCCGGGTGGACGCGTTTCAGAGCCGGCATCCTATGGACTGACCGAACAGCTTGTCAGTCTCGGATTCACTATGGATCGCATGAAAACTGGTACGCCGGTCAGAATCGATGGTCGTACGGTTGATTTTTCAGTGACCGTCCGTCAGGACGGCGATGACGATTTCCATCATTTTTCGTATCTGCCTTCTGTTCGTCGCGAGTTGAAGCAGCGTCCTTGTTTTATCACTTATACCAATGCGGAAACGCACGCCGTACTTCGCAGTGGCCTGTCTCGCTCGCCACTTTACAACGGGCAGATTCAAAGCATCGGCCCTCGCTATTGCCCGAGTATCGAGACAAAAATTGTCACGTTTGCCGACAAGAACGAGCATCAGTTATTCCTCGAGCCGGAGGGTGAGACAACTCAGGAGTATTATCTCAATGGCTTTTCTTCGTCGCTCCCGCTCGACGTTCAGGTCGATGCGCTTGCCACTGTGCCTGCTCTGCGTAATGTCCGAATCTATCGTCCGGGCTATGCCGTAGAATACGATTTCTTTGACCCCACGCAGCTCCGCCATACGTTGGAGACTAAACTCGTTTCAGGACTTTTTTTCGCGGGTCAGGTCAACGGTACGACCGGCTATGAGGAGGCGGCAGGGCAGGGCCTTGTTGCCGGAATCAACGCCCATCGAAGTGCGGTAGGTTTGCCCGGATTTACACTCGGTCGTGACGAGGCATATATTGGCGTGTTGATTGACGACCTCGTGACAAAGGGTGTCGACGAACCATACCGCATGTTTACATCACGTGCCGAGTACCGCATATTGCTCCGTCAGGATGACGCCGATATGCGTCTTACTCCAATTGGCCATGCTCTCGGGCTGGCTACAGACGAGCGCTATGCGCTAATGGTCGCGAAGCGCGAGCAGCGAGATTCGCTCATTGAGTTCTGTGCCGGTTATTCTGTTTCCCCCAAGATTGCCAATCCGCTTTTGGCGCGGCACGACTCCTCTCTGCTGAAACAGGGTGTTAAGCTTCGTGACCTTGTGCTCCGTCCTCAGCTTACGCTTCGTGATTTGATTGTGTTTCTTCCGGCGCTTCGTGAATTTGTCGAGGCAAACATCGAGGTTGACCGCCGCGACGAGATTATTGAGGCTGCGGAGATTCTTATGAAATATCAAGGCTACATCGAGCGTGAAAAGTTGGTGGCCGATAAGATTCGCCGGCTTGAGGATGTGAAGCTGCGTCCTGATATGGACTACGGTTCTATTAAAAGTCTGTCGACCGAGGCGCGTCAGAAGTTGACCCGAATCGCACCGACAACTATTGCGCAAGCTTCACGCATACCGGGAATTTCCCCAAGTGATATTAATATCCTTCTCCTGATGATGGGACGGTAATTGTTTCACGTGGAACAATTGCAATAAAGAAATTATCAATCGCTTAAATAAACCAAAATGAACTACCTCAAATCAAAAATCCGTGAGGTGCCCGATTTTCCTCAAAAAGGAATCTTGTTCTGGGACCTTACGACTGCGTTTAAAGATCCTCGTGCTCTCCACATAATAGGGTGGGACCTCTCGCAGCTGTACCGCGATAAGGGGATAACTAAAGTCGTTGGAATCGAAAGCCGCGGATTTATTGCCGGCTCGATTGTGGCCTTTGAACTCGGTGCCGGCTTCGTTCCCGCCCGCAAGCCCGGAAAGCTGCCCGCCGATACGGTCAGCACAACCTACGACAAAGAGTATGGCAAAGACACAATCGAGATTCATCGCGACGCAATCATCCCCGACGACGTCGTGCTTATCCACGATGATGTGCTTGCTACGGGGGGTACGATGGCTGCGGTCTACGAACTCGTGAAAAGCATGAATCCCCGAAAAATCTACATCAACTTCATCATCGAAATCGATGCGCTCCACGGTCGTGAAAATCTCCCGGCCGACGTTGACGTGACGAGCCTTCTAAAGCTCTGAGACGTTAATCTTGCCGACGCCCCGCACTAAACCGCGGCAAAATCCGTTATAACATATATCCGCATACGATTGCGGCCCTACTGCCATCACGAAGGTTAGACGTCGGGCGGAAGGGCTGCAATTTACTACAGCCGCATGTCTAATTCAAACATCACGCAACGTGCCAAAACATAAAAAATCAGAAGA
>CAYUYQ010000040.1:0-14764 GCA_964449335.1 uncultured Bacteroides sp. | reverse complement strand
GTGGCCGCAACAACTGCGAGCGAAGCAACCGCAATCTGCGTTACCGCGACAGCCTTGCGGCTTCCAAACAGAAAATTAACCGCCTTGCGGGTAGGGAAGTGGTTAGCGGCAAACTCCGCCCACTCTCGGTCAATATCAGGTTGTGGAGTTTGCGACAGCGCATCGGAAACTCGGCTCATCATATCGTAGAATTCGTACGCCGACGGGTCTTGGAGCATTTCGGCTATCTCGGCATCGGAAAAGCGCTCCGGGTAGTCAATGGCCTCAATAACTCGGTCAATGTTATCTTTCATTTTCATTGATTTTTTGACGTAAAACGTTTATGGCATGACGCAAATGTTTATAGACGGCGACCTCGCTCACTCCTAATTCTTTCGATATTTCGCTGTAGGTCAGCCGAGCAGCGAATCGTAGTCGAACCACACGGCGTGTTTGTGGTGACAGCTCTCGGTCGATAACATCGTTCATCAGAGCTATGGTCTCCTCATCGGGCCAATCTTCGTCTTCAATCTCCGTCAGATCCATTGCATACAACTGACGCATGCGGCTGCGTACAGATAAGCCCCGAATATGATTCAGGCAGGCATACCGCACTCCTCGCAAAAGATAAGACGGCGTAACGATAGAGGGAGCATCGGCAAGCAGCGAGGCGAAAACATCGTGCACAATGTCGCGCGCCGCTTCCTCGTCATGCACGAGTCGGTTGGCGAGACCGAACATCGCCTCATAATTGCCGCGGAACAATCGCTCCATATCCTTTTTTGTCATCATACACTAATATAAAACGCAACTCCCTTTTTTCCTAACCCCCAAACAAAATTTTATTAAAAACGAATCCATTTTCAGATATTCTCTCTTGCCTTCTGAGAAAAAATAACTATTTTTGCCGAACAATCCACCGGCAGAGGTCTCTTTTGGGATTTCGTGGGTGGGTTTAATATATATAAGATAGCGTTTACTCGGCGCTCTTTCTTGGCTTGTAGAAACTTCGCAACTTTCAATCGTAGTCAAGAATGTAGCAAACAGTAGATGCCTTGTGGATATGTTTATTTACCGGTAATATACGCGAGAGCGTAGACTATTGGTCATATTATACATATTCTGCGTGAGGCTTCTGCAAGTTTGCTCGTTCTACTACGATGGGCAATGCGAAGGCCTCTACAAGCAGAACGGGCAACCGAAAGGCTCTCACGCTTTCTATATTATCACAAATCGTATTATAGTGAGCCTAATACACGTTGTTTGCTTTCATGAGGCTTATTCCGACTTATGGTGGTGAGAAATACAGAAAAGAATGGTGTGTGCGACATAAGGCCGCATATGCATCTTACCTTTTGACCGACTTTTACCTTACAAGACTTTCTCTATCTGAGGGGGAATATAAAACATGCCCTGTATTCTGTATAATCATCTATGCATTTCTCTGTTGATGGAGATACACTTCTCTGTCATGAAAACGAAATGTATTCCTTAAGGACCTACGCTGTTTAGCCATAATATAAACAGGGTGGAATATCGCAAATCGCCACCGCTTTTCATTTCAGCTTAATAACTTAAATTATTCGTTTCTACTCACACTTAATTAAAATTAAAATGAAAACTTTTTCTAAATTTTTTTGGATTGCCTTTGCTTCTTTTTCAATGGCATTGACTTCTTGTAGCAACAGTGATGATGAGCCCACCCCCGAGATTCCCACCGGTTCCTCTATCGCTGAAGTATTCCCTATGGGAGTGCCGGCGTCGGTTGGTGATGCAACAATTGAGGTTAATGACAAAGGGCTGGTTTCAAAAATCGTTGTTGATAATGAAGCAGAAATCACATTTGAGTATGGCGATTTCAGTCGCGCTTCCAATTATAATGCGGTGATGAGATTTCGTAGCCGAGATAACAGTGAGAATTACGACATCTATCTGCAACTAAACAAGCAGGGTTTTATCTCTTACGCACGTTTGATTGAGAACGGAGAAGAAGATGGAAGATGGGAATTTGAATATGATGAAAACGGACATCTAATCCACACAAAAAGTCAATGGTATGATGGCGTATACGACCAAGAAGCAACAATAAAATATGTAGATGGAGATATTACAGAATATAAAATATTAGACGCCGACGAATATGAATATTATACGGTAAGTTATACGAATTCGACATTCAAACAACCGGTATTAAATAAAGGCGGCATAATGTTATATGAAGAAATATTTGAAATTGACCTTGATGAGATAGAGTTGGCTTATTATGCCGGCCTTCTTGGAAAAGGGACCAAGAACCTGCCTATGGCTATTTCTTGGTCTGATGATGCTGATGGCGAGAATAGTGATAACTGGGAATTTGGGTGGGAATTCAATGAAAAACAACTACCGTTAAAATTTTATGACAATCCGGAACATCCAGATTTTGGATATATTATCTTTCGCTGGAGATAAGCTACGGTATTTCTTAAAATTGCGCCGGCATTAATCCATCCAGAAAGAGGATGAATTACCATTATTCGGCCATTGAAAGAGTTCAGAATCATGCTGGACTCTTTCCTTTTTTATCTGGTTTTCCCTAACGATATAATACGCAATGTAGAAAAAGAGCGTCAAAGGATGGTTTGACGCTCTTCTTGATTTGTGGGAGCCGCGAGTGGGACTCGAACCCACGACCTTTTCGTTACGAATGAAATGCTCTACCGACTGAGCTATTGCGGCTTTTCAAAATTTTCAGTGCAAAGGTACAAAAAAAATCCTTTACCGACAATAGTCCGCCACTTATTTTTATTGCAAGCGCTCCAAGATTCAGAGCAACCGTGCAAACTATGGTTATATCCGTCTAAAATCGCTGGAAAACTTGACGGCTGTCACATAGTATTTTCACATAGTATTTTCGGGCAGAGGGTAGGGTATTTCAGGAAAAGCATTAACTTTGCAAATTGAAAAACCTGCAATAGTATATTTCCTACATGATAAAGTTTATTAGACTTGCAATCGTGGCCTTGGCTCTGCTATGCGTCTCTCAGCTTCAGGCCCAGAACGTCAAACCGGTCAACTGGCGTGTGACCGTGAAGATGACCTCTGAAAAAGAAGGCATCCTGACAATGAGAGCTACTCTCGAACCGGGATGGCATCTCTACGGCACGACGCTGCCTGAAGGTGGTCCAAAAGCCACGCAGTTTGATTTCGCCGAGTCAAAAGGAATCAAATTCACCGGTCAACTCACACCGTCGATTAAACCGGTAGAGGTCGAGGACAAGATGTTTGGCATGAAGCTCAACTGGTGGGACAAAACCGTGACTTTTACACGCACATTTACAGTTACCAATCCGGCAGAAGCCGTAGTAAAAGGCAATATCTACTATATGGCATGCAACAATCAGACCTGCATGCCTCCTCAGACTGAATCATTCTCCAAAACAGCCAAGTATTACAAGCGATGAAAAAATATCTGATTGTCATTCTTGCATTCATGGCCGCCGTGACCGGCCTCAATGCGCAGATCCTCACACCGATTACATGGAATTCATCGGTGGAAATGAACGGCGACCGCGAAGGACGCCTCGTGTTTAAGGCCTCAATCGATGACGGCTGGCATCTCTATGGCATCAATCTTCCCGCAGGAGGTCCAAACGCCACCAAATTTACGTTCGACCGTGTTGAAGGTCTGACTCTCAAAGGCGATATCACGCCTTCGCGCGCTCCCCATGAGCAGGTCGACATGGTGTTCAATCTAAAACTCAACTGGTGGGAAGGCAAAATCGAATTCTATCAGGATTTCACGCTCAATGAGCCGAATGGTGCATATCTCGTCGACGCCTCCGTTACGTTCCAGGGCTGCAATGATGGAAGCTGCATTCCGCCCTCAACTGAAAATTTCACGTTCAAGGGTGGCGAACTTTCTGCCGGCAGTACAGCTCCCGCAGCTGAAACGGCTGATAGCGAGACTACAAATATTTCTACTTCAAGCACTACATCGGCCGATGCGAAATGGTGGGCACCGGTGACATTCGAAAACAGCGAAGATACCGGAACGTCAATTGCTCAGTCGTCATGGTGGTACATTTTCCTGTGGGGCTTTATCGGAGGCCTTGTAGCGCTTCTGACTCCCTGCGTATGGCCCATGATTCCGCTAACCGTCAGCTTCTTCCTCAAAAAGAGCAATTCACGTAGCCGCTCGATTGCCGACGCTCTGACCTACGGTGGCGCTATCATTGTCATCTACCTCATTCTCGGTCTGGCTATCACGTTGATATTCGGAGCAAGCAAACTCAACGATCTGGCAACAAACGCCGTGTTCAATCTGCTGTTCTTCCTTCTTCTTGTTGTCTTCGCCATCTCGTTCTTCGGAGCATTTGACATCAAACTTCCTTCGAAGTGGAGCAACAGCGTCGATAGCAAAGCTGAGCGCACCACCGGTATCATCTCGATATTCTTCATGGCCTTCACTCTGGCCCTCGTATCTTTCTCCTGCACCGGTCCCATTATCGGCACTCTGCTTGTAGAGGCAGCTTCGGTGGGCGACATCACCGGTCCGGCTATCGGCATGGGCGCTTTCGCTCTGGCTCTCGCCATTCCGTTCACACTGTTTGCAATCTTCCCATCATGGCTTAAAGAGATGCCACGTTCGGGTGGCTGGCTCAACTCAGTAAAGGTTGTTCTTGGCTTCCTCGAACTTGCTCTTTCGCTCAAATTTCTCTCGGTTGCTGACCTCGCTTACGGTTGGGGAATACTCGATCGCGAAGTATTCGTATCGCTCTGGATTATTATATTCGCACTTCTTGGCATGTATCTGCTCGGCAAACTCCGCTTCAGCCACGACGGACCGATGGACTATGTGCCTGTAGGACGATTCTTCCTTGCTCTTATCTCACTGTCGTTCTCAATGTATCTAATTCCCGGTCTCTGGGGAGCTCCGCTTAAGAGCGTCAGTGCTTTCGTACCCCCGCTTTATACTCAGGACTTCAATCTCTACGAAGGTGGAACGTTCAAGGTGTTCCACGACTATGATGAAGGCATGACCTACGCTGTTGAAAACAACCGACCCGTGATGATTGACTTCTCCGGCTACGGCTGCGTGAACTGCCGTAAAATGGAAGGTGCCGTTTTCGATACACAGGAAGTAAGCTCTATCATCAAGGAGAACTTTGTGCTAATCACCCTTATGGTTGACGACAAGACAGCGCTCGAAAAGCCCATGGAAGTTATTGAAAACGGCAAGACCGTAAAACTTAAAACTGTCGGAGACAAGTGGAGCTATCTTCAGCGCTCGAAATTCGCGGCCAACAGCCAGCCCTACTACGTAATGCTCGATGGCGAGGGCTCACCGCTTGCATCGCCGTACTACTACGACGAGAATGTCGCAAAATTCGTCGAATGGCTTGAGCAGGGTCTAAAAAAATACTCTGCCGCCACCACACTCTAAACAATTGAATCCACTTTTTATATAATGAGTCATTCAAGACAAGAGAAAATCGAGGCCCTCGGGCGTGTGATTGACACGCTCGACCGCCTCCGGGTGGAGTGCCCTTGGGACCGTAAACAGACCAATCAGTCCTTACGCCCAAATACAATAGAGGAAGTCTACGAGCTTTGTGATGCACTGATAAACGAAGACAACCCGAATATCCGTAAGGAGCTGGGCGACGTTCTGCTCCACGTGCTTTTCTATGCTAAGATAGGTGAGGAGAAAGATGCGTTCGATATTGCCGATGTTGCCGACGCTCTCAACTCAAAACTTATCTTCCGCCATCCCCATGTCTTCGGGCAGACACATGTTGATACGGCCCACGACGTCGAACTTAATTGGGAGCAGATTAAGCTCAAGGAAAAGGGTGGCAACAAGACGGTGCTCTCAGGCGTCCCTGCATCGCTCCCGGCCCTTATCAAGGCCTATCGGGTGCAGGAAAAAGCTGCCAACGTAGGCTTCGACTGGGAGGATAGGCAGCAAGTATGGGACAAGGTCAAGGAAGAACTTGCCGAGTTTGAGGCCGAAGCCCGCGAAGGCAACACTACCGACATGGAGCAGGAAATGGGCGACGTGCTTTTCAGTCTCGTAAACGTTGCCAGACTCTATGGCGTGCATCCCGAAAACGCTCTTGAAAAAACGAATGCTAAATTTATCCGTCGATTCAACTATCTCGAACAGCGCGCAGCCGAGATGGGGCGCAACCTGAAAGATATGTCGCTTGAAGAGATGGATGCAATCTGGGAGGAGGCCAAGACTAAAGAATGAAAGTTCTGATATCTACCGTTGCCGCACTGACAGCTGCGACCGCATTATTTACATCTCAGGCAAAAACTCTCCGCAATCTTAGGGCTACCTCGACCGGAAGTATTGAATTTGTTGCCGACAGCATCGAATTCCGTCCCGACGTCACTCGTCTTTACGGCAAGCTAAAGGGGCGACCCCATACGGCCAACCGAATCGATGTGATGAAAGGTACATTCGGTAAGATTACATATAACTCCACCGATATTGACGGTGTCGATATGAAACGATGGTTTCAGTGGGAGGATGACGGACTGATACCCGTAGAGATTGATTTCCCGGTGATAAAGACTGAAACATCATTCATAGTCGATCTCGACGGCCCCCGAGGCGAAAGCCAGTGGATTATATCGACAATGCCACCAATAAGAATCGAGCCCAAAAACAAGAAACGGTAATAGCTGGACTTCAGTTCCATACCGTACTCCCATCCCTCGCCATACGTAGCACGGGAATTACACTAACAGACAGAATCAGATTGTGAAGGTTTGTATCACTGAGAAACCGAGTGTGGCCAAAGATATCGCGGCCATACTCGGAGCGCGCGACCGCCGCGACGGTTATTACGAAGGCAATGGCTATAGAGTCACATGGACCTATGGCCATCTATGCTGCTTGAAGGAGCCGTCGGACTATACCGAGTCATGGCGAAGGTGGAGCCTGTCGGTTCTGCCAATGATTCCGGCGCGTTTCGGCATAAAGGTGATTGACCAGACAAGTATCAAACGCCAGTTCGGAGTCATTAAAAGCCTTGTGGCTGACGCTGATTTGGTGATAAACTGTGGTGATGCGGGTCAGGAAGGCGAACTTATCCAGCGATGGGTGATGCAGAAAGCAGGCGTCAGATGCCCTGTAGAACGTCTGTGGATTTCCTCACTGACCGACGAGGCCATAAAAGAAGGCTTCAAAGAACTAAAACCGGAAAAAGACTATACCAATCTGTATCTCGCCGGATTATCACGCGCCGTGGGTGACTGGATTCTTGGCATGAACGCGACGCGACTCTATTCCCTTAAATATTCGGAGCCGGGCAAAGTACTGTCTATCGGACGAGTTCAGACGCCGACACTCGCTCTCGTCGTGCAGCGAGAACTCGAAATACGAGATTTCAAGCCTGAACCCTATTGGGAAATAAAAACCGTTTATCGCGAAGTTACGTTCAACGCAGCCAAGGGCCGCTTTGACAATGCTGACAAAGCCCGCGAAGCAATGGCGGCCATAGAGGGGATGCCGTTTCGAATAACCGATATAACCAAAAAGGATGGTCGCGAGGCTCCTCCGCGACTATTTGACCTCACTTCGCTGCAGGTCGAATGTAACAAACGGTGGGGTTGGACCGCCGATACATCACTGCGCCTTATTCAGACACTTTACGAAAAGAAAGTGACAACCTATCCTCGCGTCGACACAACCTATCTTTCCGACGACATATAC
The DNA here is from genome assembly GCA_964449335.1 of uncultured Bacteroides sp. Lineage (GTDB taxonomy): Bacteria > Bacteroidota > Bacteroidia > Bacteroidales > Muribaculaceae > Paramuribaculum. The sequence continues at coordinate 7,080 of CAYUYQ010000040.1, read as the reverse complement.
CCCAAGATTCCTGACATTCTGCGGCGAATGACTCCTTACGCCCCACTGACGGCTCCGATTCTCGACAAGAAAATTGTCAAACGCAAAAAAGTATTCGACAGTTCTAAGGTAACGGATCACCACGCCATCATCCCTACCGGGCAGCTACCCAACATGCTGCAGGGCGACGAAAAAAAGATGTATCATCTGATTGCCCTTCGGTTTATTGCAGCTTTTTATCCAGACTGTCTGTTTTCAACAACAACCGTAGCGGGTAAGGCCGGCGATGTTGAATTCAAAGCTACCGGTAAAACGATTCGTGAACCCGGATGGCGCGTGCTCTTTAAGGGCGATAAAATCCAGAGCCAAGGTGAGGGCGGTGAGGACTCTGAGGAAATTATGCCCGAATTTCAGACAGGCGAAGAGGGTCCGCACAAACCGTCGCTCCTGACAAAGCAGACCCAGCCGCCGAAGTTTTACACCGAGGGTACGCTTCTGCGCGCAATGGAAGGCGCAGGAAAAACAGTTGATGATGAGGAACTGCGTGAGGCTCTGAAAGAGAACGGCATCGGGCGTCCGTCGACCCGCGCTGCTATTATTGAGCTCCTTTTCAAACGCGGATATCTGATGCGTGAGCGAAAGAGCAAAAGCATCCACGCCTCGCAGGCCGGAATAGATCTGATTGCCCTTATCAAGGAGGAACTGCTCAAAAGTGCGAAGCTGACAGGCATCTGGGAGAACAAGCTCAGGCGGATTGAGCACGGAGATTATAGCGTAGATGAATTTCTAAGTGAACTGAAGGCCATGATAGCCGAAATAGTCCACAGCGTGATGCACGATCCGTCGAACCGACGCATCATTATCAACGCATCGCCGGCGGCTGAAAGCGTCAAGCAAAAATCCGGAGAATCTCCGGTAAAAGACAAACCACAAAGTCCATCGAAGCCACGAGCGCCGAGAATCACCAAACTTGAACAGATTGTGTGTCCGGCCTGTGGTTCCGGTCATATTCTCAAAGGGCGCACAGCCTATGGCTGCAGCCGCTATGCTGAGGGCTGCTCGATGCGGTTGCCATTCACTGACTATCCCGACAATCTCACCCCCGCGAAACTCAATACAGCAATAAAAAAACAATATAAATCATGATATTGGAAACCACGGAAGAAATCTTGCCTTTGGTCGACGAGCAGGGTAACGTTACAGGCCACGCTCCCCGCAGCTTTTGTCATGGTGGAAGCAAAGCGCTACATCCCGTGGTGCATCTGCACATAGTGGCTAACGACCGCACCGGACTGCTGCTCCAGAAACGCTCAATGACCAAACGTATTCAACCCGGGAAATGGGACACTTCGGTGGGCGGACATATCAGCTATGGCGAAACCGTAGACGAGGGTCTGCACCGGGAAGCAATGGAGGAAGCATCATTGACGGATTTCAAACCGGTTGAGATTACACGCTATGTGTTTGAAAGCGCCGTCGAACGCGAACTGATTAACTGCTTCGCGTGCATTGCTCCGGTCGGCTATCAGCCGCAATCCGAAGAGGGCGAAGCTGACAGTGTCAGATTCTGGAAATGGGATGAGATACGGGCTTCATTGGGGCATGGCGTTTTCACGCCCAACTTCGAAAGTGAATTCTTAACCATCGAGCAATCCCTACGTAAACTATGATACCGGCCGACGCACTCACACTCAACGACATTATTCAAAGTGGAGGCGTAGTCCTTGCCTTAATCCTCTGTTTAAGCTGGATTATCCGCCGAATTATCCATAAGCGCAACAACAGCTCTTCGGGCAGTTGTTGTGACGCAGATGATAAATCGTGCGAAAATAATGACTCCGGATGCTCCGGCTGTCCGCTTTCCCAAAACTGCAATAAACACTAAATCATTTATGGCCAAACAAGACTATATCGATGCTAATCGCCGCTGGCTTATCGAGAAAGCAAAAGAACCCGGCGTTCAACCCATTGACAAAGGCATCTTCTATAAGGTATTGAAGAAATCTTCAAAGCCCGGAGTTACACCAAACCGCAATAGTGTAGTAACCGTTCATTATACCGGCAAAACAATCAACGGACGCACATTTGACTCAAGCCGTGGCGGTGTCGCACCGGCTTTTCGTCTGCGCGACCTCATTCCCGGATGGATAATTGCCATGCAGCAGATGAAACCCGGCGATCGTTGGGAGGTTTATATCCCGGCCGAGCAAGCCTACGGACGATTCAATCAACCCGGCATACCTGGAGGTTCCACACTGATATTCGACATCGAGCTCATAGCCGTAAACTGATTGTTTTTACATACAAAAAGCGTTCGCCATTGGAATCCGACGGCGAACGCTTTTTTGGTAATCAGTCCAAGTTTTTAGCGGTCCATACGTTTCAAGAGATTGTAGGAGGGTACCACACCCATTTCGCCGGCCTTACTGAGGTCATTTGTTCCCGCGGCGCGGTTACCGAGCTTGAAGTAGACATAGCCACGGTTATAATATGCTTCTCCAAAATCAGGAGCCAGCTCTATCGCATCGGTAAACGCCGAGAGAGCCGAGGTGAAATCCTGAAGTTCGGCAAGAGCCACACCCTTATTGTAATGAGCAATGGCCATATTGGGCGATTGTTTGATTACCGTGTCAAGGTCATCAAGAACTGCATGCAGTACCATATTCATGTTGACTTTACGCGATGTCTCAGGATTGCTTAGCTCGGATAGAGCCTGTTTATAGCGAGCCGACGAGCGAAGGAGCAACGCCAACGTGAAATCGGGGGCGAGGGCAAGAGCCTTGTCAAGGTCTGTAATCGCGGCCGAATAGTTGCGGACAGTCATCTGATCCATAGCACGACCGAAATAGTCGACAGCACGGGGAGTGTGAGATGCAAGATAAGAATCATAATATGCTATCGAGCGGAAGTGCTTCTCTATTTCTTCAGGGTCATCAAGCGAAGCCTCATGATTAGTCACCTGGAGAAGATAGCGCAGTGTGTGGGTTCGGTTGAGTTCATCGGCTTCACGGATATAGCTCCCGGTCGGACGAAGTTGAGTGGGGGAGCTGTAGTAGGTCAGCACGAACATAGGCTCAATCTCAATCGAGTTATTGCGATCCTGCACCTTACCGCGGATATCCTTGTTGTTATACTCCTGCTCTACAGTCGCATTGTTGGCTACAGTCAGAAGCGATGAGAATCGGGCCGCAACTGTTTCCTGAGCTTCGGTCATCTCTCCGTTTTCGTCCTTCTCAACACCGACAATGAGATCCGGAACATCCGTTTCGCCATCGTCTGAATGTGTCTTGATTCGCTGCTTGGCCAAAGCGAGTGACTTATTGTAGTCCGATTCGGCGCCCTTCATACCCGCCGCACGTTTTATATCAAAACGAAGGAAATAAGCGGCAGCCAGATCGGGAAACTCTTCAATCACACGGTTCACATCCTCGAGAGCCTCCTTGTAATCACCCTTCTCGCGTAGCACTACCGCGCGATTGTAGAGCGCACGGAAATCGTTGGGACGAAGCTGCACGACTTTACTCAAGTCATCAATAGCCTTATTGTAGTCATGCACTTCCGACCGCAATAACGCACGGTTGTAGAGCGCCACATAATTGAGCGGGTCAAGTTGCAGAGCATAGTCGTAATCGCTCATTGCTCCATAATAATCATCGAGGCGGTGCCGCAGAAAGGCGCGGTTGATGAAATATCCTGCAAACCGAGGCTGAAGCTTGATGGCCTCATTCATATCCTCAAGAGCCTGAGCATAGTCTCGGTTTGAATTAATCGCAATATCGGCGCGCATCACGTAGGCGTTGACCGCATGCTTGTTTATTGACAGGGCTTTTTCTATATCCGCTTTAGCGGCAACGGTGTCTTTAGTAGCGAGATTGAGTTGTGCACGCCCTAAATAACCTACATCAAAGTTAGGATGACTCTTCAACAAATCATCAAACGCTGTGCGCGCTTCGTCATACTGCTTAAGTTCGCCTAAGGCCAGCGCCTTGTTAAATAATATACTACGGTTCTCGGGAAGCATGGAAAGGAGTTTATTGTAATCTTCAACTGCTCCTTTTACATTGCCCTGATTCTGACGCGCAAGGCCGCGGAGTTCATAAGCATCGGTTATGAACGGATTGTGACCGATAGCTATTGTCGCGTCAGCTTCGGCACCCTTAAAGTCATCGAGATTGAATTTCGCAATACCTCGGAAAAAATAGGGTTGAGCCAGATAAGGCTTAGCTGCGATTACCTGATTGAAGTATTGTATTGAAAGTACATAATCCTCGAAATACAACGCATTACGGCCGATTCGTATCACCTGATCGGTATTAATCTGGGCCAAAGCGGGGGAAAATGAACAAAATATGAAGAATGGAAGGATTATACGCCTCATCAAGATTCTGACATTCATGGGTTGAACGGGGTCGTTAAATTAACAATTATGTGCAAAATTAATCTTTATCATCGGAATATGGCATTGGCGTCTACCGTAAAAAACACTAATTTTGAACCATAATAACAAATTCTCTATGGTTTTAAGAAAATTTATGCTCGGGGGTGCCTTATCTTTAACCCTATCGTTGTTGGCTGCTCCCACAGATATCGAGCAAAAAATGGAGCGTGCCGGACTTGTCGACATTGCAAAATGTGACACCACTATACGAATCGACCTGATATACGCTACACCGCAGAACTTCGTGGGCCGAACGATGTACAACAATCTTTCGCGCGCATATCTCCTACCGAAAGCCATGAAAGCACTTAGCCGAGCATCAGAACTGCTTCGTGCCGAGCATCCTGAACTTCGTCTTAAGGTAACCGATGCTGCGCGCCCGATGTCAGTCCAGCAGCAAATGTACGACGTGGTGAAGGGCACATCAAAGGCTCCCTACGTGAGCAATCCAGCTAACGGAGGCGGTCTGCATAACTACGGCATGGCCGTCGATCTCACGCTGGTTGACCTTGCCGGACAGGAAATAGATATGGGCACGATTGTAGACCACCTTGGCCCGGAAGCCAACATCGACAAGGAAGAGCATCTGATAAAGAGGGGAGTGCTTACTGCCGAACAGGTTGCCAATCGTCGGATACTGCGCAGTGTCATGAGCCGCGCCGGCTATAAGCCACTCAGGAGCGAATGGTGGCATTTCAATCTCTGCTCCCGCGACGAAGCAAAACGAACGCTCCGTGTGCTCGATTTCTAATCGAAACGACACATGACGCATAGACTTTTATTGTGAGGCTTCGGAATTATCACTAACTTTGCACTAAAGCAGCCGGATATTCCGTCGCTCATCCCGACCAAGAGGGGTGTGAGGAAAGTCCGGGCAACATAGAGCGCCATACTTTCTAACGGAAAGCTGTCGGCAACGGCAGAGTAGCGTGACAGAGAATAACCGCTCCCACCAACCGCCTCACAATCGCAAGATTGTTGGGAAGGGGGGGGAGTAAGGGTGAAAAGGTGGGGTAAGAGCCTACCGGATGCCGTGGTAACACGGTATGCCGCACGCCTTATGGGTTGCAAAGCCAAGTATACCGGCATTCAGGGGTTGCTCGCCCTTGCCGGGGGGTAGGCTGCTACAGTCGCCGGTAGGCGACGATAACCGAATCCGTGGTGACACGGCGGTCAGATAAATGACGGAACGGCTCTGTAACCGCAGCAGTTTTTGCTGCCGAAGTGCAGTAGCCCGACATAACCCGGCTTATCATCCGGCTGCTTTTTTTATATGATTTTCATTTATATACGTATTTAATCGTTTACGGGTCAATCAAAATAAGAACCTCGTTGTTATTATATTAACAATACGATTACTAACCAAGATTTCAATTATATATGCTTATAAATTCAGCAAGATTCGTTGTCAGCAACTCCAATGTTGCCAAATGTCCTGCCGATGCGCGCCACGAATATGCGTTTATCGGACGTTCCAATGTGGGCAAATCATCGCTCATCAACATGCTTACCGGTCGAAAATCATTGGCGATGACCTCCGCGACTCCGGGCAAGACTATGCTGATAAATCATTTTCTGATTAATGACAAATGGTATATAGTTGACCTTCCCGGTTACGGTTACGCGCGGCGTGGAAAGGAAAGCCGCGACCAGCTCGAGCATATCATACGGTCATATATCCTTGAGCGTCCGCAGATGACCAATCTTTTCCTCCTCATCGATTCGCGCCACGACCCGCAGAAAATCGACATGGAGTTTATCGAATGGCTCGGCGAAAATGGCATTCCATTCAGTCTTGTATTCACTAAAACAGATAAAATGGGACCGGTCGCCGGCCGCAAGAAAGTTGAAGCATATTGTGAAAAGTTACTTGAAATGTGGGAAGAACTTCCTCCCGTATTCATGACATCAGCCGAAACAGGGCAGGGGCGCGATGCACTCCTCAACTATATCGAGCAGCTCAATAAGTTGCCTGTGACCGTAGATGAAGAAGAACCCACTACCGACAGTGCAACCGAAGAAAACATCGAGGTCGTGTCCGGCAAATAATTAGTTATCGGAAACCATAAGTCCATCAGTGTTGTTATACAAACAGAAAGAATAATCAACAACTAAAATATACACATTATGGACACCAACAAAACTAAAGAAGAAACGAAAGTTGAGCAGACCGTTCCGGCAGCCGACGAATATGCAGGCGTAGCAATCGACACCGCTGACGACAATAAAGTAGATCAGCAGCTTGAGAAAGAGCGCACAAGCACCCTCAACAACAATCCCAGCAACGACTATCTATAACCCTACGGAAGCCTCGCTTCCACATAATTAACCTTTTTGGCGGCTGCATGGTCAATGACTGCGCAGCCGCTCTTTTACATCACATAAGTGTATTTAGTGAAAGTCCCCCTTTCTATGGTAATGTGATATATTGGTAAAGACGGCAGTTGGAGACCGTTTTTCAAGAATTACAGTATGAGCCTGAGAGCAACACGCCTTTGAGCTTGTAAGCAACATAGCCCGTTTGTTCATTCCGTATTTTTGCAACGTGAATAAAATGCAAATGGATATGAATAAGAAAATAGTGATAATAGGAGCGGGGCCTGGATTAGGTTTCTCCATCGCAAAGAAATTCGTTGCCGAAGGGTTTGATGCAATCCTTGTGG
>CAYUYQ010000039.1:13606-14862 GCA_964449335.1 uncultured Bacteroides sp. | reverse complement strand
TATTAGTTAGCTATTTTGAAAATTTAACGTAAAATTTATCAGATTGCGCAATTTATGAAATAAATTGCGCAATCTGATAAACCACAAACACTTAAACCTCCAAAAAATCATGAAAAAGTATTTATCTATTTTAATTGCCATGCTGGCGGCTCTGCCGCTGCTGACGGCCTGCAGCGACGATGATGACAAGCCTACAGTTACGCTCGCACCAATTGAAACCGGCGATATTCCGGCTCAGAACATAAGACTGTTTTTAGACGGCAAATATTTTCCTATCAGTCTTGACGCCACAACCCACATCGAGGGCAATTTCAATCCGGCCACGCAGTATTCCGGCACGCTCAAACTTAACACATCGGCCATATTCTATGTCACTCATGGCCTAAGCGGTTATTTGAATTCTTACTCTCCCGCTTTTGAAATAGACATGAAGAAGGTGGATGATAAACTGACATTCAGCGGAGAGACCTGGACAGAAATCGGAAAGTTCACAATGAACGGTGAAATATACGCTACAGAAACAGAAGGAAATATGTGGATTATTCGTGTCGAACGGACTATCAATCCATCGGATTCCTACTTCATCGGAAAGACCTTTGAGATACAGTTTGAAAAAGGTAACTTGTTTCCGGATGTAACTATAGGTCAAAATGAGAATCTTGGCAATCTATGCAAAGATTTCTTCGAGAATCTTTCAGATGTCTATATCGGGAACTCCGGTTACTCGGCCGCAAGGATAAAGTTTCTGGATGATGACACATACGAGCTATGGTTCAAGGACGTCGAAACGGGAGAATATGTCAAGGATGAATCAACGCACCGGTATCTATCCAAAGGAGAGCCCCGCAAGGAATTTACAGTCATTAATTTCATTGATGAACCGTCGTTCAAGCAGAAGCAGGCAGAATATTTCAATCTCAAGCCGATAGATATTCTGGCTGAAAACAAGCCGACAAACTTCGCGCAGCAGACAATGATTTGCGATATGACCGAAAGCAGTCCGATGTGTGTCACAACCGTCCAGATAATAACAAACGGCACTGGTGACGGGAAACTTTACCTGTGTTGGTTACCATACAATTATGATCAGGCTACCGGTGGCTTTATGCTTCAGTGGACTGAACCGGATCCAATCACCAATCAGGCTGAATATGATTTCGCCTCGCTGCAGCAGGCCCAGAAGGATAATAAATTAACATTCTCAGCCCGCGCCAATTTTGTGGAAGTAGAATAAACGAATCGAATAAACCGAAAGG
>CAYUYQ010000039.1:0-13506 GCA_964449335.1 uncultured Bacteroides sp. | reverse complement strand
ATCAGAGGTATTTGCCGTCGAAGCGGAGCTCGACGTCGTTGACCATCTGCTTGATTTTCTGTTCTTCGCTTTTGGGGCAGATGAGGAGTACGTCGCCGGCGTCGGCCACGATGCAGTCGTGAAGACCCGACACTACGACGAGTTTGTCCGAAGGAGCCATGAAGATGTTGCCCGACGAGCCGTAGGCCATCACGTTGCTCTGCTGGGTGACATTGCTGTCGATGTTTTTGGGTGAGGTCTCATAGAGTGAGCTCCACGAACCGAGGTCGTTCCAACCGAAGTTGACGCACTCGACGTAGACGTTGGAGGCTTTTTCCATCACGGCGAAGTCAATCGATATCGACGGACATGCTGCAAATTTAGCATTGATAAAGTCGGTCTCGGCGGCGGTTCCGAAGAGGGCTTCACCGGCGTCGAACTCGGCGGCAATATCGGGCACGTAGCGGCGCAGGGCGGCGATAATCGTTGTGGCACGCCAGAGGAATATGCCGGCGTTCCAGAAAAATTCGCCCGAATCGAGAAACACCTGCGCCAGCTCGCGGTCGGGCTTCTCGGTGAAGGTCTTTACTTTGAGTATGCCGGGCTCGGTCTCCTGACCAATCTGTATGTAGCCGTAGCCGGTTTCGGGGCGTGTGGGGGTGATGCCGAGCGTGAGCAGGGCGTCGTGGGTCTCGACAAACTCGAATCCGCGGTTGACGCATTTCTCAAATATGTGCTCGCGGGTAATCAGATGGTCGCTCGGCGCCACAATCATCGATGCTTCGGGATCAAGGGCCCTGATGTGGTAGGCAGCCCAGGCGATGGCCGGAGCGGTGTTGCGGCGGTCAGGCTCGGCCAGAATCTGAGAGTCGGCCACCTCGGGCAGCTGCTCCTTGATGCGGTCGATATATCGGGCGTTGGTAATGACAATAATCTTATCGGCGTCGACCAGCGGCAGCATACGGTCGTAGGTCATCTGAAGCAACGATCGGCCCGTGCCGAAAAAGTCAATGAACTGCTTGGGCACATCGGTGCGGCTGTAGGGCCAGAAGCGGCTGCCTATTCCTCCGCACATTATCACGCAATAACGGTGGCTGCGATTGTCGGACATGGGTTGATGATATTTTTTAGATGGTCAAAATGCGATTGAAGTGATGGACGGGCGGTATGCCGCGTCGGGTTAGGGTGCTAAGTTAGCCATTAAGTTTGAGATTCCGGCCCTGCATGAAGAATTTTTAGCGAAAAATATTAACTTTGTGACCCATTGCCGACGTGTAAGCGTTATATTTATGCAGTCAACGAAGACTGTCCAAAAAAATATTATCATTATGGAATCAACCCGTCAAGCAAAAATATCGCGCCTTATTCAGAAGGAGCTTAGTGAAATCTTCCGTCGCCAGACAGCCAAGCTGCGCGGCGTGCTCGTGTCGGTCAGCGCCGTTCGCGTGTCGCCCGACCTGAGCATAGCGCGTGCCTATCTTTCGGTATTTCCCTCGGCCAAAGCCCAGGAGGTAATCGAGAGCATCAATGCCAGCGCTAAGACTATCCGCTACGAACTGGCTCAGATTGTGCGCCATCAGCTGCGCAAGACTCCCGAGCTGTCGTTCTATCTCGATGACTCGCTCGACTATATCGAGAATATCGACAATCTTCTCGAAGCCGACGCGCGTCTCCATCCGGCTCATCCCGAGAAGGAACTCCCCGCCCCCGAGGCCTGATAGCGCGGCCTGTCAAGCTGCAGCAGCGGCCACGCTGTCGGCAACACCGTCATCACATTAATAACTTAAAAAAATAACAAATAGCCCGCTATGGTGGCATTGCGCATAGCCCTGCGCTATCTGCTCTCACGTAAGAGCCACAACGCAGTCAACATCATCTCGGCCGTATCGGTGGCGGGAGTGGCCGTCGCGACCATAGCCATAGTGTGTGTGCTCTCGGTGTTCAACGGCTTCACGCGTCTGGCCTTCGACCGCATTTCGCTTATCGACCCGCAGTTGAAAATCGTCCCGGCTCACGGCAAGGTAATTCTCACGGCCGACTCGCTCGCGGCTGCCGTTGAGCGTCTCGATGAAATATCCCTCGCCGCTCCCACGATTGAGGAGCAGGGACTTGCCGTCTACGACCGCCGGCAGATGCCCGTGGCCGTGCGCGGCGTCACGCAACGGTTTGCCGATATCGTAGCCATCGACTCCGTAGTGATTGACGGCACGTTTGCCCTGGGCGACTCCATCGAGCGACTGGCGTCGCTGAGCGTCGGGGTAGCGGTCAATCTCGGCGCACGTCCCGGCTACTACGACTATCTCGCTCTCTACGCGCCCCGCCGTTGCGGCCGTATCAACGCTGCCAATCCGATGGGAGCGTTCCGCAGCGATTCGCTGATTGTCGGGTCGGTCTACGAGGTTGAGGAGACTGACTATGATACCGATGGCATAATCGTGCCCATCGCCGTGGCCCGAAAACTCTTTGACTACACGACCGAAGCCTCTGCCATCGACCTCGCCATAGCTCCCGGTGTGAGCGAAGCCGCAGCAGCCCGGGCCGTTCGGGGGGCGATAGGCGACGATTATCTTGTGCTGACCCGCCTCCAGCAGGAGCAGCAATCATTCCGGATGATATCCGTCGAGAAATGGATAACGTTCGTCATGCTCGCCTTTATACTCATAATAGCTTCATTCAACGTAGTCTCGACACTGGCGATGCTCATAATCGAAAAGACGCCCAATATGGCTACACTACGGGCCTTAGGTGCGACGGACGCCATGACGCGCCACATCTTCGTGTGGGAAGGCTGGCTGATATCAATCGTCGGTGGACTGGCGGGCATTGCAATCGGCGTGGCGCTCTGCCTGGCTCAGCAGTGGGGCGGATTCATCAAACTCAACGGCGACCCGTCGCGCCTCACCATTACGACCTATCCCGTCAGTGTCCAGCCCACCGACATCCTGGCCGTTGCCGCCCTCGTGCTCGTCACCGGCTTCGTCGTCGGCCTCATAACCTCTACCCTCCTCTCCCGCCGCCGCTGACTCAGAGACCGATGTAGGAGCGGAGCGCTTCGACGTAGGCTTCGAAAGCACGGCGTCCGAGAGAAGTCACGCGGCAGACGGTGCGCGTCTTTTTACCTGAAAAACTTTTCTCGACTTCGATATAGCCGGCGGTCGACAGTTTGTCGAGCTGCACGCTCAGATTGCCGGCCGTCGACTCGGTTTTCTCGCGTAGATAGACAAAGTCGGCCTCCTCGACGTTCATAAGTATAGACATTACAGCCAGTCGGAGCTGTGAATGTAGCAAAGGATCAAGCTCTTTCATTTTTAGCAGCGTGATTTACGAAATCAGTTGTTTTCATGTTTAAGTCGGCGAGCGACGATTGCTCCGGGGATTACAAACATCACAAGGAAACACACTATATAGAGCGGAAGCACCCACACTATCAGCAGCGGCTGTCCGCACAGCGCAATAGCCATCAGCACAAAGCCACACATCATCGAGAAAATACCGCCAAACGAGTAAGACTTCTCGCGCATTATAAATCCTTGCATCGCAGCGCCGAATCCGACAACTATAAAAGCATAGAAAAACATAGCCTGCCATGCCTGCGGCGTGTAGAGAAAATTGAAGATAGCGCAAACAACCGTCAGAGCCACACCGAGGTAAGCAACCGTACGCCATACGTTGTCGCGGATTACGTCGATAAACGTGCGCACATATGTCGTCTCTTTGGGAGCCTTTTTAAGCATCAGGATGTTGAGCGGAAATCCAATCACGGGGATGGCCAGCCACGCGGCATTGGCCTGCGGATTGTGGGTCGTGGTCACAAGAATTAAAACGGCGATGGCCGACACTATTGATACTACGGCCCACATGATGGAAATATTCAGCGTCGACATAGCCGTGCGATAGCGGGTCGACTGAATCATACCGGTAATTATTTCCATGCTTTCCTGAGGAGTAATGTCTTGTTCTTTCATTTTTTCTGAATTGCTTAGAGGGTGAATGACAATAATTGAATAATTTTTTAGATTTAATAAATCAGTTTATAAAATAAACCATCGGACTTTGAAAAAAGAGCGGTCGCGCGATTCCGCCCTTCATTTCGTCGGCAAAGATAAAGCAGTTTATAATATAAACCAAATATTAAGTCTAAATTTTTTTTGCGCAAGAGATTGGCAGTGATGATTCGTCAATGACGCTATTTGTCTCATATCGCTAAAAATGACTAACTTTGCGGTACGGTGCGGGGAAGGCCCCGCCAACAGACGATAATAAATCAATCATCCCCTATCATAAATGATTATGAAGAAAACGGTAACGGTCATAGCCGGACTGCTTCTCGCAACTGCCGGCGCTCTGGCTGCCGGCGACGCCACGAGCCAGTCACGGTCAAACCCCTACGAGCTCGCCGAGCGTTTCTCCGGCAGCAAGCTCGACAATATGCTCTTTTCGACAACGGTTGACCCCCATTGGTTCAAAAGCGGCGACAAATTCTGGTATTCCTACAAGACGGGCGAAGGCACACGCTGGTATGTGGTCGACCCCGCCACACGCAGCAAGCGTGAGCTCTGGAACCACGACCGCATGGCCGCGCAGCTCACCGAAATCGTGCGCGATCCGTTTATTGCCGCGCAGCTTCCAATCCGCAATCTCGATGTAGAGCCCGACGGCCACACATTCACATTTGAAGTCGTGTCGAGTCAGGATGCTCCCAAAAAGAGCACCGTCGGCCTCGACTCCATAGCCGCATCGAAGGTCAAGCAGCCCAAGAAAGGCGAAAAAGAGGTGTTTTATTTCTCCTACGACTCAAATACCGGCGAACTCACACATCTCAAGGACAAAGAGAAAGAGACCAAGGAGCTGCGCTGGGCTTCGGTGTCGCCCGACGGAAAGACGGTTGTCTACGCCAAAGACCTCAATCTCTACCGCATGAGCCGCGAAGACTACGAGAAACTCAAAAAAGACGACAAAGACACCACGGTGACCGACATTCCCCTCACCACCGACGGAGTGATGGACTTCGGCTACGGTCTCAGCCGCAGCTATCTCAACACCGACACCATTCTCAATGGCAAGCGCAAAGGCGTGTGGGGCTACTGGAGTCCTGACTCGCGCTATTTCGTGACCGAGCTTACTGACAACCGTGCCGTCAAGCCGCTTTGGGTCATAAACAGTGTGGCCGAACCGCGCCCTACCCTCGAGACCTACAAATATCAGATGCCCGGCGAAATGGAAGCTCCCGAAGAGCATCTATTCCTGTTTGATATGGCCGACAATTCGCGCAAGGAAATCAACACCTCGAAGTTCAAGAACCAGACCATATCGGTGGCCGGACGCCCTCGCCTGCAGAAACACCGCTCGATGCACGACGTCCCCTCCGTCTGGCTCGGCGACGACAAGCGCTTCTTCGTCACCCGCTCAAGCCGCGACCTTCACCGCATTGACATCTGCTCCTACACCGTCGGTGAAGACAGCATCGTACCGATCATCGAGGAGCGCATGAACACATATCAGGAAGTGCGTCCCCTCTCCACCGTTGGCGACGGCAAGGAACTCATCCAGTGGAGCGAGCGCGACGGCTGGGCTCATCTCTATCTCTACGACGACAAGGGCAACCTCAAGCGCCGTCTGACCGAAGGCCCCTGGCACGTGCATCAGATACTCAACGTCGACCCGCGCACACGTCGCGTCTACTTCACCGGCATGGGCCGCGAGGCGGGCGAAAATCCCTACTATCAGCATCTCTACAGCGTCAGTCTCGACGGTGGAGCAGTGAAGCAGCTCGACAAAGGCGATTCATTCCACAGCCCGATAATGGACGATGCAGCCCACTTCTTCGTCGACAACTTCTCGCGGGTCGACACCACACCCGAGACAGCTCTCTACGATGCCGCCGGCAACAAAATCATGACCCTTGAGCGGGCCGACTTCTCGCAGCTGCTTGCCAACGGCTATCAATTCCCTGAAATCTTCAAGGTAAAGGCTGCCGACGGAGTGACCGACCTCTGGGGCACAATGTATAAACCTTTCGACTTCGACTCGACCAAGGTCTATCCCATAATCGACTACGTCTATCCCGGCCCGCAGGTTGAGGCTACGAACTATCCCTTCACCCGCATGAGCGTGCGCACCGACCGTCTGGCCCAGGCCGGATTCATCGTTATCACCGTTGGCAACCGCGGCGGCCACCCCGACCGCTCCAAGTGGTATCACAACTATGGCTACGGCAACCTGCGCGACTACGGACTCGCCGACCAGAAAGCTGCCATCGAGCAGCTCGCAGCTAAATATCCCTACATCGATATAAACCGCGTGGGCATCCACGGTCATTCGGGCGGCGGATTCATGTCGACGGCAGCTATACTGCAGTATCCCGACTTCTTCAAGGTGGCCGTTTCGTGCGCCGGCAACCACGACAACCGCATCTACAACCGCTGGTGGAGTGAGACCCACCACGGCGTGAAAGAAAAAGTTAGCGAAAAAGGCGACACTACGTTCGACTACCACATCAAGACCAATCCCGAGATTGCACGCAACCTTAAGGGACACCTTTTGCTCGTGCACGGCGACATCGACAACAACGTTCATCCCGGCAACTCTATACGCGTGGCCGACGCCCTCATCCGCGCCAACAAGCGCTTCGACTTCCTCCTGCTTCCCACCCAGCGCCACGGATTCGGCAACATGAACGAATACTTCTACTGGCGCCTCGTCGACTACTTCTCCGACTACCTCCTCAACGGCCGCCAAACCCAGGTCGACATCCCCCAGCGCTAATCCCCCTCCCCTCTCTCCACGCAACTCCCCCCACAAACGAGGCTACCCCGGACCGCCCTCCGGAGTAGCCTCGTCCCTTATCCCCTCCTCACAACTTGAAATCAGAAAGTTCTGCGCCATTTACAAGTAATAATAACAAACAAAAACAGAAAGCGAACTCAGATTTTGCTCTGAATTCGCCTTTGGTGGAGTATAGCGGACTCGAACCGCTCACCTCGACACTGCCAGTGTCGCGCTCTAGCCAGATGAGCTAATACCCCATTGCGTAAATTGCTCTGCAAAGGTAAACGCAATTTTTTTATTTCGCAAGTGTTTTGCTGATTAATTTTTTAGTGCAACTCAGTGGCAGGGAGGTATGGAGGCTATCATAATAGTTAGGATAGAAACAAGGCGGTGGCCAAAAATCGATAATCATGACACACCGCCCCGTTTTTATTTAGCTTTTATGAAGAATATCGGTTTTATTTAATTACTGTTTTGAAAAGGTTACATAAGAATCTTTCTGAGATTTACCCCATTTACCTTCATATCTATAATGGCCGGTAGGTAACTCGCTCACAACCGGTTCAAGAATCCAATCGGATTTCTGGCTATCGTGGCCTAACTGGATATATAGACTGTTGTCGGGCCTTATGTATCCGTTAAAGTCAAGATTCACACCATTCTCATTGTGATATCGACCATGGAGAGTACCATCTTCCGTTATCCACCCTTGCATTGATATGTTGTCATTTCCTATCATTCCAATAGCCTGAATAGGTACATTCGTTGACCCGGTTTCAGTGAAGAGTTCTTCCATTCTACTATCAGAACCAATTTTGTAGGTCTCTAATTTATAGGTAAAATATTCAGGGGCAATATTATCAGCTATGTTGGAAATGGATGGCCCATTGAAAGTCGTAGCATAGGTGTTATCCTCCACTATTCCTGTTCCATCAGTTTCCTCATCATAGTCGGAAGACGCTACTTCTTCCACCTCTTCATATCCACCTAAATCATAAGATCGGCTACCGCTCCCTATTGAGTCAGTAGATAAAACTATTCCGACTATAAGCAGGGCTATGCAAATACCCGTTACAATCCAGTCCGGCATCTTCCAGTGACCTTCTTCTTCCGTATCCTCATATTTTGATTCCTGACAGAAGAATATCAAGAGAATTATAGTGCCTGCTACCGGTATGCACCCTAAAAGAATTAACCATGGATTTTTACCTGCGTCGCGAAGACGACGTGCACACAGCGCAAGTCCGGGAACAACCAATGCCAGACCAACGAGTCCACTGATAATACTTCCTACAATCGTGCCACCCGCGCCGAACGACGAGAGCAATAGTATGAGACCTACCAATCCGACACTGAGAATCAGCGTGGCAGCATACGTGAGCCAAAATGATTTTCGAGTGGTATAGCCCTTGAAGTCGGCATATCGATGAATGTACGGATTAACGAAATATGCCTTAAAGAATGAAGGATTGTCGTCGACCTCCTCGTATATTTCTTCCTCATATTCCCCTTCCGCGGTTTGAGGAGACTGATACTGGGGTTGAGGTGCGGGCTGGGGAGACTGAACCGGGGGCACAGGCTGAGGCTGCGCTTGGACTTGGACCGGAGGTTGCGGATTCGCAATGGCAATATTCTCAGGTTGCGGAGCTGCTGAAGAATCGAGCCATTCCCCGCAGAAGCGACATTTTTTAGCTTTTACTGCAATTTCTTCACCACAAAACGGGCATTTCTTCTTTTCCATATCGTTTATTACAAGATATAAGTTTGTATGATGCCGAAGCCTTAGTCTTCTTCCATGTGTTGTTTTCTGGCTTCCAGATGACCGTATATGGCCCCTATGGCTACCAGGATTCCAATCACCCATCCTGCCGACTTACTGATAAATGCAGCGCCTAATGCACCAGCCACAACTCCCCAGGCCAAGCCGATTATAACACACATCGCTGCTCCTATGAATGGAATCAGCAGAAGCAAGGAGCCCACGATGCCGACCCCTAAAAACCACCACCAGGATTTTAAGGCAAATCCTATGCCTGCAGCGATACACCACATTTCGGTAAATATCCAGCCGGGAGCTTCGCTTGAGCCACTGCCTCCTGCAACCACCACGGTTTGCTCAACGGTTTGCTCAACGTTCTGATTCTGCTGAATATTTAAAACTATCGGTTGGCCACCAACCGACATTATGTTCTGACCCGGTGTAGCACCGGGAGTAATGGTTGTCTGCCCGGCTGGAGCCACGGTCTGATTGGGTGTCACGTTGGGCAACTCTGCTTCTCCGGGTGTTGCAAGTTCAATTGGTTCGGCTATCGGCATTGTTTCAACCGGAGCAACCGGAGTTGCCTGAGTCTCTGTCATTGGAGTGGCATCCTCGAGCCATTCACCACAAAAACGGCATTTTTTTGCCGTGGCTGCAATTTCTTCGCCGCAGTAGGGACATTCTTTTTTTGTCATTTTACTATGTATGTTAAGTTGTTTTATTGTCAGTAAGCAATAGACGGCTTATATCGTTACTCACCCGGGAAGTTCTTCTCCATAAGCAGCATCGAAATATCCTTTTTCGTTAAGAATCTTATACAATGCTTTGGAATCGAAATCATAAGATGCGTCCATCCACGAAGCAGTTTCAAAATCGTAATCAAATTCTCCGTCCAAAACTACCAGTGCTGTCATCATTCTTGCCCACGAGTTATTGAAATTCTTGAGGATAAGTTTCCTGATATCAGATTTTGATTTAGAGTTACGATTGCTATCATCCATTAATGACAAGAATTCTGCCGCATCGCTGCCGAATAGAAGTCTTACGGCTGCATAACTCGAATTGTCAATAGGAATTTTGAGTGTGAAAATGTCGCCCAACGCGATATAGCTTGTCTCGCACGCTCCGCTATATAGTTTTTCCGGATTCTCGGCGTAATCCTCTAATTCCTCTTCCGCGCTTTCTTCGATTAATTCTTCTATATCGCTCCACGACTCCTCAATCATATCAGTGAGTCGGTCCTTCTCATTCGAACATGATGATAGGAAGAACAAAACACATACAATTAGTGTAAGCTTAAATAATAGTTTCATATTATTTTGTTTTGAATACTCTATTGACTATTTCTGCAGGGGGTATAACTACGCGATACTCCATATTATCGACGAATACCCCCAGGACTAATGATTTCTCCTCTTTTACAACCCTTGCCAGGATTTCACCTTCCTTGAGTTTTCCCAGAAGTTGGCTCCGGAATTTATTTCCCAGTTTCTCGTTGGAACCCAACCAAAGGATTTTAGCCTTATTTTCAGGTGTATTATCCAGTTGATAGAATATCGCGTAATATCCTGGTCTATTGTATATTCTAAATTTATCGAAACCCGAATCCTTGCCATTGATTTCCACCATAGTGTCATTAAGCAAGGTTTCGGGACTATGCTGTTTTGAACACGAAATTGCAGCGAGCGAAATCCCGATTACGCAAAGCAGCCGCGAGAATATCCTATATAGTTTATTTGATGACATTTTCGGAAAAAGAATATGTGATTGATATAAGGTGTTAAAGGCAATTTTTAGCCCATCAATAATTAGACAGGCTAAAAATTTATTACGACAGAACACTTATTAGTTCATATTGGAAAACTTTGCACTAACTTCCTGAAGTTTTTGCTGAAGTTTTTCAAATTTCTCCTTGTTCTTGGAATCCATTGCCGGGTAAGCGCCAAAATCAGAGCTTGCCGAAACGCAAACCATCATAAACGTAGACCAAGGATTGTCAAGATCATTCAAGTTTTTCTCAAGCTCGTTATCTGAGCCAGACAATATCTGATCCACATAGTTGATCATCTCCGTATAATCGCTTTGAGTAAGAGATGAGGGATTGTTTTCGATTTTTCAACCAAGGCGCTGGGATCAGTTGAACTACAGGATGCCATAAATAGGCAAATCAGAGCCATCAGGCCGAAACGAAATGTTTTCATATTTTCGCGTTTTTTTGAAATCGGCCTCACTCGATTCAAGGTTAATAATCGAATAGGGATAAAAACGCCAAAGACGTGAGGCTTTTCTGCTCCACGTCCTTGTATATCAGGTATCGCCAAACACCCTTCTGTCTGAACTTAAAGAATACTTCACCCCACGTCCGGATATTGGAATAGGCAACAAATAAACTGCCGATTCTTGACATAACCGGAAAAATGGGCATCCTTCACCGTTCGTTCGACAGAATATAAAAATTGGCGATTTAGATATACTGAACGATTAGCAAAATGCCTTTGGCGCAATAACGGAGCTTTTCTCACACCTCTGTGTGAAGGGCCTTGCGACCACTCTCTCCATTATTGTTCGCAAATATAATCATTTTTCTGAAGAATGCCCATAGTAAAATAAAATTCGTTAATTATTTGTAGATTAAAAACCTTATATCCTGAGTCTTTTCCTTAAAGTTATAGGGGTTGGTTCCGCAAATATATGATCTAAATAGCCTGACTTTTCACTCAGGAAAAAAATTTTTAGTATTATAAAATTTTTTTCGCATCTAAAATGACTAATTCTCAACACCTTAATACCGCTTCATTAAACGTGTTTTTTAGAAATTCTTTTTCTATTTGGGTTCGGGAAGATGCTGTCAAGAGCGTTTAGGATTTTCCTTTCCCATGGTTTAGGATTTTCCACAAGCCTTTTATTTGTGGCTAACCGTTCGTTGAATAATTCTTCAATACCCGGGTTTAATCCTCTTCCAAGCTCTGGAAATGAATATTTAATCTTCGAAAGGAAATATCCTTTGAGTCGTGATGTCCATTGGTGGTGATCGGAGTCAGCGAAATAGAGATTCTCCTCTGTTGCGCCCAGATAGCCGTCGTCGACAAGTTCTTTCAAAATATAGGCAAAATGTTCTTTATCATTCGGAGCTTGGATGAAACACTTGCCGAGATACTTGTCCGATAGAGTCCTGAACCATCTTATGGAATTCTTCTCACATTTTATCCCAAGTCGATATCTTATCCGGTTAAGTCGTAGCCCATCCAACTGTGAATATTTTGGCTTGAATACAAAAAGATCGATTCCGAATTGGAGGTCTGCCTTGCCAAGATATCGGAAATCCTCTTTATGTGATTTAATGCAGTCTTTTACCTTATCGTTCCAGACGTAAATGATCTCCGGGGCCAGAAATTCAACTAATTCACGAAAAGCGGGATAATCCTTCTCATACAAGGATGCTTCTTCGGGGAGAAAGGCTGAATTGTTGTGAAAAAATTGCAGGTAGTTGGTGAATGATATATGCTCCCACAACTCAGTCTTTTTGTCCGTCGGAAGGTCACCGGAACATTTAAGCATATAATATGTGAGAAGTTTATAAGCCGGGTAGGGTGCATCTCCGGCGATAAATGATGTGATTTCAATATTATTACTGTTGCTTAGGCGATAATATTGCCGATCACTACGGTCAGCATAGAACGGGCAGGCCGAATCAAGATTCTTTACCCCGTCATGCGTGGCGCACTGACTGTAATACTGACACTGAACCTTGCAAAAATGACACACACCGACAATGAGTGTTCTCACGCCTTTTAGTCCTTCCTTATAAGCCGAGCCAATCCATGGCTCGAAAAAGTAACTACGTGTTGACGCTGATGTTTCCATTGAAATGAAAATTGAGTGATTAAACGGAGGCGATGCGTGAGGCGAGGGTATTCATGGCGAGGCAGTGGGAGCGGGAGAGGGGAGTGTCTGTGTCGGACGCGGGGGCGGAGATGATGAGCAGGCGACCGGAGGTACAGCGGGCGAAGTCGCGGGCGGCCGGTTTGAAGCGGTCGGGAAACGGACGGTCGGTGATGAGGATTGTCTTGCCGCCGAGGCAGTCGGCCTCCGCGCGGATGGCTTTTTCGGCCGGGGAGATGAATGGCGAGACGAGCACGCCGCCTCCGGCAGCCGTGTAGAGCCACAGCCGGCGATTGTGGTCGCGCTCGGCCTGGGTGTCGCGTCGATGGACTATGACCGCTTCTTTGAAAGGATTGTCGAGCAGCTGCAGGTTGCCGTATGCCTGATACTTTACGCCGTCGATTTCGAGGCTATTGACCCGCCGGAAGAAGTCAGGGCGGCTGCGGCGCATCGCCAGCCGATAAGGATTCTCACGAATGTAGCGGAATATGGTTTCAAGCTGTCCATAGCGGGTTAATATCCGGTCGTGGAATCCATCTTCAAAAACAGATAGGGACGGATTGCTGAGAGCTTCGCGAATGCGACGAGTGGCTGTTGACTTAATAGCCTGTATTATCTCGCCCAAATGTTTCTTAATTGGGGTTATAACGAAAAGAAGCGCATGCAAATGATCGGGCATAATTATTCGGGCAAGCACTTTAATTTCGCAATGATGAAGTGGAGTAGCGTCAATCTCTTCTTTGATTATCTCCCCAAGAGTCGATAGGTCTACATAAGCTTTGGTAGGCTCATTTATATTAATAATTTCTCCAAATTCGGGCGCCTGAGGAGATTTGGATATGGTAACCATATAGATGCAACGGCTCCGGTAGTCATGCCAAAGAGCGCGCCGCTTGTTGTTAGGAATAACTTGCCTATAATAGAGTGGATTATGATTCATTAGATTTTTGGTGAGGTTCACGTTCGAGCTCGAACGTGAACTGTACTGATGAGTGGAGGCTTGTCAGAACGGGAGGGAGGGGGAGGTGGCGCCCCAGGAGGAGCGGTCGAGGGTGCGGTAGCTGACGGCTTCGCGCATGTGGGCGGGGAGTATGGCGGGGGAGGCGTCGAGGTCGGCG
>CAYUYQ010000038.1:9529-14898 GCA_964449335.1 uncultured Bacteroides sp. | reverse complement strand
CCATATGCTTTGATATCCTTTATTATGCTATCTGTAATGTATTCAAAGCACACATCCGTTTCTAATCCTCTGCTTTTAAGTCTAGCGCTAAGATAGTTATTGATATTTTTACTCCAGTTTTTATAACTATTAATTTTGTCAGATGTGTCTGAATAGTATATAGATGCTGCTCTATCAAGTTTAGCAGCAATGATAAAAATATCACTATCGGTCACATAAACATCTGGTAAATAGTTGAACGAGCTATTTACTATTGTATCATTACGAAACTCTGACACAGTTGACCTTCCACTACATGCGAAAGTAGAAAGTATCAATAAACCTATTATAAATGATGGTAAGTGTTTCATATATTTAATAAACCGCTAGTTAGTTAAAAGTAAACGTATTTGTCCTATCTACATGAAGCTCACTAAGAGATGAATTTAATCTGCTTTAATCCATCAGGCGATTTAGGTTTTCCATATCCGCTTCGTAAAAGTTACATGCCGATTCAACAAATTTTCTAATCTCAGCAAGTTCATTGAGAATCGATGTAGCCAAGCTATTAGTATAATCATAATCATGGTTGTACATTGCTCTCTGTCCTACTATGAGTTCATTGAACATTGGCTGAATTCTACGCAAAGTTTCTCTTGCGAGTTCAACTTCTGTTGTGTTTCCCTTGAGTTGCATCTCGTTACTTAATTCTGCGAAATTACAGGTAGTGATAATACTTCATTGCCGCTACTGTCTTTAATGTTTATGAGCATTTGTTTATTATAATTCTTAGCAAGAAAAGTCATTATTTGTCCATTACATAAATCATTTTTGAAAAGCTCCTTCGTCTCATTGTCTTCAAACATAGTTTTGATATCATTAGCATCTGATTCAATGATAAGATTCATATATAAACGTCCCTCGTGCTTATCATATTTCCATCCTTCAAGAACTATACCATCAGCAATCGGTTGGTAAATAGTCCAATCATAATTATCCCCATAAAATTGTTTCCATACTTCTTCAAAATCTGCAAATGGTGTTTGAATGTTTTTTACATGTATGTTTGACAATAGATTGTCAACATCTTTCTCATCCATATTTTGAGCAAAAATATACGATAATTTTCCCGATGGAGCTAAAAAGACAATTAATTCTAATTGCGTGGTATTACTCGTTCCTGTAATTTTCTTTGCTTTACATCCTTGGAACTCTATGTCTTTAATATCTAGGTCTGAAATATCTGCTCTGTTCAAACCACCTAAAACCATATTTGTTAATGCATCCATTGGGATTCCCGAAGTATCATAATTGACAGTGAAAAAATAGGCTGTCGTATTGTTTGCCGGATTGGATGCCGAAATGCAGTAAAGAGTCGGATTGTTAGTCGCTATATTATCTGTAATCCAACCATCTGGTAACGTTACTTCGTAATAGTCATTCTCTATTATTGTACTTTTGTTTCTGAATGAACTATAGATAAAAGTTACAATAAAAACGAATATGACTATTATAATAATAGCCATATTGGTCTGATTATTAGATGGACTTATCCGTAATAATCTATTCCCTGGAGTACTTCCATCCCTGTATTTAATATAAGTTGAGATAAACATAGAAGTCAGGACGAATAATGTTAGCCAAAGATAACTAAAATCGGGGAGTCCGAGCATTAACCATATTGTATATATGAGAGATGAAGCAATAGTGACTATAACAATATCTATAAAAGCTGCACATATAATCTTCCAAAAAGAAGCTGGTTTAATGTTATTGGGAGTGATTTTATTATTTGATTCCATATTAATTGATTAATTAATGTTACAAATGATAGTAATTATATTCTTTTACGTTTAGATACCAAGGATGAGCTTAAGGTAAACAGCATCAAACAAATTTGTTATTTGCTAATATACTCGAGACTCATGGTGATAATAAGTTATATCTCGTTTCCGGCTGTATATTAAGAATTTCCGTGAAGAATGATTATGTATTCACGAATATAAGACGGTGATAACTTCCGGAGTAACTTTGCAGATAGTCCAGTGTACTTTTTTGATACAGGAGTATATGTAACAGCATAGACCCCATAAAGCATTGTAGAATCGTCGTAGTCAAGTTATTTGTATAATCATAATCATGATTGTACATTGCTCTCTGTAGTTCGTTGAACATTGGTTCGATTTTGCGCAAATGTGAATAGATTTTGCCTATCGCATTGAAACTTCCGAAAAATCCCATTTTATTAGATATGTTATTTTTACTGTGACGTTATCCTCAGTTTCTGTATAAATTATCTTTGAGACAGTCCCATTGTAGACATATGCTTGCATCGAATATGTTAGACTGCCGTATTGCTCCGGTCGGTAATAATAATTATTATTGGATTGGCTAAGAGTAAGCCTTCTATCCCCTCTACGAACAATAACTTTATTCGTATATCGGTCGTAGGTAGCGCTAAAGAGTGGAAGTCCGCTCAAATCAGGCATTTTTATGGTTTGACCGTACTTTGTGGCTGTTGCTTCCACTGGATAAAGCATGGTCATATTATTGTTCTCCTGAGCATTAATTTTATTATTACTTACAAATGATAAAATTGTAAGTAACATTATCAGTATTCTCTTCATAAGAACTATTCTACAAGTTACATTATGTCAATATAGACTTGCACCATGGGAGTTATGTCCCTCAATGATGTATAACTTCCACACCATAAAACAGTTTCCATTCCTGAAAAATTTCCTTTTCTGCAAATATCAAGAACATGATGCAACTGTATTGCAAGTTCTTGTTTAAGCTGAGATTTTGACTTTGTAGTTGTGTCTACACCCATTGCTTGACGAAATAAGGTGTCAAGAGAATTAATCGCGTTTTGCAAATCTTCTTCAGTGTATTTCTTGCCGAATCCAAATAGTCCCATTTCAATATCCGTTTCTTGTGATTATTGCATTTGCGCTTTGTAGAGCTTCGTTAAAGAACATGGCAAGTTGCATAACTCGCATTTTCTGACCCATGAATGTGTACATGGAGATTTCAGCTGTTTTGCTTTGTTCAACTGTTTCAAGAAATATTCTTACCAGTGAAGCAGCGTCATTACAATATGAACGTGCCACTGAATAGTTGCACAAATCCATATTGGTTTGCAATCTTGAAAAAGTATATTCAAGACGTTTGAGAGTGTCATTCGCTTTGGAAAGCGACTTGTATGCATTAAAAAATCCCATTATTATAGTGAATTTTCAACAGTGATTAAAATTGACATGCCAAGTGCAGGGTCAGTATTACCATCTATAAAAACTGCAGGTATTAGAACATCATTAATGTATTGGTCAGACATCTTGTTGCGGCATCCCTTATTATATTCACCCCAAAATACTTTGAGTAAGGATTCTCTATCCTCATTGGTAAGATTGAATTTAACTCCCATGTATAGAATTAGTGAATTCAAAGAACTGAGTAACTTCTGTTGGTTTTTCAATGTCCCGTTCTGCATAAAGAGCATAAATGCACCCTTAATAATTTTTGTGCATCTGGCAATGGTTGTATTATCCATGAGTCTCAAATGTGTTTCTCATCCTCCGTTGAAACGATAAAGTTTGGACACAAAAAAGGTGTGAGGAATGTATCTTGTTTTATCCTAAAGTCAGGTCTTCGCATTACCTATCAGCATGGATAAAACAATAGCCCCACACCGATAGAGCTATATAAGCTGTCATTCACGACAGGGTATAAGCTACCGATGCAGGTGCTATTGCCAACCTTATCTTCATGCTGATAATCAAAGTTGCGAAGTTTGACTTTAGAAGATAAAATTTCAATAACACCTTTTATTATTATGATGTTGATTTATAGAGCCAACTCTATGGCTTTATTATCGCGACAAAGTTAATAAAAAATATTATTGGTGGGGCTATGGCGGTACATAAAATTCGAGTAGTCTTAGACTAAAACTTCTTGTATGCACCTACTATAGCGAATACTGAATCCTGGCAGCCGAAAATTGCCGTCCCGCCGCTAAATTATCATTATATATAGCGGCGGGACGGAAAAACTTGTGCAATCGTGCGCGAACTATCGGCAACTTTATCCGGAGTTGATTGAGCCGGTGGGTTAGATTTTGATGTAGATGTGGCGGCGGTAGAGGATGTAGCCGATGAGCCAGTTGAGGGCTACGAACGAGAGGGCGAAGGCGAGCGAAGCGGCTTCGGGGGAGGGGATGAGGGGCCGCAGGACGCCGTCGTAGTAGAAGCCTCCGATGCTCTGGCCGCCGATTGAAACGGTGCCTAACAGGATGGCGAGCACACCGCTGAGCACGTAGAGTGCCAGCGGGTTGACGCCGAACACTTCGGCCGGACGCCACACGCGGCGAGTACCGCGGATGTCGATAATCCATGTGAGCAGTGCGAGCAGGCTCGATGCGAGGCCGCAGGTGGTGAGCACGAATGTTGGTGACCAGATTTTCTTATTGATTGGCAGCCCGTAGCTCAGCAGAAATCCGGCGAAGGTGAGAACCGTGCCGACAACAAAGAGCCGGAGCGCCTTATCGGCCGTGCGCTCGCCCGATGCGAGGACCAGACCGCAGCAGTAACCTATAAGTACGTGAGCAATCGAGGGGAGGGTGCTCAGCAGACCTTCCGGGTCAAAGGCCAGACGGGTACCCCCGACCGTGTCGTGATACATGTGGTTTTCGCCCAGCATCTTATGGTCGACGATGCTGATGACGTTGCTGTCGCTGAACTCGAAGCCGTTGCCAAGAAGTATTATGATTGTGTAGGCGACGAGTAGCAATCCGGTAATCCACATCACGGCCCGGCGTTTGACCGTCATAACTATGAGGGCAGCAACGAGATAGCAGATTGCCAGACGCGGTAGAACACCAAGCACACGAATTGTATCGAAGCTGTTGGCGGCGTTAATCAGTCTGGCCCAAAGCGGCAGCGTCTCGCCGTCGGGCGCGTCCCACGCCAGTCGGCCGCAGAATGTGCCGAACCACCCCAGCAGCAGGCCGAGCAGAAATATCACGACGAAGCGCTTGATGATTTTCATCAGCGAAGCGTAGTTAAGCGTCATGCCGCGTCGGCCGAGCGACAGACACATCGACACGCCCATTATGAACATGAAAAACGGAAACACGAGGTCCGTCGGTGTCAAGCCGTTCCACTCGGCGTGGCGCAGCGGGGCATAAATGTGGCTCCACGAGCCGGGATTGTTGACCAGAATCATTCCTGCTACGGTGAGTCCGCGCATCACGTCGACTGACAGCAGTCGCTTCGATTTAGCTTTTTCCATTTATTGTCGGTTGTTTCTTGGCTGGGGCAACCGCACGGGCTGCCTGCATAAATAGTCTGCCTGCAAATATCGAAATAATATGCGGTCTAAGGGTAGAAAAA
>CAYUYQ010000038.1:0-9429 GCA_964449335.1 uncultured Bacteroides sp. | reverse complement strand
AACTTTTAATAATTACGGATGAAAAGCTGATGACAGTCGTGTCTATGTGAGGATTGTTTTCGAGCTATAAATGGAGAGAGAAGAACGAGTCTGTCGCGTGGTCTGGTCAGGATTTTTTCTTCGAGTTATCTTTTTTGGTACGGGACATTTCTTTGTTTTTGCCTTTAGCATGGCCCTTGTGCTTGCGTCCGTCCTTGGCGAACGCCTTGCCACCGTGGCCTTTCTTGTGACCCTTGCCGGCATTGACGTAGTTGTTTTCAAGAAACTTCACATACTGGTCGGGGGTGAGGATGGCCTTTACGCTCTTCAGATAGTCGGCGCGCATGGTCTTTGCTTTGGCCGCATGCTCTGCGCGGCGTGCGCGCTGAGTCGAATCGTTGGCAGCTTTCTTTGCCTTCGACTGGGTGCGGAGGTCGGTCAGCTGCTTGCGCTGCTGCTCGGTGAGGTTAAGACCGTCGAAAGGATTGGCGCCTTTCTGCTTTTTGCCATCGACATGCTTCTTGGCCATTTCTTTGTTGGGTTGACCGGCGGTCTTATTGTTCTGGGCCTGGTTCTGGGCTGAGAGGCCGAGGGTCGATGCTGCGAGGACGGAGAGAGCTATGATAAATTTTTTCATTGTTGTTCGATTTAATTTTTAGGTGAGAGAATTGAAGATTTGCTTTTCCCGAAATGTGATGGGAGAAATGCATTAGATTGATTTTGTAACCTGTTACGCTTCTCTGACGGCGAAAAACCATCAACGTTTAATCCGCACTTGGCTTTTTAACTTTTTTTATAAACGTCTATTTCATATCTTTGTGGAGGTGCTCTGATATGGAGTGTCATAAAAATAACCTTCTAAAAAGTATAAGGATATGAAGAAGCATAATTTTTCCGCCGGGCCATCAATCCTGAGCCAGTACACAATCAAAAACACTGCCGATGCCATCCTCAATTTTGCCG
This sequence comes from uncultured Bacteroides sp., assembly GCA_964449335.1. GTDB lineage: Bacteria > Bacteroidota > Bacteroidia > Bacteroidales > Muribaculaceae > Paramuribaculum. The sequence goes on along the minus strand of CAYUYQ010000038.1, from coordinate 8,487 downwards.
GCACCGGGCTTTCCGTGCTTGAAGTCTCGCACCGCAGTCCCGAATTTCAGGCTGTGATGGACGAAGCTCAGGCGCTCGTCAAGGAGCTTCTCCAGATTCCCGCCGGTTATTCGGTGCTGTTTCTCGGTGGCGGTGCCAGCATGCAGTTCGCGCAGGTGCCGTTCAACCTCCTTGCCAAGAAAGCCGCTTATCTCGATACCGGCACATGGGCTTCAAACGCTATAAAGGAAGCCCGCCTTTTCGGCGAGGTCGACGTAGTGGCCTCGTCAAAGGATGCCAACTATACCTTTATACCTAAAGGCTATACCGTCCCTGCTGATGCCGATTACTTCCATTTTACCTCCAACAACACGATTTATGGCACGGAGATGCGCTACGATCCCGATGTGCCCGTAAGACTTGTAGCCGATATGTCGAGCGACATCTTCTCGCGTCCGGTCGATGTAAGCAAATACGATGTGATTTATGCCGGCGCTCAGAAGAATCTCGCTCCGGCCGGTGTAACCATCGTGATTGTGCGTGATGATGCTCTCGGTCACGTCGACCGTCCGATACCCACGATGCTCGACTACCGCACCCACATCAAAAAAGGCTCGATGTTCAACACTCCGCCCGTACTCCCCATTTTCTCGGCGCTGCAGACTCTCCGCTACTATAAGGAGCTCGGTGGAATCGAAGCTCTCGAAAAGCATGATTTGGCCAAGGCAGCCAAACTCTATGAGGCAATCGACTCGAGCCGCATGTTTGTCGGCACGGTTACTGACCCGGCCGACCGCTCGATAATGAACGTTTGCTTCGTTATGAAGCCCGATTACAAGGAGCTCGAAAAACCGTTCGTCGAATTTTGCGCCACCAAAGGCATTGTCGGCATAAAGGGTCATCGCTCGGTAGGCGGGTTCCGCGCTTCGCTCTACAATGCGCTCCCGATGGAGAGCGTCGATGTGCTTGTTGAGGCAATGAAGGAATTTGAGTCGAAACATTAATGCCACGCCCCTATGAAGATACTCGTTGCAACACAGAAGCCTTTCGCCGCCGTTGCGGTCGATGGCATACGCGAAGTAGTCGAAAACGCCGGCTTCACACTCGGACTCCTCGAAAAATACACCGAGAAGTCGCAGTTACTTGCGGCCGTGGCCGATGCCGAGGCGCTTATCGTTCGGTCGGATGTAATAGATGCCGAGGTATTTGATGCCGCTCCGGCGCTTAAAGTCGTGGTGCGCGCCGGTGCAGGCTACGATAATGTCGATCTCGAAGCCGCCACCCGATGTGGTGCCTGCGTCGAGAATACTCCTGGCCAGAACTCCAACGCTGTTGCCGAGCTGGTGTTCGGCATGGCTGTGATGGCGGTCCGCAATATGTATGCAGGCACTTCAGGCACGGAACTTAAAGGCAAGAAACTCGGCATCCAGGCGTTTGGTCAGGTTGGCCGCAACGTGGCCCGCATTGCCCGTGGCTTCGGAATGGAAGTAAGCGCCTTCGACCCCTATTGTCCCGACGAGGTGATGGTCGAGGCCGGTGTAAAACCTGTTCATTCCATCGAAGAGCTTTACCGCGACAGCAATATAGTCTCAATCCACGTTCCGGCCACTCCCGCCACCCGCGGTTCGATAGGCGCAGACCTGATAACGCTTATGCCTAAGGGTGGAGTGCTTGTCAACACGGCCCGAAAAGAAGTCATCGACGAAGCCGGCCTTGAAAAGGCTCTTGAAGTGCGTCCCGACCTCAAATATGTGGCCGACGTCAAGCCTGATTGTGCCACTGTGCTCGTCGAAAAGTTCCCCGACCGCGTCTTCTTCACACCGAAAAAAATGGGCGCACAGACCGCTGAAGCTAACATTAACGCCGGAATCGCGGCAGCACGCCAGTGCGTGGCCTTCCTGACCGACGGCGACGACCGTTTCCGTGTCAACCGATGAAGCCCGACTATTCCGACCGCCCCTATGCGTTTGAGATGCCGTTGCTCGTGCGTGACTATGAAGTAGACTCGCAGGGTATCGTCAACAATGCCGTCTATCTGCATTATCTCGAGCACACGCGCCATCAGTTCTGCCGCATGGCCGGTACAACGTTTCGTTCGCTTCAGGAGCGCGGTATCGATCCCGTGCTCCGCAAGGTCGAAATCGAGTATCTCACTCCGCTCGGCCTCGGCGATGAAATGGTGTCGAAGCTCAGTCTCCATCGCGAGGCTGCACGCTTCGTGTTCCGTCAGGACATTTTCCGTGCCGACAACGGTGCGCCTGTGGTGAAAGCTCTGGTGTCGGTGGTGTGTCTTGAGAACGGACGTCTCACCCGCGGCGATGTACTCGCAGAGGCATTTGCCAGATATCTTTGAAAAGCCGGGTAGATGATATATGGATGACGAAAACCGACTCCTTTACCGAATAGCATTCTCATCGCTCAGAGGCATAACGCGCCTCATGAGCGATGAGATTCTTGCGCGCATAGGGTCGGAGGAGGAGTTCTTCCGGCTCAGTTCGACGCAACTTTCGGCAGCTCTCGGCATGCGTAACCGTATGTTTGACGACGATTACCGTGCGTCCGTTCTCGACAAAGCCCGCGGCGAGACAGATTTCGTACTGTCTCACGCAATCAAACCCATTTACCATACCGATTCCCGCTACTCCGGGCGTCTGCTTAACTGCGACGACGCGCCCCTGATGCTTTACGGCCTCGGTGACGCGAGCCTGAATCCTCCGCTCGCTATTGCTGTGGTCGGCACACGCCATGCCACGGCTTATGGCGTGAAATTCGTTGAAAACCTTATCGAGACGATAGCGCGCGAGGTTGCTCAGCCCGTGACCGTAATCAGTGGTCTGGCGTTCGGAATCGATATTGCCGCTCATCGCGCCGCCCTCAAAGCCGGATTGCCCACCGTGGCCGTGCTTGCACACGGCCTAAACACCCTATATCCCGCTCAGCATCGCAACGATGCAGCTGCTATTGTGCACAATGGCGGCGCTTTAGTAACCGAATATATGTCGTCGGCGTCAATTCACCGTGGATTCTTCCTTGCGCGCAACCGCATTGTGGCCGGTCTGAGCGACTGTGTGGTCGTGGCTGAGTCTGACGTTAAAGGCGGTGCGATAGTGACCGCAAAACTTGCTCAAGGCTATATGCGCGATGTCTTCGCTCTTCCCGGACGCACGTCTGATCGCTACAGCCGTGGCTGCAATGCCCTGATTGCTGCTAATGTCGCCGCACTCGTAGAGAGCGCCGACGATGTGGCCCGACAGATGGGCTGGCCGCAGAAACCGACTGAAGAGGCTGTGCAACCAACGCTTTTTCCGGAACTGTCGCAGGAAGAAAAACTTGTGGTCGACTATATAACCGAGCACGGCGAAGGACGCCTCAACATGATGTCCGTAGCTCTGAACATCAATATAGGCCGGCTCATGTCGCTGCTCATCGACATGGAATACAAAGGCCTCATCCTCCCGTTCCCCGGCGGCCTCTACCATCTGGCCTGACACCCGTGCGCCAGGCCAATCTGCTATACTTTTGATTATTGATTATTAAAGCATGACTACGATGAAGAAAATAAACCTCGGGAAAATTGAAAAAGTCGATCTTAGGGAAGTGTGGGAGACTGAAGATAAGGATTTTACTCCCTGGCTCGCCGAAGATAAGAATATTGCTCAATTAGGTGATGCGGTGGGTATAGAGCTTGAGGTCGAATCGCAGGAAAAGAACGTAGGGCCTTTCCGGGCCGATATTCTTGCGCGTGACATGGCAACGAATCATTATGTGCTCATCGAAAACCAGCTTGAAGTAACTGACCACAAGCACTTCGGCCAGATTATGACTTATGCGGCAGGGCTCGATGCGTTCAGTATCATCTGGATTGCTAAGCATTTCACTGAGGAGCATCGCGCGGCTATTGACTGGCTCAATCGTATCACTGACGAAAACATAAATTTCTTCGGAATAGAGATTGAGGTAATCAGGATTGGTGAAAGTGTAGCCGCTCCGCAATTCAAGATGGTTGCAAAACCTAACGATTGGACTCGTAGTGTCAAGAAAGCCGCTAACGACAACGAACTTTCCGAGACGAAAATCAAACAACGTGAATACTGGACGGCGCTTAAGGAATACGTTGCCGACAATGGCAATCCGTTTAAAATGCAGAAACCATTGCCACAACACTGGTCAATCATAGCTCTCGGTAAATCTGGCTTTCAGTTGAGCCTGACGGTCAATTCTCAAAAGAAGTCGGTTGCGATTTGGTTTGAAATAAATACGGGAGACGCCAAAGCGAACAAGAAGTATTTCGATACATTAAAAACTAACTATGAGGCGCAGGCCGCCGTTGCCATCTCCGATAAACTTACCTGGCAGCGGTTGGACGATAAAAAGGTATCGGTGGTAACCTTGTCAGAAAAGTATGATTTTCTTGATGCTTCCACTCAAGCAGAGCAGTTCGCATGGTTTGTTGAGTACGTCAATCGGTTTATAAAGTTTTTCCGACCCAAAATCAAAAGTTTATAGGTTGATAAGGCAGATAGATTTCTCGCGCAACAATAGACTGGAGGCACTTGTTAATAATATATATAGTCACCTCAAAACTGCATGTCATGAAAAATAAAGTCATAGCCCCTTCCGAACTCATTATCAATCCCGATGGAACGGTGTTTCATCTTCATCTTCATCCCGAGCAGCTGACCGACCGCATCATTCTCGTAGGCGACCCGGGCAGGGTCAATATGGTTGCTGAATTTTTCGACACACGTACATTCGAAGTTCAATCCCGTGAGTTCCATACGATTGGCGGCACATATAAGGGAAAGCCAATAATGTGTCTGAGCCACGGAATCGGGCCTGACAATATCGACATCGTGGCTACTGAACTCGATGCACTCGCCAATGTAGATTTCACTACGCGTGAAGTTCGCCCCGAACATCGTACACTCACTATGGTGCGCATCGGGACTTCCGGTGCCCTACAGCCTGATATAAAACTCGGCACGCCCGTGATTGCGGAAAAGTCGCTTGGTTTTGACGGGGTGCTGAACTATTATGCCGGACGAAACGACGTGGCCGACCTCGGTTACGAACAGGCGTTCTGCGACGCCGTAGGTTGGAATCCGTTGTGGGCCCGACCCTACGTGGTCAATGCCGATTCCGAGCTCGTGGAGCGTATTGGCCGCGACGATATGCTGCGTGGCAATACCATCTCGGCTGTAGGATTCTATGGCCCGCAGGGCCGTGAGGTAAGACTCCCTCTTGCTAATCCCGATCTCAATCGACGCATTGAAGAGTTCCGATATAGGCGCCATCGCGTGACCAACTACGAAATGGAGAGCGCTCCTCTTCAGGGCCTGAGCCTGCTCATGGGGCACAAAGCAATGACAGTCTGCTCAATCATCGCTAACCGCATGAATCACGACGCCACCCCCAACTACAAGACAGCCGTGCGTGACCTTGTTGCGACCGTCCTCGACCGCATCTGACGGCCATACATTCCGCCGGCCTATTGCCTACGTTGTCAAATAGTATTATCTTTGCTATCATAATTGACAACGGTTATCAGGCATGACCATTAACGACGATATCGACCAGGCCCTGGCAGCCATCTGCGCCGGAGGAGTGATTCTATACCCGACCGACACGGTGTGGGGTATCGGTTGTGACGCCACTTCGAGCGAGGCCGTGCGCCGCGTTTTTGAAATAAAACATCGGCCGGAATCAAAGGCTTTGATTTCGCTCGTCGGAAGCAAGGAGATGCTCGAACGCACATTGGGCGCTCCGGTTCCGAGTGAAGTGATTGCTTTTATAGAGGCGGCGTCACGGCCGGTGACGGTTGTATATGACCGCATTGCCGGTCTCGCCCCCGAACTCCTCGCCTCCGACGGCAGTGCCGGTATCCGCATCACAGGCGAGGCATTTTCCTCGCGCCTCTGCCGCGCTCTCGGCCGTCCGCTCGTATCAACATCTGCCAATGTCAGCGGTCAGCCCGCACCGGCATTTTTCAGCGAGATTGCTCCGGAAATAATTGCAGCGGTTGACTATGTGGTGTCGTACAGGCGCGACGACGTGGCTGCATCGGCACCGTCGATGGTCGTGAAGATTAATGGCGATACGATTGATGTGCTTCGTTCCTGATTAACTCCTAACACGTCACAACTAATGACAAAACGACTCCAAAATATAGCCCAGGCCATTCGGGGAGGTTTCCTCGGAGCGCTGTTGTGGCGGGAGAAACATATAAAGGAACGCACATTCGTCGTCATTCTTGCTCTGATAGTAGGTCTGTTCGGTGGATTTGCCGCGCTAATATTGAAGGGGCTCATCCATCTGATTTCTTCCACGCTCACGTCCTATCTGTCCGTCGACCAAGGCAACTTCCTGTTTTTCATCTATCCGGCGGTTGGCATTCTGATTACGGTGCTTTTTGTGCGCTATGTCGTCCGACACAATATTTCCCACGGTGTCACGAGGGTGCTATATGCCATTTCGCAGAATAAAAGCCGATTGAAGCGTCATAATATGTACACTTCGATGATCGCCAGCTCTATAACCATCGGATTCGGCGGATCGGTCGGAGCCGAGGGCCCGATTGTCTATACCGGTGCTGCCATCGGTTCGACGGTAGGGCAGTTGTTCCGAATGTCGCCGCGTGTGCTGATGATAATGGTCGGTTGCGGAGCCGCTGCCGGAATAGCCGGCATATTCAAGGCGCCTATAGCGGGAATGTTGTTCACAATCGAGGTGCTGATGGTCGATTTGACAAGCGTTTCGATTATGCCCCTCCTCATATCGTCGATTACCGGCGCGACTGTAGCCTACGTCTTTACGGGCTATGATGCCGAGTTTTATTTCCTGCAGAGTGAGGCTTTTGTCACCGGGCGTATACCCTTTGCAATACTGCTCGGTGTGTTCTGTGGTCTGGTGTCGCTTTATTTCACACGCGCCATGAACATGATGGAAAACTTTTTCGGACGCATGAAAAATGTGTGGCTGAAACTTATTATCGGCTGTGCCGTCCTGTCGAGCCTTATCTTCCTTTTCCCTCCTCTCTACGGCGAGGGCTATGGCGCAATCATATCGCTGCTCAGCGGTAATACGGCCGCTATCGTCGACGGCTCGATTTTCTACTCCGACCGCGAAACGGTGTGGTTTATATCACTCTTCATAGGCCTTATAATTCTGACAAAAGTTTTTGCCACGTCGGCCACTACCGGCGCCGGCGGTGTGGGCGGAACGTTCGCGCCCTCACTCTTCGTCGGATGCATGGCCGGTTTCTTCTTCGCCTATACAATCAATGCCGTTTTTGGCCTCGACCTCTCGGTAAAAAACTTTGCGTTGCTCGGCATGGCCGGTGTGATGGCCGGTGTGATGCACGCGCCGCTGATGGGCATGTTTCTTACCGCCGAACTTACCGGTGGCTATGAGCTGTTTCTGCCTTTGCTCATTGTGGCGGCGCTCAGCTACGGCACCATAAAGATGTTTGAGCCCTATAGCATCTACGCCATGCGTCTTGCGCAACGCGGCGAGCTGCTCACGCACCATAAGGACAAAGCCGTGCTTACGCTTCTTAAAATCGACAACGTCATAGAGTCAGATTTCATTCCGGTGCGAGCGGATATGGACCTGCGCGAGATGGTCAAAGTCATATCGCAGTCGTGCCGCAATCTTTTCCCGGTGGTGAACGAGGAGGGGATGTTAATCGGCATTGTGCAGCTCGACGATATACGCAATATCATGTTCCGTCCCGATTTATATCGCCGGATGTATGTCAGCAAATTCATGAGCGTGCCGCCTGCGAAAATCGAACTTGGAGCGTCGATGGAGTGCGTAATGAAAACGTTTGACGATACGGGCGCATGGAATCTCCCGGTGGTCGACAATGGCCGCTATGTCGGTTTTGTGTCCAAATCAAAAATCTTCAATTCCTATCGTCGCGTTCTCCGCCACTTCTCCGAAGACTGACCGCGAAAAAAGAAAATGCTCGAATTTGTGGCAATTTGTTAATTTTGCTCGATTTTGCTGGCAAAAAGTTTGTGGTGTGATTGAAATAATGTAATTTTGCGGTCGGAAAAGCCGAATGGCTTGCATTTTGTTTCTTAATCATTGAGTTTAGATGAAAGCAGTAGAATTGCTTGACGACCTGCGCCGCCGTTTTCCCAACGAGCCGGAATATCTGCAGGCAGTGGAGGAGGTTGTGACCTCCATCGAAGACGTTTACAACGAGTATCCCGAATTTGAGCGCTATAATCTTCTTGAGCGCTTGTGTATTCCCGACCGTATATTCTCATTCCGTGTGTCGTGGGTCGACGATAAGGGCCGCGTGCGCAACAACATGGGCTATCGCATCCAGCACAGCAACGCCATCGGTCCGTACAAAGGCGGAATCCGTTTTCATAGCTCGGTCAACCAGTCGATTCTGAAGTTCCTTGCTTTCGAGCAGACTTTCAAAAATTCACTGACCACGCTGGCTATGGGTGGTGCGAAAGGCGGTAGCGATTTCTCGCCCCGAGGCAAGAGCGATAT
>CAYUYQ010000037.1:0-15012 GCA_964449335.1 uncultured Bacteroides sp. | reverse complement strand
TTTTGAGTATTGTTTTGTTGGTAATAGGGCTGGTGCTGATTCTGGCCGGAGCTAATTTTTTGACTGATGGTGCGTCGTCGCTGGCCCGCAGAATGGGCGTGAGTGATCTTATAGTAGGACTGACGGTAGTAGCTTTCGGCACGTCGATGCCGGAATTTGTAATCAGTCTTGTATCGGCGATTCAGGGTAATGCTTCGATAGCTATCGGTAATGTCGTGGGCTCAAATATAGCTAATATTCTTCTTATAGGCGGTCTGACGGCTTTGATTCGCCCGATTCATGTTGAGAAGAGTGTGATGACGCGTGAGATTCCGATGATGGTCATAGTGTCGATTGCTTTAGCCGTTATGGCAAACGCATCGTTTCTTGACGGTCGCGGTCTGAATCTGCCGTCATTTATTGACCGTGTCGACGGCATCATACTGCTTCTGTTCTTTCTGATTTTTATGCGTATCACTTTGTCGGGTGCGAAGTCGGCTGCGCCCGGCGACCCGGCGGAGATGCAGGGTAGTGAACGTAAGGAGTTGAAAGTGTGGCTGGCCGTGATATACGTAATCGGAGGCCTGCTCGGATTGATTTTCGGAGGCGAGTGGTTTGTGGACGGAGCTTCCGATATTGCTAAAGCTATGGGTGTGAGTGAAGCTGTAATCGGTCTGACAATAGTGGCAGTCGGCACGTCGTTGCCGGAGCTTGCCACCTCGGTAGTTGCGGCAATCAAAGGCTCATCGGGCATGGCTGTCGGAAATATCGTTGGCTCAAATATATTCAATATACTGTTTGTGCTCGGCGCGAGCGCTACGGTTCGGCCGCTGTCGGTCGGCAGCATATCGGAAGTCGATTTCGGAATGTTGGTCGCTTCGGCAATCCTGTTCTGGGCTATGGGGTGGCTTATAGGTAAACGAACGATTACGCGCGGCGAAGGAGGAATGCTGTTTATACTATATGCGGCCTATATGGTGTGGATTGTTGCCAATGCATGACAGTGGCGGAAAATGGTGGAACGAGCATCTTGATGGCTCGATAAAAAATTCGTAAATTAGCGGATTGAAATCACAGAGTCTATCAAGATGGAAAATAAAAAGGTACTGGTGACGGGGGCCGACGGGTTTATCGGCTCACATCTAACGGAACTTCTGCTTGCTGAGGGTTATGAGGTAAGAGCGCTAAGTTATTACAACTCCTTCAACGACTGGGGCTGGCTAAACGGAATCAAACATCCGGCACTCGAAGTGGTGAGCGGCGATGTGCGTGATCCGAATTTCTGCCGTCATATTACTCAGGGCTGTAGCCTTGTGTTTCATCTTGCTGCACTGATAGCCATACCATATAGCTATGTGGCTCCCGACAGCTATGTCGATACGAATATCCGCGGTACCCTTAATATGGTGCAGGCAGCGCGCGATTGCGGCGTGGAGCGCATAGTGGTGACATCGACCAGCGAAGTCTACGGCACGGCCCAGTATGTGCCTATCGACGAAAAGCATCCTCGGCAGCCGCAGTCGCCTTATTCGGCAACCAAAATCGGCGCCGACGCCATCGCTCAGAGTTTCTACAATGCATTTGACACCCCGGTGGTGACGGCACGACCGTTCAACACCTACGGGCCCCGGCAAAGCGCCCGCGCCATAATCCCTACGATTATCAGCCAGATTGCTGCAGGTAAAAAGGAAATAACGGTTGGAGATTTGCGGCCCACACGCGATTTCAATTTCGTCACTGACACGGCCCGAGGTTTTCTCGCGTTGGCAACCACGCCAGGAATTGAAGGGCGCGATATAAACATCTGTACCGGGACGGAAGTAAGTATGCAGGAGACCCTCGATGCAATTGCCCGGCTGATGAAGAGCGATGTGAAATATGTGGTCGACCCCGAGCGTCTTCGCCCGACAAAAAGCGAAGTGATGCGGTTGTGCGGCGATAATACGCTGATAGAATCGCTCACCGACTGGCGTCCGCAGGTAAGCTTTGAGGAGGGTCTGCAGCGTTGCATCGACTGGTTTACCGTGCCTGAAAATCTCGCCAAATATAAAACCGACATCTACAACCGATGACGCAGACGGTTCTAATCGGTGCGGGTGGTCATGCCGACTCATTGATTACGGCGATTGGACGTGACGCGTTTGCCGGATACGTCGCGCCGCAAGCTTCGGCGTGCGGACTGCCGTGGCTTGGCGATGACGACGAATTTCTTGCGACGAACAATGACTGTCAGGTGCATATCGCCGTAGTTGCCCGCCGTGACGGAAATATGAAACTACGCCGCAGAATCATCGATATGTATGCCGGACATCGGCACACGACGCTCATAGCGCCGTCGGCCATCGTAGCCGAGCGCAGCAGTCTGGGCGATGGATGCGCCGTGATGTGCGGCGCTATAATCAACGGCGCGCAGCTTGGCGGCGACTGTGTGGTCAATACCGGCGCAGTCATAGAGCATGCCTGCCGCCTGGGAGATAATGTATTCGTAGGACCGAATGCCACTCTCTGCGGAGGTGTGACGGTCGGTCGTGACACGTTCATAGGCGCGGGTGCCACGATCGTCAATGGCGTGAGCATATGCGGCGGCGTCATAATCGGTGCGGGTGCCGTTGTGGTGCGCGATGTGACCGAGCCGGGAACCTATGCCGGAGTTCCGGCCAAAAGAATAGGATAAGTAAAGATGATAAATCATACGGTAATAATTGCTGAAGCAGGTGTGAACCATAACGGCCGGTTGGACCAGGCTATGCGTCTTGTGGCAGAGGCTGCCACCGCCGGAGCCGACTATGTGAAGTTTCAGACTTTCAAGGCTGAGAATCTTGTGGCAGCAACTGCAGAGAAAGCCGACTATCAGAAGATCAACGCACCGGAAACAGGAGCCACACAGCTTGAAATGCTCCGTGCGTTGCAGCTGACCGAAGACGATTTCCGAGCGGTGGCCGAGGAGTGTCGCCGCCGCGGAATAGGCTTTCTTTCGTCGCCATTCGACCTTGAAAGCATCGCATTTCTCGATGGCTTCGATATGGATTATTGGAAAATTCCGTCCGGCGAGATAACCAATCTTCCTTTTCTGCGTGAGATAGGTAGGCGTGGAGGCAAGGTGATTCTCTCCACAGGAATGTCGACGCCTGAAGAAATAGAGGCGGCCGTCAGTGTGCTGGAACAAGCCGGGACCGCGCGCGAAAGAATCACCCTGCTCCATTGCAACACACAATATCCAACGCCGATGGCCGACGTCAATCTGCGTGCGATGCGCTCGCTTGATGCGCTTGCTTGTGGAGGCGTGGGCTATAGCGACCATACTGTGGGCATCGAGGTGCCAATTGCCGCCGTGACTCTCGGAGCTACGGTAATAGAGAAACATTTTACTCTCGATAAAACGATGGCTGGCCCCGACCATCGGGCGTCGCTCGACCCGCAGGAGCTCAAAGCAATGGTGTCGGCTATCAGAAATATAGAAAAAGCATTAGGTGACGGACATAAAAGCGTCAGCGAAAGCGAGCGCGCTAATCTGAGCGTGGCGCGCAAAAGCATTGTCGCCTCACGAAAAATAAAAAAAGGCGAGCTGCTGACGGCCGACAATCTGACCGTGAAACGTCCCGGCACGGGTCTCTCGCCGATGCGTTGGGATGAGGTGTGCGGGACGGTCGCCGTGCGCGATTTTGAACCTGACAGCCTAATCGAACTATAAATTGCGTCCACGATGGATAATTCGCTCAATCTATCACTCTCCCAGCGTCAGCAGCAGACGCTTGCACCGCTGCAGCTGCAATACGTAAAGGCGTTGGAGATGACAGCGCCCGAGTTTGATGAGGAAGTGCGTCGGGAGCTTGATGATAATCCGGCTCTCGAGGCCGTCAGCGAAACTTCCGACACCGAAATCGAGAGCTTCGGCGAGAGCGCTGAGCAATTGCAGAAAGCCGATTATTCCGACCCTGACGAAATGCCGTCGTATCTTCTGGAAGCCCATAACCGCAGCGCCGATGACCCGGTCAGGGAACATATCGCCGTAAGCTCGGGAGAAACCCTGATGGATTCGCTGACCCGCCAGCTCGACGAGATGGTGGGATTGAGCGACGACCAGCGCCAGATAGCCCGCTATATTATCGGCAATATAGACGATAACGGCTATCTCACCCGAACGCCGGCTGCAATGGCCAACGACATCTCGGTTGCTACAGGTGTCGACGTCGATACCCAGCAGGTCAACACGGCGCTAAAAAAAGTGAGACTGATGGAGCCGGCGGGTGTGGGCGCGATAGATTTGCGCGACACAATGCTCTTGCAGCTTCAGCGGCGAAAAGAAGGCGGACATGCGCTGACGGTGGCCACGGAGATTGTTCGGGACTATTTCGACCTGCTATCGAAGATGCATCTCGACCGCCTGCGTTCGTTGCTCGGTCTGACTCCCGAACAGCTTGAGGACGCGATGCGTCTCATCCGCACTCTCGACCCGAAGCCCGGGGCGCAGGTCGGTGGAGCAGAAGATGAACGCATCCGCCATATTTCCCCTGATTTTTATGTGGAATCGGACTCTGACGATAACATCACGCTGACGCTTGGCGGCCACTCGCCCCAATTGCAGATCGAGGAGAGTTTCCGTGTCGACCCCGAATCGCAGTCGAAAGATATGCGCCTGAGTCGGATGGAAGAGGCTGCGAGAGCGTTCGTCAGGCAGAAACGCGACGAAGCGGCAATGTTTATCAAGGCCTCGGAAATGCGCCGTGCAACCTTGCGCCGTGTAATGACGGCTATAATCAATCTGCAGCGCGAGTTCTTCCTGACCGACAATCCGATGAAACTGCGCCCGATGGTGCTGAAAGATGTGGCTGCGGTGACGGGCGACGATATGTCGGTTATCAGTCGTGCGACGGCCGGAAAGTATGTGGCTACCCGTCAGGGTGTATATCCGCTGAAGTATTTCTTCAACGAGCACCGCAAAGAGGGCGATGACAGCTCGACGCATCAGGTGCTTGAAATAATCAGGACGCTGATTGATGAAGAGGATAAAAAGTCGCCTCTGAGCGACGAAGCAATCACGGACGCTCTGCGAGGCCGCGGCATAGAGATTGCGCGGCGCACGGTCGCAAAATATCGCGAAAAAATAGGAGCGCCCGTAGCCCGACTGCGCCGGAGGGTATAATCAGCCGCCACGCACGAACAAAAATCGCTTGACACTCCTTATATAATATATTAGGTCAGTTATTTCCACCATCCTCTCTCCAACAATTGCCAATGAAACGGATTGCACAAATAATATCATTCATTTTTTCGCCCCTGATTGTGCCCACCTACGGGGTGGCTATGGCGTTGTGGTTGTCGTCGCTTTCGTTGTTGCCCTCCGGAGTGCTGTGGCGCACGGTGATGTATACAGCTGCTATCACATGCCTCTTTCCGATGCTGATAATCTTTCTGATGTGGAAACTCGGCTATCTTACAGACCCCGGACTCAACAAGCGTACGGAGCGAACGCTGCCATATATCGTGGTAATGTTAGGCTATATCGGGTGTGCGATTGTCTATTCGCGCATGCATGCGCCGGGCTGGCTCACCGGCTTCATGGCCGGCGGTGCCGTCGCCGTGATTGTGTCGATTGTCGTCAACCGATGGTGGAAAATCAGCGCTCACATGGCGGCGATGGGTGGCCTCGTCGCTTTGCCTGTGCGGTTGCTGGTAAGCAATCTTGCATATGTGGACGTGCTTTGGCCATTAATGATAGCGGTCGTGTGCGCCGGCTTGGTCGGGACGGCACGTGTGGGTCTGCGCCGTCACACACTGGGTCAGGTCGTGGCCGGAGCTGCCAACGGATTTCTGTGGACTTATGTGCTGTCGGGCTTCGGTGCCTGAGATGCATGACGGCTAAAGGCATCGTTTACCGCCTGCCAAGAGCGGAAGATTGCGAAAATATTGCTACTTTTGCCAAAAGCAATACGGCGTAACGCCCGGTTGCAAGGATTCATTTATACCAGACAATAAAAATGGAAGCAAAAGTAAGCATTATCATGGGCAGTATTTCTGACCTGCCAATAATGAAAAAAGCAGCCGCTTTTCTCGACACCATGCAGATTCCTTTCGAGATGAACGCGCTTTCGGCCCATCGCACTCCGACTGAAGTCGAGCAGTTTGCACGCTCGGCTCAGAGCCGCGGCATAAAAGTGATTATAGCCGGCGCCGGTATGGCGGCCGCTCTTCCCGGTGTGATTGCGGCCATGACGCCGCTGCCCGTAATCGGAGTGCCTATCAATTCAACGCTCGATGGCCGCGACGCATTGCTTTCAATAGTTCAGATGCCTCCGGGTGTGGCTGTGGCTACGGTCGGAATCGACGCCGGAATGAATGCCGGGGTGCTTGCTACGCAGATGCTCGCTCTGAGCGACGAAGGCGTTGCGGTCCGCTATGCTGAATATCGCTCGAAACTCTCCGATAAGATTGTTAAAATCAACGCTGAACTCCGCGAAGTTAAATTTGACTACAAGACAAACTGATGGGTCGATATGACTATAGCCGCCGCCCGACGGTCGAAGTCAGAGTTGGCAACACACCTCTGGGAGGCAGCAATCCGATAAGAATCCAGAGCATGGCCAACACCTCGACGATGGATACGGCCGGAAGCGTGGAGCAGACGCGCCGTATGGTCGATGCCGGTGCGGAATACGTCAGATTCACCGCTCAGGGCGAACGCGAGGCGGCAAATCTGGCAGAAATAAAAGCGAAACTACGCGAGCAAGGTATCACCGTGCCTTTGGTAGCCGACATTCATTTTAATCCTAAGGCTGCTTTTGAGGCTGCGCGTCATGTAGAGAAAGTGAGAATAAATCCCGGCAACTTTGTTGATCCTGCGCGAACGTTCCGGCAGCTTGAGGCTTCCGACGAGGAGTTTTCAGCCGGAGTGAAGAAGATTGAGGATAAGCTTGTGCCGTTCCTTAACTTATGCCGCGAGCGCGGTACGGCTATCCGTATCGGCGTCAACCATGGCTCGCTTAGCGACCGCATCATGAGCCGCTACGGCGACACCCCGGAAGGAATGGTCAACAGCGCCATGGAATTTCTACGGATATGTCGCGCGCACGACTTCAACGATGTGGTGATTTCGGTCAAAGCATCCAACGTAAGGGTAATGATTGAGACCGTGCGCCGACTTGTTAAGGCTATGGATGCTGAAGATATGCACTATCCGCTGCATCTTGGTGTGACCGAGGCCGGCGATGGCGAGGATGGCCGCGTAAAGTCAGCCGTAGGTATCGGCACACTTCTGTCGGAGGGCATAGGCGACACAATAAGAGTCTCGCTCAGCGAGGATCCGGAGCTGGAACTGCCTGTTGCCCGTGCGTTGGTCAATTACATAGCGCAGGCGGCAGAAGCTGATTCCATACCGGAGAGAGCTCCTGAGATGGGGCGTGGCGTCATGGCGGAACGGCGTCATAGCAGAGCCATCGGTGCAATTGGTGGCGCGAATCAGCCTGCAGTTATCGGAGGAAGTCTTTCATCGGACTATGACGACGACTTTCGCCCGGACACCGCGCTTGATGACTCACGCCTGAAGTTTGAGGAAATAGATGCAGCAGAAATTCTGGCGGGACGCCGCCCCGATGTGAATAGCATTGTTGTGCTTACATCGGCTCACGGCAATCCGCGTGGCGAGATGCGCGCGGCGCTCGATAGACTGACGGCTGACGGCGTTGACAACCCGGTCGTTCTTCGGCGCGATTATAGCGAGGTCGACGCCGACGAGGCCCGGCTGCGTGCGGCCGTTGATCTGGGCTCACTTGTGATTGACGGCTACGCCGATGCCATCATGATTGGAGGCGACGCTCTGACCCCGGCCGAGGCAGCCCGCGCAGCCTTCGGTATTCTGCAGTCGGCCCGATTGCGCTTCAGCCACACGGAATATATATCGTGTCCGAGTTGCGGGCGTACGCTTTTCGACCTGCAATCGACGCTGGCAGCCGTAAAAGCCGCTACATCGCAACTGAAAGGATTGAAAATAGGTGTGATGGGCTGTATCGTAAATGGTCCAGGCGAAATGGCCGATGCAGATTATGGCTATGTAGGGGCGTGCGCCGGTCACGTCAGTCTCTACAAGGGCAAAGAGTGCGTCGAGAAAAATATACCTGCAGCCGAGGCTGTGGAGCATCTGGTTAATCTTATAAAGCGAAACGGAGATTGGAAGTAGACGAACTCTTCATGAAGCGAGCGCTTCAACTCGCGCGCCGCGGTGAGGGCTACGTCTCGCCCAATCCGATGGTGGGAGCTGTCATCGTGTGCGGTGGCCGGATAATCGGTGAAGGATATCACCGCCGGTTCGGTCAGGCGCATGCCGAAGTCAATGCTGTGGACTCGGTTGAAGATAAGACGCAGTTGAGACAGAGCACAATCTATGTCACCCTCGAGCCGTGCGCCCACTACGGTAAGACGCCTCCATGTGCCGAGCTTCTGGTGCGTTGTGGATTCCGTCGCGTCGTGATAGGCACCGCCGACCCGTTTGCGAAAGTGAGCGGACGCGGAATTGCGATACTGCGAGAAGCCGGAATTGAGGTGAAGGTAGGCGTTCTCGAAAAAGAATGTCGTGAAATAAACCGTACGTTCATGACCGCTCATCTGCTTCATCGTCCTTTCGTGATGCTTAAGTGGGCCTGTAGCGCCGACGGATACGTTGATCGTCGGCGGGATTACGACGAGAGACCTCAGCAGTTTTCGACTCCGATTACCCGGCAGCTCGTCCATCAGTTGAGAGCCCGATTCGACGCGATAGCCGTAGGCGCGGGAACGGTTCTTGCCGACAGACCCTCGCTGACCGTAAGGGATTATGCCGGACGCTCGCCCAGACCGGTGGTGTTTGACCGTCACGGACTCGTTCCCGCAAATGCCTCTGCGTTGCGCTCCGGTGCAATACTTTTTTGCCCGGAGGAGCACCCCGAAATCGATACGGAAGTGGAGGTTATAACCGGATGTGACAACTTGAAGTCGCAGCTGTCGGCTCTTTACCGGCTTGGAATCACGTCGTTGCTGGTCGAGGGCGGGGCGAATCTTCTCGGTGAGTTCATCAAGAGCGGACTTTGGGACGAGGCGAGAGTCGAAATATCGCCTGCTAAACTTGGCGCGCTCGGTGGACCCAGAGTGGAAATGCCTGCGGGCGAGGTCAGTGTGAGCCGGATTGACGGTAATACTATAGTCTCGATAATCAGATCAAACAGGTGATTATGGTGAGGGAAGATTTTACTCATATTAACCTAAGTCATGACTTGTCGAAGGAATTGAGGCGCGACAAAAATCACATAATCACTAATTTTAACTATATTGCAACAATGGTTAATGAAATTGTTGCTAACTTTGCAAGTTGAAAAATAATGCGTTATGAAAAGAATATTCCCTATATATCTGCTTTTGGCTACTCTGTTAGGAGGAGCGGTAAGCTCTTGTGAGTCAGATATGGATGTGCCTACGGAGAACGATGAGACCGCTTACGAGTACTCTGTCATGGTCAATTCGTTCAGCCTTACGGCCAATGACACCATTTTGATAAATCTCGATTCAATCTTCTTTGCTATTGATTTGGATCGAGCTGAAATATTCAATCCTGATTCACTTCCTAAGGGTGTTGTGATTGGGAAAATTCCTGTAACGATTGATTTACCGGGCGTATCCGAGGCAACGATTACGATGCCTTCCGGCAAGGGTGACGAGACTACGACCGTCAATTATCTCGAAAACAAAAATGACTCCATCAATTTCTCGAAGGGGCAAGTAAAACTTCACCTGAAGTCATATAACGGCAAGGTTTCCCGCGATTATACTATAAAGGTGAATATTCACCAAATGGAGCCTGATTCGCTTACATGGGATAAAATGGCCGTCAGGGCTCTTCCCGGTTCGCTTAGCGCCCCAACGGAATCGCGCACGCTTGCGTTCGGCGACGAAGTGCTGTGTTATACTACCGATGGGACTGCTTATCAGCTTTCAAGATGCGAGAATCCATTCTCCGGGGTATGGACTTCAAAGACTGTTGCTCTCCCTGAGGGCACAAAGGTGAGAAGTGTCACCGCAACCTCCGATGCTCTCTATCTGATTGATGCAAATGATAATCTATACACGAGTACCGACGGCGAGGCATGGACTTCGACCGGAGCAAAAATGCATCATATCTATGGTGGATATGAGGAGACGCTTATAGGCGTGGATTTGGGTGATGACGGCGTTTACCGTCACGCTACTTATCCCGGCGGAACTTCGAATGTCGCAGTTAATGCAGGCTGTCCGGTAGAGGGGACGTCAGATGCTGTAACATACTCCACCAAATGGGCTTCCAAACCGATGATGATGGTCGTAGGCGGTAAAACGGCTGCCGGGACTCCGGTGGGAACCACTTGGGCATACGATGGCGGTGAGTGGGCATGCGTAACCGATCCTTACTATGAAATGGTGCCGGTTTCGGGTGCAACAATCTTCCCGTACTTTTCGTTTACGACCGACTATACTACCTGGGAAGCTACCCGGTATGACATGCTGTTTGCCGTGGGTGGTATCAAAGCTGACGGAACATGCAACGATAAGATATATCTCTCGCCTGACCGCGGAGTGCACTGGAGCACGTCCCAGGGACTTCTTGCCAAGCCTGATTTCCTCCCGAATCTCTACAATCTCGACGGCCTTGTGAGAGAGAACACGATGTACGTAAATTCACGCAGCGCTTCCGGTTGGAAAGAGTTTTCGATTTCGTATCCTCGTTGGTATTGCCCGGTATATACGCTCGATGGTTCGCGTGCCGTCGCTCCAATCACCGAGTGGGATTGCCCGTTCATCTATCTCTTCGGAGGGAACAAGGCTGACGGGTCGTTCAACAACGAGGTATGGCGAGGCGTAATCAACCGTCTGCTTTTCCGTCCTATCCAGTAATCAGCTCAAAAGAATCAGCGAAAAGTGTCACCGATGCGTACCATACTCATATCGACATTCGTAGCCACGGCCGCTCTGAGGCAGCCGGTGCAGGCTCAGAGTGTGGAGAGCTACCGGTTTGATATCGGTGCCTCAATCGGAATGAGCGGTTATCTCGGTGATGCCAATCAAAGCAATCTATTTCATAGTCCGGGAGTCGCTGGGGCGATTCAGGGCCGTTATCTTTTCGACGACCGTTGGTCGCTGCGTCTGCGCGGCGGCGTGCAGTCGTTGAGCGGCAACACGGCTGATATGTCGGACGCGCTTCCCGGTGGAAACAATTTCTCATTTCGGTCTACGGTCTATGACCTGACAGCCGGCGCCGAATTCAGCTTCTTTGCCTATGGCATCGGCGAACCATATCGCCATCTGAGCCGTTGGACGCCGTTTGTGAGCGTCGGGGCCGGTGTCGCTTTATCGCACGGTGGGGGAAGCAGTTCCGGCGCGCTATGTGTGCCTCTCGGCGCGGGCGTACGCTACAAAGTAGCTCCTCGACTGAACGTAGCCGCTGAGTTTACTATGACGAAAGTGTTTGGCGACCATGTCGACTCGAGTCAACTGGCCGACCTGCATAATATAAAGAGTTCTTTCATAAAAAATACCGACTGGTATTCGACACTGACCGTTGGAATCAGCTATGAGATAGGTCCGCGGTGTGCCGAATGTCACCGGATTGACTGACAAACGAATATAATCCACCCTAAATAAATGAATCAGGAACTTCTAAAGCAGATAGATGCCGAGCGTATCCCCGTCCATATAGCAATAATTATGGACGGCAACGGGCGTTGGGCGAAGCTGCGTGGTCTCGAGCGTACCGAAGGCCATGTAGCAGGGGTGGAATCAGTGCGTCGTGTCACAGAGTGTGCAGCCCGACTCGGCGTGAGATATCTGACGCTCTATGCCTTTTCGACCGAGAACTGGAACAGACCTAAAGCCGAAGTCGATGCGCTTCTCCATCTGATAGTGATGTCGTTGCGCAAAGAAGTGCCACACCTTAAGGAAAACAACGTAAGCCTTCGGGCAATCGGCAATCTTGATCGTATGCCGGACGATACTCGCGCGTGTCTTGAACAAAGTATTGCCGAGACGGCCGAATGTAGCGGCACGGTGCTCACGCTTGCCCTGAGCTATTCGTCGCGATGGGAAATAACCGAGGCGTGCCGTCGGATAGCCCGCGAGGTGGCCGAAGGCGCAATCGCTCTCGACGGCATAGAAGATGCGACGGTTTCGGCCCATCTTTCGACTTCGGGCATGCCCGACCCTGATTTGCTCATCCGCACCGGCGGCGACAAACGTGTAAGCAACTTCCTGCTTTGGCAGATAGCTTACTCCGAACTTTATTTCACAGACGAATTCTGGCCTGATTTCGGGGCCGATTCGATGCTCCGCTCCATTATTGACTTCCAGGGGCGCGAACGTCGGTTCGGACTCACATCGGAGCAGGTCAGCCAATCATAAATAGAAACAATATAAGTAATAAACCCATTATCCTTCGATTCCACAACGTTATGCGAACAAGGCTTCTCATCATACTGTCACTGATATTACCCGGAATTGGCGCCGCTGCGCTGGCACAGACTCCTGTGGACACAATCTACAATCCTCAGGTTGCTTACTCCGGCATTCCCCGCACTTACGAAATCGCTGATATAAAGGTAAACGGTGCCGACAACTACGAGGACTATATTATCATAGGCTATTCGGGCCTGAAAGTAGGCGACATGGTGCAGGTGCCCGGCGACGATGTGAGCGATGCTGCAAAGCGTCTGTGGCGCCAGGGCCTCTTCGGCAACGTAGAGATTGCCATTGATAAGATTGCAGGCGACAAAGTGTGGCTGCTCATCAATCTCCGTGAGCAACCTCGCATTTCGACCGTCAACTACAACGGCATGAAGAAAGGCGAGCGCAAGGATATCGAAGAAATGCTTCAGCTCCACAAGGGCAATCAGATTACGCAGAATATTGTGAACCGTGCCAAAGATCTGGTGAAAAAATACTATGCCAAGAAAGGTTTCGGTAACGCCGACGTAAATGTGGTGCTTCAGGAAGACCTGTCAAACAAAAATGAAATGATTGTCGATGTGAACGTTGACAAGAACGAGAAAGTCAAGGTACACAAGATTTATATTGACGGTAACGAGGTGCTCAGCGACAATGCACTTCAGCGCGTCATGAAAAAAACCAACGAAAAGGGCAAGTTGCTCAATCTGTTCCGCCAGAAGAAATTCGTGGAGAATGACTATCAGGACGACCTTCAGCGCATTATCGACAAGTATAACGAGAAAGGCTATCGCGACGCCAAGATACTTTCAGACAGCGTGGTTGCATACGACGATAAGACCGTCGATGTTTACATCAACCTCGAAGAAGGTAAGAAATACTACATCAGTGACGTGACCTGGGTAGGCAACTCGCTTTATCCGACCGAAGTGCTCGACGAGGTTCTCGGCATCAAGCCCGGCGACGTCTACAATCAGAAACTTCTCGCAAAACGTACGACTGAAGACGAGGACGCAGTCAGCAACCTCTACCTTAACCGCGGTTATCTTTTCTACAATCTCGTGCCTATCGAGAAGCAGGTCAAAGGCGACTCCATCGAACTCGAGATGCGAATGATTGAGG
This sequence comes from uncultured Bacteroides sp., assembly GCA_964449335.1. GTDB lineage: Bacteria > Bacteroidota > Bacteroidia > Bacteroidales > Muribaculaceae > Paramuribaculum. Next base: position 1,476 of record CAYUYQ010000037.1, on the reverse strand, counting down.
GCCCGCAGGCGCGCATCAACAAAGTGACAATCAACGGTAACGACCGCCTGTATGAAAAGGTGATACGCCGCGAGCTTCGTGTGAAGCCGGGCGAACTTTTCTCGCGTGACAACCTAATGCGTTCGCTTCGTGAAATCGCTCAGACGGGTCACTTCAACCCCGAGAACATGAATCCTGATATTCAGCCCAACGAAGATAACGGCACGGTCGATTTGGCTCTCAATCTCGAACAGAAGAACAACGACCAGATTGAATTCTCGATGGGTTGGGGCCAGACCGGTATCATCGGCAAGCTCGCCCTCAAGTTTACCAACTTCTCGATAAAGAATCTTTTCCGTCCCGATTCGTACCGCGGTCTTATACCGCAGGGCGAGGGTCAGAGCTTCACAATCGCCGCTCAGACCAATGCGCGCTACTATCAGTCCTACAGCGTGTCGTTCCTCGATCCGTGGTTCGGCGGCAAGCGTCCTAATTCGCTGTCGGTGTCGGCCTACTACAGCCGTCAGACAGGTGTGAACTCGTCGTACTACAACAGTCAGTGGAGCAACCCATGGCTTTATAATAACTATGGCTATGGTTACGGCTACGGCTACGGAAGCGATTACTATCAGAACTCAATCAACAACTCCTACGACCCCAACAAGGTGCTCCAGATGGTTGGCGTGACTGTTGGCTTCGGCAAGCGTCTGAACTGGCCCGATGACTATTTCACTTTCCAGACATCGCTTTCTTACAACTGGTATTACCTCAAGAACTGGGAATACCTGTACTATATGAACAACGGTACGTCCAACTCAATCGTGCTCGGTCTGTCGCTTGAGCGAAACAGCCTTGACAATCCGTACTATACACGTCGCGGTTCGCAGTTCAGCCTCAGCCTGCAGATGACACCTCCGGCGTCGCTCTTCGGCAAGAAGAACTGGGAAAAACTCTATCGCGAGAATACCACCGAATCTAAGAAAGAGCTGTATCGCTGGATTGAATACTGGAAGCTGAAATTCAAGGCTCGTACCTACACACCCCTCACCGACCCCGACGGTCAGTGGACCCTCGTGCTCATGACCCGCGCCGACTTCGCGCTGCTCGGTTCCTACAACAAGTATCTGCGCACCCCCTTCGAGACCTTCTATGTGGGTGGCGACGGCATGACGGGCGGTTACACCTACGCCCAGGAGACCGTAGGCCTGCGTGGCTACGAGAATGGTCAGTTCACTCCCTGGGGTAAGGAGGGCTACGCCTATGGCCGCTTCACATTCGAGCTCCACTTCCCGCTCATGCTCCAGCCCTCCACCACCATCTATGCCATTGCCTTCGCTGAAGCCGGCAACGCATGGACCTCGGTGAAAGACTTCTCCCCCTTCGACCTTAAGCGCTCCGCCGGCGCCGGTCTGCGCATATATCTGCCGATGGTAGGTTACCTCGGTATCGACTGGGCCTACGGTTTCGACAAGGTCTACGGCGAGAAGGGTGGCAGCC
>CAYUYQ010000036.1:0-15185 GCA_964449335.1 uncultured Bacteroides sp. | reverse complement strand
ACGCCGACCTCCAGGACAGCCCCGACGAGATACCCGAACTCTACCGCATGATCACCGAGGACGGCTATGACCTGGTGAGCGGATGGAAGCAGAAACGCTACGACCCGCTGTCGAAAACCATACCTACCAAGCTGTTCAACGCCACGGCACGACGCGTCAGCGGGATTCATAACCTCCACGATTTCAACTGCGGCCTGAAAGCCTACCGCCATAAAGTGGTGGAGCGCATCGAAGTCTACGGCGACATGCACCGCTACATTCCCTACCTTGCGAAAAACGCCGGATTTACCCGCATCGGCGAGAAAGTCGTCCACCATCAGGCCCGCAAATACGGCAAGACGAAATTCGGTCTCGACCGATTCGTCAACGGCTATCTCGATCTTGCCACGCTATGGTTCACCAACAAATTCGGAGTGAAGCCCATGCACATCTTCGGTCTGCTCGGAAGCCTGATGTTTGTCCTTGGCTTTATCGCGGCAGCCGTGGTGGGAGGCCTAAAACTCTACAACATGTATACCGGCCGGCCTTATATACTCGTGACCGATTCGCCCTACTTCTTCATATCGCTCACACTGATGCTTCTGGGCACGCAACTGTTTCTGGCCGGATTCGTGGGCGAACTCGTGGTGCGCAATTCGCCGCGTCGAAACGACTATGAGATTGATGAAGAACTCAAAACCGCACCCATATCCGACAAATGACCGTCCACTCAATCATATCACGGCTTTTCGCTGCCGCTACGCTGCTAATTGTTGCCATAGGATGCAACACCAACGCGTGCACTGAGAACCAGAGCAGCCTGCCGCTGGCGGGATTCTATGGCTCCGACGGTGCGGGCATCGGCGTAGACTCACTCTGTATCCGCGGAGTCGGCGCTCCGGCCGATTCGGCGCTCTACAGCGGCTCGTCGGTGCTGACGCAGGTCTATCTGCCCCTGCGCTCGACGATGAAAACAACCTCGTTCTGCTTTCAGTATCTGCGGAAAGCGCTCAACTATCCGCAGCTCTACGACACCATAACGCTCGACTACACGTCAGAGCCCTATTTCACCTCCGAAGAGTGTGGGATGAGCTACATCTACACCGTTACCAACCTGACCTACACCACCCACCTCATCGACTCGGTTAGGCTCCTCGACCCGGTAATAACTCCGGTCGATATCGAGCAGCTCCATATCTATTTCCGCACCGCCACCGACGGCGACGGACAGGAAGAGCAGGAAAACAATCAGGAATCAACCAAATCATCATCGGCTCATGAAATCAGGTAAAGTCGTCGCCACAGCTCTTACCGCGGTTCTGATGCTGATTGCGGGCGCGCTTCCCGCCGGAGCGCAACGGCGCATAACGCCCGTACAGCCCAAGCCGGGCACGCTGCCCACGGTCAAAGTCGAGGAACCGGCATTTACCGACCAATCGACGCTGGCTGAGCGTCGCGACGCCCAGGGCAACATCGTGCTTGTCGACACGGTGACGGGAACCGAGTGGGTCGACACGACGCTCGTCAACCGCAGGGCCGGCATGCTCTATCCGCGGCTCGAATCGGTGTCGGTAGGCGTCGATATATGGGACCCGGTGATGCGCGCCATAGGCCAAAACTATGGCATGATAGGATTCTGGGGCGAAGTAAGCTTCCACAACCGTTACAAACCGATATTTGAATTCGGTCTGGGACAGTGCGATGACACTCCCGACGGAGGCAACTTCACGTTCCACGTTCCGCTTTCGCCCTATTTCAAAGCAGGTATCAACTATAATATCTTCTACAATAACTCACCCGACTATCAATTCAACGTAGGTGTTCGCTACGGTTTCAGCCCCTACCGCTGGAGCGTCACCTCGGCCTCGATACGCGATGACTACTGGCAGGAAAGTGCCACGACTTCCATCCCGTCGCAAAGCGCCACGGCCGGATACTTCGAGTTTGTAGTCGGTGTTAAAGTGAAGATATGGCGATGGCTGTCGATGGGATGGACCGCCCGCTATCATTCGATAATCCACGAGAGCAAATCGGCCTATGGCGAGCCGATGTATATTCCCGGCTACGGCAAGCGCGGCAACAATTTTGCCGGCTCATTCTCAATCATCTACACTCTACCCCTGAACAAGAAGCGCTCCCCCGGAGTTAATAAACCGGAGGGCGCCACGACAACAGGCGACCGACTGTAACAGACGAAAACGAAGACATGAAAAAAATTATCATCATCGGAGCATCGTCGGGCCTGGGCGCCCGCATAGCCACAGACTTCGCACGAGGAGGCTGGCGTGTAGGCATAGCCGCCCGACGCGAGGAGCGCCTTCAGGAGTTGAAAGAACTTTATCCCGAAAATATCGCTACGAAGGCCATTGACGTCACCGCACCCGACGCCTCGCAGCGTTTCACCGAACTGATTGAGCTTTGCGACGGCATGGATGTACTGCTCTTTGCGGCCGGAATAGGCTTCAATGACCCGGACCTTGACCCTGGCCAGATGCGCGACACGCTGGCAACCAACGTCACCGGATTTGCCGAAATAGTCACCACAGCCTACCGCTACTTCCGCGATACCGCCAACCTCCACCAGGGGCAGATTGCCGCTATAACTTCCGTGGCCGGAGTGAAAGCGCTCGGCGTTGCCGCTGCCTACAGCGCATCGAAATGCTTTCAGCAGCGTTTTCTCAACTGTCTTGAGCAACTCGCCTACCGCCGTCAGGTCAACGTGGCGTTTACCGATATACGCCCCGGTTTCATACGCACTCCCCTCCTCGCCGAGGGCCGTGACTACCCGATGATAATGAGCGTAGACTATGCGGCACCGCTTATCGAGCGCGCGATTCTGCGCCGTAAGCGCGTGGCCTATATCGATTACCGCTGGAAAGTTGCCGCCGGCCTCATGCGACTTATTCCGCAACGGATATGGCGCCATCTCTCACTGGAGCTTTAATCCGCCCGGACATTCCTAACAACTGAAACAATTAGATATTTCACCGATATATCCGAAACCAATCATGTCAACACCACTTCTGATTCTCCGCCCCGGTATGCCGGTGGCTATGTGCAGCGACCACGCCGGTTACGAACTCAAAGAAGCCATAAAGCAGCATCTTCAGGCCGTAGGCATAACCACCGAAGATTTCGGCACTGACTCCGAGGAGAGCTGCGACTATCCCGATTTCGCCCATCCTTGCTCAGCATCGGTGGAAAGCGGCAAGGCTTACCCGGCAATCGCCATCTGCGGTACGGGCAACGGCATGTCGATGTCGCTCAACAAGCATCGCGGCATCCGCGCCGCCCTCTGCTGGGATGTGGAGCTCGCCCGTCTGGCCCGCGCCCACAACAATGCCAATGTGCTTGTGCTGCCCGCCCGCTTCATCAACGTCAATAAAGCACTGGCTATCGTTGAGACATTTTTCTCGACGCCCTTCGACGGTGGTCGCCACGAACGCCGCGTAGGTAAAATCGATCCGCAGGACTAACCATCATCCTCTGATAAGTACAAAACAGACGATGCGCCAACTGATGATTGGTGCATCGTCTGTTTCATGACAGCGTCGCTTCTTTTCAGTCTTCGTCGCCGGTGCCGGAGCGGAGAGCCTTGGTCATTCGGGAGTTGACCCAGTTCTGGAAGGCATCGCGATAGCTTTCGCTGACAGGAATGGCCACATTACCGAAGACGATACGGTTGCGCTCGATGGTGCGGATTTTGTCGAGATTGACTATGAACGAGCGGTGAACGCGCATAAACGTCTCCGACGGGAGCGACTGTTCGAGCGAACGCATGTTGAGAAGCGTCGTGATGCTGCGGTTGCTTCCGTCGAGCCATATCTTCACATAGTCTTTCAGACCCTCCACATAAAGAATCTCTGACACTTTTATCTGCTGAAGCTTGTACTCGCTTTTCACAATCAGATAGTCGTTGCGCGGCGACGCGGGGGCGCCACAGGCAGGCTGCGGACTAATCTGAGCCATGGCCCTGGTTGCCGCGCCGACGAACTCCTCATAATCAACGGGTTTGAGCAGGTAGTCAACCGCTCCAACTTTGAAACTGTCGAGCGCGAAATCGCTGTAGGCGGTCACAAAGACCACCTTAACCCCTTTAGGCATGAGCCGGGCGAATTCCAAGCCATTGAGCATCGGCATCTGAATGTCGAGAAACACCAGATTAACTCTGCCCTCCATAATCGGACGCACGGCTTCCTGCGCCGAGGAATAGACGCCCTCAAGCTCGAGAAACGAGGTGCGTTTTACGTATCCGGCTATGAGTTCGGCAGCCAGAGGTTCGTCGTCAATCACGCAAACTTTGATTTTTTCCATATAGTTTTTTTTATCGTACAGTTATTATTATCGTTATTCAGCAGATGTCTGCGAATAGGCCGGAGGTTCCGACAAATCGATTGAGAATCTCAGTTCGAAGATGCTGCCGCTGTCGGTGATGTCGAGACTATAGCGGTCGCCGTAGAGGAGGTCGAGGCGGCGGCGCATGTTGTTCAATCCGATGTGCGCGCCTTCGGAGCGACGGCGCTCATGAGGATCGTAACCGTTGGAAATCGTACCGTCGAAGCGACCGTCGGCCGCCTGAAATTTTATTCTTACGGGCTCGTTGGAACTTACACCATATTTCATGGCATTCTCGACAGCATTAATAAAAAGCATCGGAGGCACCTCGGTGTTGCCCATCGTCCCGGCATCAATGTCGATGTCAATGTGAAGGCGGTCGCCCATACGCATCTTTATCAGCGAACAATAGTTGCTGATAAACTCCAGCTCCTGCCGGAGCGTGACGAGATTGGAGGTGTTGTAGAGCGAGTAGCGCAGTATTCGGCTGAGCTGATGGATGGCTTTCTGAGCCTGCTCGGGGCTGATCTGCACCATGGCATAGATGGTGTTGAGCGTATTGAAAAGCAAATGAGGATTAATCTGCGCGCGGATACGGGCCAACTCGAGCTCGCGGTGGAGCATGGCGCTTTCGTGGCGTTTATCTGCCAGAACGCGCAGCTGCCCCGTGACTCTTACGGCAACGGCAAGCGAGATAACGAGGACTATCATCACCAGATTGCCTATCATATAAGGCAACGGGGGCCAGGGAATACCCAGCCGGGCATGCATAGCATGAGAGAATCCGGGATGTAGCCCCGGAGGCGGTCCCGGATGCTGCGGAAGAGGCATGGGAGGACGATTTACAACCCAGACAATATGAAGCACGACCAGGCTAATAACCAGCACCAGTGAATTGACGGCAAAGAAGCGCACCAGATGGCTGCGGCCACGAAGCACCGTGCGCGGTACGACCCAGTAATATTCGGCATAAAACACGAGGATAAAGAAGGCCGTCTTAATATACGCGTTGAGCGAGACGGAGGATGTGCGCACATCGAGAAGATTCATGAGCATTTCGGGCAGGAGCAGCACGATGCACAACGCCAGCAGATGGATGAGCTTGGCGCTGCCCACAGCGATAGCACGCTGCAATCTCTTTGGAAACCATGCGGTCGAAAACTTCATTTGTCGAAATTAATCGGTGAATCGTCAATGATTCCGTCGGGTTCACCCGAATCGAGGCAAAGTTGGCAATTTTCCGCGCCACTCGCAACAACTATAAAATTTTATAACATTGGACCACTCGACTGATTCCGACGAATCACACGATTTTTGCCGCCATTAGCATTTTTTGTAATTTTGCACCCGCAATCCAACAATGATGTGATGAAATATCAGCAAGTGCTTAGCCGTCTGAAACCGTGGATGCTCCCGTTGGCGATGCTCTGCGGTCTGCTTTTTCACAATGCCATAGAAGCCGTTGCGTTTCTGACGCCGTGGCTGATTTTCGCCATGCTTTTCATAACGTTCTGCCGCATCGAGCCGCGCGAATTCCGCATCACCGGACTATCGGTATCGTTGCTTGCTGTGCAGCTTGCCGGCTCAGCGGCACTCTACGCGGCACTTCTGCCGGTGAGTCGCGATGTGGCTCAGGGTGCTTTCATCTGCATTTTCTGCCCCACGGCAACAGCCGCGCCGGTCATAACCGGAATGCTTGGCGGAAGCGTGGCCCGGTTGGCAACATTCTCGCTCGTGAGCAATTCGGCCGTGGCCATTCTCGCTCCGGCCGCGTTCACGCTGATGGGAAGCAACGACATAGTTTTTTTCAGCTCGTTTCAGACGATTGCCATGCGGGTGCTACCGCTCATTCTCGGACCACTGGCGCTGGCTCTGGTTCTACGGGCCGGCGCCCCGAAGATTCATTCGCGCATGTCGTCGTCGCAGTCAATCGGATTTTATCTCTGGGCAGTGTCGCTGATAATCGTTGTGGGGCGTGCGGTGAGCTTCGTCATGGCCGAACCGGCGTCGAAGATTCCCGAGCTTATAGCGCTCGCGCTCGTGGCCGCAGGGGTCTGCGTGGCGCAGTTTGCCATAGGCCGACGTCTGGGACGCCGATACGGCGACCGCATAGCGGGCGCGCAGGGTCTGGGCCAGAAAAATACCGTACTGGCCATCTGGATGGCCCTGACCTACCTCAATCCCATCACATCGGTGGCTCCGGCAGCCTATATCGCGTGGCAAAACACCATTAATTCCATCCAGATATACTATAAGCAGCGAAAAGAGCGAACATAAGAGCCCCGGCGAACGTTTATTTATTATCGGATGTAAGAGTCGATGGTAAACGACTCAACTGTTTCAACTAATAGCGCGATTATGGACAGCATGTATGAGATACTGATGGAACTGCCCCTGTTCAAAGGAGTCAGTTACGACAATATTTCCAAAATAGTAGAGTCAACAAGATTTCATTTTCTGAAATATCTTGACGGTGAGACGATAGTCAATGCGGGCGACGCATGCACTCACATCCGCTTCATCATCTCGGGCAAGGCGCGGCTTTCAATCGGCAATCCCGACGGACGTTTCAAGGTGTCGCAGACGCTTTCGGCGCCCGATGTCATTATGCCCGACTATCTTTTCGGGCGCGCCACCCACTATCCCTGCACAGCCACCGCCATCGGCCCAACTGGCATACTCCAGATTACGAAGCAAGACTATGTGACGATACTTCACTCCGACCAGGTGTTTCTCTTCAATTTTCTCAACGCGCTTTCGATGAACGCCCAGAAAGCCGTCGACGGTGTGCTCGCCGTGACGACAGGCTCGCTCGAGGAGCGAATAGCGTTCTGGATTATCGCACTGACCCAGCGTGGAGGCACGGATATAGTTCTGTCGTGTCGTCAGCGCGATCTTTACTCGCTCTTCGGAGTGCAGAGGTCGTCGTTTATGGCCACGCTCGACGGCATGAAATCGCGCGGACTAATCGACTACAACCAGCAGGAAATACGCATAGTGTCGCGCACCGATTTACTGGAGCTGCTGACGCGAAACGCCGAATAAGCATAATAAATCGAACCAATTAAGCTAATTGGTCTAATTAATCCAATAAAAAAAGCCGGGAGCACCGCCCCTGATGTGGGGAATGGTGCTCCCGGTTTATTCAATCAAAACTTAAAAAAGTTGCGTTCTTTTATGCTACGGTCTGATGATTACTCAGCTTTACCGTTGGAACCAAGCACGTTTTCGATTTTGTGCTTGTAGAGACGCTCCATTTCTTCGCGAGCCGGGCCGAGATACTTGCGGGGGTCGAATTCACCGGGTTTCTCAACGAAGACTTTGCGGATAGCAGCAGTCATGGCCAGACGGCTGTCGGAGTCGATGTTGATTTTGCAAACGGCGCTCTTGGCAGCTTTGCGGAGTTCCTCTTCGGGGATACCGATAGCGTCGGGAAGTTTGCCGCCGTATTCGTTGATGATGTCAACGTATTCCTGGGGAACTGAAGAAGAGCCGTGGAGCACGATGGGGAAGCCGGGGAGCTCTTTCATCACACCGTCGAGCACGTCGAATGCCAGCGGCGGGGGAACGAGGCGGCCTTCAGCGTTGCGGGTGCACTGCTCGGGAGTGAACTTGTAAGCGCCGTGGCTGGTGCCGATCGAGATAGCGAGGCTATCGCAGCCGGTGCGGGTAGCGAAGTCTACTACTTCAGCGGGGTCAGTGTAGGTGTGGTGGTCGGAAGAAACTTCGTCTTCAACGCCGGCGAGCACGCCGAGCTCACCCTCAACGGTTACGTCGAACTGGTGTGCGTAGTCAACGACTTTCTTGGTGAGAGCCACATTTTCCTCATAGGGAAGATGTGAACCGTCAATCATAACGGAAGAGAAACCGTTGTCGATGCAGTCCTTGCAGAGCTCGAAGCTGTCGCCATGATCGAGATGGAGGCAGATCTGGGGATGCTCCCAGCCGAGTTCCTTGGCATAAGCCACAGCACCCTGTGCCATATAGCGGAGAAGGGTGGGGTTAGCATAGTTGCGGGCGCCCTTTGAAACCTGGAGGATTACAGGCGATTTCTCTTCGGCTGCTGCCTTGATGATGGCCTGGAGCTGCTCCATGTTGTTGAAGTTGAAAGCGGGCACAGCATAGCCGCCCTTCATGGCCTTGGCAAACATCTCACGGGTGTTGACCAGACCTAATTCTTTGTAACTTACCATATAACTTAAGTGTTAAAAATGAATGATATCCTGTTTGGGGAGTTTATTACGCGCAAATTTACTAAATAAAATATTAATGGGCAATAGATAAAGGCCACAAGCCGCGAGGGTCAGTCGCCACTTGACTGACAGGAGCCCGTACGGCGTCGCCACATCTGCTTCAGACGCCTGACGCCCTCGACACCGACGATGGTGAGCCCGGCATACTGAAAGGTCTTGGCAAGCCCGAAAAACACCACCCACAGCGCTCCCTTTGCGTAGGCCGAAATCGGTAGCGCCATCTGCGCGAAGCTGACGATATAGCACGGCACGCAACACAGCAGCACTATCACTCCCGTTCGGAATGACAGTAGCTGCAGCATTTCTTTAATCCGTCGAAACATAACGCCGCAAATATAGCCATATTTTCCGGGCCACGCCATCAACCCGGAAAGGATTTTTTGTCCTGCGGTTATTTGGCGAGGCGGAAAGTGAATGTGTGGGTGCCGGGCGTGAGTGTGCGGGGTTGCTCGGGAGCTTTGGAGGGGGCGAGGCCCGCGGGGAGATGGAGTGTGGCGGTTGTGTTGGCGGGGATTTGAGCAGTGTAGGTCACGGTGCGGCCTTTGCGCGTCCACGACGATACGATTTCGCCGTAGGCCGACTCGTGGCGCGCCTCGAATCGGTCGGGACCGGTCGTGAAGTTGGGACGCAGGATGATGTGCTTGAATCCGGGATTGGCTTCGTCGGGGAAGATTCCGCCCAGGCCTTTATATGGCCACGCTCCGATTTCGCCGAACATTATGTGATTGTCGGAGATGTCGCGGGAGGCCTGCAGATCCCAGTTTTCGAGGAGCGAGGTGGCGCCATTGACAATCCACCAGCCCCACGAAGGATAGGTGTCCTGAACAGCCACGCGGTAGGCAGCGTCGGCATAACCGTTTTCGCTCAGCGCGTTGAGCAGGGCTTTGGCTCCGTGCACGCCGGTGTCGAGATGGTAACCGGTGGCTTTTACTTTGTCGGCGAGATTGGCGGCCACTTTACCGACCATATCGTCAGGAACGATTCCCCACATAAGGGGCATACTCATTTCGGTCTGCGAGCCGGAGGCGTAGATGCCTTTTTCGCGGTCGAGAAATTTGGCATTGATGGCGCCCCTGATGTCGGAAGCGAGGCGCGAATAGCGCTCGCGGTCGTCCTCGCGGCCGAAGAGAGCGGCGGCGCGGGCAAGAATATGGGCGTCGATATAGAAGTAGATTGACGACATAAGTTCCTTGTCGGAGCCGGTGCTGACAGGCACCCAGTCGCCGCGGCCCCACGATGAAAGATGTGTCGGGCTGTTGGCGTCGACATAATCGACGTAGCGGCGGATATTGTCGTAGCAGTCGCGGAGGGCGCGGTCGTCGCCGTAGAACAGATATAGATTCCATGGAATGATGGCTATAGTGCTGGTCCAGTCAAGGCCGTTGTCGGTTCCGTAGCCCCAGCCTCCGGTAGGAATGATGTCGGGCAGCACGCCGTTAGGCTGCTGCTCGTCGCGGTGGTCGGTGAGCCATTTTTCATAGACGGTCAGGCCATCGTAGTTGTAGAGGGCGGTCTCGATTGCCAGATGGCCGTCGCCGGTCCAACCGTTTTTCTCGCGCTGAGGGCAATCGGTGGGATAGCCCATCAGGTTGGAGATATAGGCGTTGCGGGCGGCGCTGACGGTGGCGTCGAGTATGGGATTTGACGAAGTGATGCTGCCGCGCGAAGCCACGTCGCTGTGCACTTCGTGTGCTGTCACACTGCTGCGGTCGAGCTCTACGGGGCCGGAGGCGGTCACCTGAACGTAGCGGAATCCTTTGTAGCTGAATTCGGGCATGAAATGATCGCGCTTGCCGTCGAGCACGAGAATGTCGGTCTGAAACGGCTCGGCCTTACGGTCGCCGCGATAGTAGACGTCGATGTTCGATTGGTCGAGGGTGCCGTCGGGGTGCAGACGCTCGCCGTGGGCAAGCGCCAGGCGTGTGCCCTTGGCTCCGGTGACATTGACTTCGGCTACGCCGGCCATGTTGCGTCCGAAATCATAGAGATAGGTCGAATCGTTGAGCTGCCGGAAATCCACGGCCTCGATACGGGCCACGCGGCGTATCGGCTCCATCTGCTGCGAAGTGACTTCGCCGGATGGAGCGCTGCGCAAGCGCACGCCCGACCATTTCGAGTCGTCGTAGCCGGGAAGATTCCAGCCGCTGTCGGCGCGATTGAAGTCGTAGTGCTCTCCGGTGTAGATATTATTATATGTGAGGCCCATGTCGGCATTGGCGCGCCAGGAGAGGTCGGTGACTACGGTCTCGGTGGTGCCGTCGGTGTAGTCGATGCGCAGTTCGAGGCAGAAAGCGGGGCGATTGCGCCACGGAGCGTTGTGGAAATCCCACACGCCGAGAGCCTGATGATTGTACCAGCCGTTGCCGAGCACGACACCGGCCACGTTCGCACCCTGACGGAGGAGCGGGGTGACGTCGTAGGACGCGTAGTAATTGCGGCGGTCGTAGCGCGAATACACCGGGTCGAGAGCGCGGTCGCCGACACGATGGCCGTTGAGCGTCACTACCGCCAGGCCTCCGGCAGCCACATAGAGGCGAGCCGATTTCACTCGGCCGTCGACCACGAAGTCTTTGCGGAAATATGGAGCGCCATGATAGTCGCGGTCGCGATGATCGCTGATCCAGTTGGCGCGCCAGCGGCCCATCAGACCTGTCTCGAAACGGCCGACGTCGGAGCGCGACACCGAGCCGTCGGTATCAGTGACTGCCACCTGCCAGTAGTAGACGGTGGCGGGTCGGAGGGGCTTCCCGGCGTAAATCGCAGAGTTAGTGGCATACGCAGTTTTTTCTGTCTGCCACATATCGCCCTCGCCGCGAGCCACAGCCGCACTGTCGGTGCCGACCGTCAGACGCACCGAGGCGGAAGCCGAGTCAGTGAGCCGCCACTGCAGGCGTGGCGCGGAATCATCGACGCCCACGGGCGAAACGAGGTGATTGACTTTAAGATTGTCGACTCCGGCGCTGAGCGAAAGAGCCGAGACGATTGTCAGTAACGAAACGACCAGATGTTTCATACGTGATAAGGATATGGCTGGCGGTTAAAATCGCGGATTAATAATGATGACTACAAAGTTAGGCGCAGCCGTCGTCCGGCGGTTTTACAAATTTGATTATTATTTTTTGAATTATGACAAAAGTTTTTTCGGAGTCACTGAAGGGGTCGCCCCGCCGACGGCGACGGTCGTTTGCGCGAGTCGCATTATTTGCTTAACTTTGCTAACACCGTAGCAACAACAATATTCAAAACACCATACACAAATGAAAGAAACAATAATCTCACGCATAGCCGCCCTCCGCGACAAGATGCGCGCGGCAGGCATAGCCGCCACAATTGTGCCCCAGACCGACCCCCACATGGGCGAGTATCTGGCCGAGCATTGGCAGGTGCGCCGCTGGCTCAGTGGCTTCACCGGGTCGGCCGGCTCGCTCGTTGTAACCCTCGACAAAGCCTACGTGTGGGCCGACTCACGCTACTGGCTTCAGGCTGCAGCTCAACTCGCGGGCACAGGCATCGAGGTGATGGAAGACGGCAAGCCTAAGACGCCGTCAATCGTGGCATTTCTCTGCGATACGCTCCCGGCCGGTGCGACCGTAGGGATCGACGGAGCCGTGTTCTCGATGGCCGAAACGCGCCAGATGGAAGCCGAACTTGCACGCTGCGGCAAGAAGCTGCGCGTGGATTTCGACCCGGTTGAAGGTCTTTGGCTCGACCGCCCGGCGCTGCCTGCCGACAAGGTGTTTGTACACGACGAAAAATATGCCGGCGAGACGGCCGTCTCGAAAATGAAAAAGGTGCTTGCCGACGCAGCCAAGCAGGGCGCCGGAGCGCTGTTTATCTCCGACCTCGCCGAAGTGGCCTGGACGCTCAATCTGCGTTCGAGCGACGTCAGCTGCAACCCGGTGCTGACGGCCTTCCTCTATCTGGCGGCCGAAGGCTCCGCGCTGTTTACCGACCTGAGCAAAATTACGCCCGAGGTGGCCGACTACCTGAAGGCCTGCAGCGTTGAGGTGCGCCCCTACAATACGGCCCTTGAATTCCTCGCTTCGCTGCCGGCCGACGCCCGCGTGCTGGTCAATCCGGCCCAGACTTCAAGCGCCGTGTTCGACGCTCTCGGCTCGAAAGCCGTCGAGGGAGTATCGCCGGTGGCAATGCTCAAGGCCGTCAAGAATCCCGTGCAGGTTGCCGGATTCCGCGCCGCTATGGAGCGCGACGGCGCCGCACTCGTTGCCGGACTGATGGAACTTGAAAGCCGCATGGCCGCCGGAGAGACGCTCACGGAGATTACCGTCGACGAAATCCTCACCGGCCACCGCCGCAAGAGCCCGATGTTCTTCGACCTGAGTTTCGACACGATAGCCGGTTATGGCCCCAACGGCGCCATAGTTCACTACTCGGCCCGACCCGAAACAGCTGCCACACTCCGTCCGGAAGGCCTGCTACTCATTGACTCAGGCGTGAACTATCTCGACGGCACTACCGACATCACCCGCACCATAGCGCTCGGTCCGGTCACCGATCAGATGCGCAGCGATTTCACGCTTGTGATGAAAGGCCATATAGCCCTCGCCACAGCCGAGTTTCCCGAAGGAACAAGCGGCGCGCAGCTCGACGTGCTCGCACGCATCAACCTGTGGAAACATGGTCTGAGCTATCTCCACGGCACGGGCCACGGCGTGGGCCACTTCCTCAACGTCCACGAAGGGCCTCAGCGTATAGCCCTGACCGGCAATCCCGCACCGATGCTTCCGGGCATGGTTACGTCGGACGAACCCGGTGTGTATCGTGCCGGCGAATACGGCATCCGCTGCGAGAACCTGATTCTCACCGTACCGGCCGAGACTACCGAATTCGGCAACTTCTACAAATTTGAGGTGCTGACGCTCTTCCCCTTCGATCTGCGTCTGTTCGACACTTCGATTATGACCGACGACGAAATCGCGTGGGTCAACGACTACCACGCCACCGTGCGCGCACGCCTCACCCCGCTGCTCGACGCCGAGCAGAAAGAATGGCTCGACGCCCATACCGCTCCCCTAACCCGCTAATCTGAACGAATTATGGCACTGATTATCAAAGTCAGAGGCTTCGAGCCCAGAATCGGCGAAGGGACATTCCTGGCCGAAAACGCCACGCTGGTAGGTGATGTGGCGCTTGGTCGCGACTGTAGCGTGTGGTTCAACACCGTGCTCCGTGGCGATGTCAACACCATCACCATCGGTGACCGCGTCAACATCCAGGACGGCACCGTTCTGCACACGCTCTATCAGAAATCGACCATCGAGATTGGCAACGACGTATCGATAGGCCACAACGTGACGCTCCACGGTTGCAAAATCCACGACCTCGCGCTCGTCGGTATGGGCGCCGTGGTGATGGACGACGCCGTGGTTGGCGAAGGCGCCCTCGTGGCGGCCGGCTCTGTGGTGCTCTCCCGCACCAAAATCGGCCCCAACGAACTCTGGGGCGGCGCACCCGCAAAATTCATCAAGATGGTCGACCCCGAACAGGCCCGCGAGCTTAACCAGAAAATAGCCCGCAACTACCTCATGTACTCCCGCTGGTACACCGACCCCGACTCCCCCACCGAATAACCACTCCTCCCCCTCACAAACCAAGAGGGTGTGTCATAACGGTCCGTCTGACCTCACCCTCGCCATCCGGATTCAAACAAGGCGGTGTGTCAAAATTCAACAATTTTGACACACCGCGATTTTTCGTCATACCCTCTTGAGCTTATCCTCGATTTAGTGTAGTTTTCTCCCCAAACTATCCTCGATTTAGCGTGGTTTTACAGCAAATTTATCATCGATTTTGTGTGAGTTGGCTTAGATTCAGACTATTGGAGCCATAGATGCGGCGATATGGAGCCACGAGGCCTTTGGATAGCGGTTTTAGGGGCGGAGGATGGACTGGCGGTGATGGTAGCTGAGCAGATAATGCTTTTTGAGCTCGGGAGAGAGGAAGGAGCGCGAGATGAGTGCGTCGGTTGAAGGATTCGGCTCAGTGAAACGGTCGATTTCGTGGTCGACCAGGCGCTTGGACAATCCGATGCGGCGCCCAAATTCCTCGAAATGCCGTCGCCCGACAGGATAGGTATCATCTAACACCATTCCTTCCTTGAACAGCCCGTTTGCAAGCGCAAATATACGCGACTCGCGGATGTGTAAGGAGGTATTGACAAGGTCGTAGGCGGGTGATAGATGGTATTCCCGTCCGGTGTTGAGCAATGTGAAGTTTTTGATGTGAGCATCGTCATTGAGCGTGACGAAGTTGAAGAGTATCAGCTGAAAAAAACGAAGAAGATCGACCGGAGCGGACTTGACATAATCTCTTATCACTTGCGCGCACTCTTCGTAGCTGACGTCAAGATATTTGAAATCAGAAATAATTAGCAGTTTATCGGGCGAACGGTGACGGCACCGATTGTGTCGAAACGGGCTGTGGCAAGCAGGATGCCGAAATCGTCGTCCTTGTCTATGCGGAGTATGGCTGCCTGCATCTCACGGTTGGCTCCTTCGGAAAGCATGTTGAAGAAATATGGAAACAGATGGCGCGACCTGTAGGGCTCTTTGCGTAAGGGCATGGTGAGACTGACCGGCGGATTACGCGGGTCGGAAA
>CAYUYQ010000035.1:6112-15345 GCA_964449335.1 uncultured Bacteroides sp. | reverse complement strand
TGGTTTGGTTGGTGAGAAGGGTTATTTTTCGAAGGGGTTGCCGGCGGGGTCGAGGCTGACTACGTAGCGGAAGGCGTTTAGCGTCAGGAGATTTTGGGTGGCGTCGGTGAATTCGCGGTCGCCGTGGCCGTAGTTGAGATAAACCATGCGGTAGCGGCGGTTGCGCCATACAATCGGAAAGTCGCCATGGGTGACGACGTCTTTAAGCCCAATCGGATAGTTGCGCCGGGAGAGCGATGCGAGTATCTCGACGTCGGGGTTGGAGCGCGGCGAGGGATTCCACTGATACCACTCGCTTTCGGGGGCTACGAACGTTGCGGGGATATTGCGCGTGACGGGCGACTCGGTGTTGTCGAGGTCGACGAGCGCGCATTGCGGCGGCCAGTTGTTGCAGTAGAAGGCGCCGCAGCCCAGAAAGGTGTTAAGCCAGGGCCAGTGGGTGTTGCGGTCGTTGTAGGCAGCGGCGTGGAAGCCTACCCAGCCTCCGCCGTTCTCCATATAGCGCTCGAACGCGGCGCGGCCTTGAGCCGACGATGGCGCGGCGTTGATGGCTATAATCGCGCAGTATTGCCGGAGGTGGTCGTAGGTGCATGTGTCGAGGTTAGTGGTGGTGTCGAGCAGCCAGCCATCGCCGTAGGTCAGGCGATGGAAGAAGTCAATGGCCTGATGGGCGAACTGCACGTGGGCTTCCTCGGCCGTATCGGAGTAGTAAAGGAGGGCTTTGAAGCGGGGAGCGCTGGCGTAGTGGCCGGGATATGAATCGTCCTGGGCCGACGCGGCGAAGGCTATAAGGAGCATGAGGACTGAAATGAGATTGTGGTGACGGGTCATAATGATGTCATATTGATTGGTTGAAAAGTTCGGTTTCGGCTACGAGCGACAGCCATTTTCCGGCCGAAGTGAGCCAGACTTCTTTGTAGCAAGCATTGTTTATCTGTGGCCAGTAGGGTTGGTCGGAATCGCCGAGCGTACGGATGCCGACGGGTATGGCGCCGGTGGTGCGTCCGGTCGAGAAGTTGTTGAGGTCGGGGTAGCGGTAGCCTTCGCCATAGATGAGCGACTGGGCAAAGGGGTTTTTCCCGACAGTCCAGTAGAGCTGTTCGCGTGCAATGTCGAGGAGCTCGCGGTCGCCGAGGAATCGCGCGCAGATGGCGGCGCTTTTACCCATCGACGTGTGCACGGCCAGATTGCCGTTGAAGATGTTGAACCATATCGGGAAGCGGCGGATAAACAATCCTCCGCCGATATCGACACCCGTGCGGGCCTGCGCAGCGAATTGCTCCGGTGCATCCGACGGCGGGAAGAGATGGAGCGAGTAGAATGAGGCGGAGTCAGTGGGCTCGTCGGCGCAGAACACTCCGGCGGGGAGCATGCCGTAGGGGGCCGTGTAGCGCATCAAGGCTTTGAGATACGACGCATAGTCGGCTATGGCGCGCCGCCAGCGGGGACAGTCGGGGTGAGATGGCTGAGTGGCGCAGAGCTCCGTGAGGGCCTGCATGAAAATCTGGTCGCGCGACTGGTGGATGAAATGCACCGGCGTGCGTTTCTGCGGTGTGCGGTAGAAAAAGCCCTTTATACCGGGGTGGCCTTCGTCGGTGTCGCACCGGCAGTCGAGCACGAAGGCTCCGTAGCGGGCGGCATCGTCGGCATAAGCTCTCTTGCCGGTCAGACGGTAGAGCATCGAAGCGGCCCATGAGGCGGTGGCCATGTGCTGACTCTCGCCGGTGCAATAGGTGTGCTCGTAGGGATTAATCCATCCTCCGAAGCCGTCGCGGGCAAAGCGGCGGCAGGCGAAAGCATAGTCTTCCTCGGCCACTTTAGCAAGGTGTGAGGCCAGAATCGGGTCGTTGTCGAGGAGCACGCGCGCAGCGTATGCTTCGTAAGCGGCGTAGAGGAAGTTATCAAAGGCAACGTCCTGTACGCGCACGGTGTTGATATCGTCGAACGAATCGTGCCGACCGTCTTGCCATATCAGCAATCCTACGCTGCTGGCGTGGTGACCGTCGCCGAAACGGCTGCGGAGCACAAAGTCGAGCCCCCACAGCGCTTCCTCGCGCAGACGGGCGGCGAGCAGCGGATTTGACGCCTGTTTGGCGCAGCTGAGTTCGAGAAGCGAATAGGCCACATCGGCCGTTTGGAGCGTTTGCTGCGAGAGATCGCCGGCATCGTGCCATCCGCCGCTGTAGGAAATGCGCATGCCGTCGTGGCGGGCCATCAGGTCGGCGTGGCAGCGCGAGTGGACGCCGGGAACGGCGTAGCCGCATCGCTGACAGAAGATGAAATTGAGCACTTTCCAGCATGAGGGTTCCCAGAGGGTTTCGGCGCCGATGGCAAACGGCTCCGTAGACGCGCCGGCAGCCTCGATGCGGTAGATGCCGGGTCGGGTGAACGACGAAAAGTCGAGCACGGCGAATGAGCCGATTGATGTGGTTGCCGCGGTCGCGCGCCCTTCGAAAGCCACCGTCCCGTCGTCGGCAACGAGGCGGAACGGCGCGCCTGCAGCGACGGTGGCCGTATCGGCCACGGCCTGCTTGCGTCCGTCGGCGGCATAGCCGGTCATGGAGTGGACGATGCGTCCGCGGTCAGGCTGCCAGCCGCTGACCTTTTCCGGTCGCTCAACACGCTGAGCCTGTACACCCGCGATGCGGAAGGCGGCGGAGTCGGCCGAGGCGAGATCGCGGCCGTTGATTGAAAACGTCAGCGTGACGGCGTCGACCGCATCGCGCTTCAGGTCGGCAATCTCAAGATAGCAGCGGTTGGGCCGGTAATTATCTAGGTGAATGAGATGTGCCCCTGTGGGGGGATTGAAGCCGGGGCCGGAGTGTCCGGTAGCATTATGGAAAGTGAGGTTGAGCGAGACGGCGCGGTTGCCGGGGCATGAGGGCTCTATGTCGATGGCCAGACGGTTGTAGGCTTCGAGCGACTGCGCAGGGATGGTCAGCGTCATGCCGGAGTGACCGTAAAGTGCGTAATCGGGGTCGTCGACCGGGCCGCGCGCACGCCGGGAGCCGGGATTGACGCAGACCTTCAGCACCGTGGCGGTGCCGTCGCGCTCAATGCGGCCGAAATTGCCTACGGCCGACCATGAACCGACCAGACCGACACTGTCGAGCACCGGTTTGGCAGCCGCCTCGGCCTCAAGCGAGCGGTGGGTGGCCGGGGGAAGCGGCTCATGGATATAGCCGCTACGCAGCAGACGGTTGTCGAAGTCCGTAGCTCCGGCCGTCAGAGAGATGGCGGCGATGGCAGCTGTGATAAGTTGAAAAGGAGTCAATTTCTGCGGATAATGATGGGCGAAAAAGAGGCGCCGGATGCGCGGTTGCACCCGGCGCCTGCTGACATACTAAATTAGGGGGATAAATATAGTGATTATTCTTTAACCTTGAAAGTCCAGTGGGTTGAAGATATTCCCCAGCTGTCGTCGCAGATAGTGTGGGCGCCGCCACCGCCGGGAGCAATCAGAATCAGATGTTCGTCATCGAGCATGGCTACGTCGAAATATGCAACCGGAATATCGAGATACCAGCTATACTGGCCATCGGTAATCTGATGTGGCAGAGGTATGTCGAGTTTCAGCTGACCTACCCAGCCGAGAGCGGCTTTTTCGGGTGTGGTCGATGACTGGAGGGAGAACGTGCCCGTCTTTTCAGAGCCGTCGCTGTAGTGGATGGTGACATTGGGGCCACCGTCGAGGTCAAATTTCACCCATTCGTCCATTGACACGAGCTGTCCGGTCCATTCGTCGGTCTGCCCAATTCCGTAGCAAAGCCAGTTAGGACCGGTGGCTGACCAGCCATAGCCGCCGCCACCGACGCAGCCCCACGAGCCGTCGATATAGCCTCCGCCGTTGCCGTCGGCCCACCAGCCCCACGTGCGACCCGCGGCCGACCCGGCGGTCAGACACTCCATGAGGGCGTCTATGGGCGTGTCGATATCGTCGACGCGCACCGCTATCTCAACCGGGACGAATTTGCCCTGATATAGCATCGTGGCCGTGAAGGTGAGATCGCCCGCAAAGGGCACCACTACGTCGATGTAATTGTCTTTACCGGCGTCGAGCATTTCGGTGCCCACCATATAGTCGAGGCGGCATGTGTAGCCCGAATTGTTGTAGACACGGATTTTATTGGAGTGATTTGCGCCGTTGTCGTAGGTAAACGCGTCAGCGAACTTTGCAGCGATTTCTTCGGGAGTGGCGTCGATGGCTGCAAATGCATCATGGTCGTCGCTCACTTCAGTATGCATGCACGAGCTCAGCGTGAGGGCTCCTGCCAGAAGTAAATATGCTAAATTTCTTAATTTCATTGCTGTATGGTATGATTGAAGGAGGTTAAAGATTAATACGGACCGGAGTAGTTGCCTTCCGAGGTGCTCCAACCGACATTCTGAACGAGTACGCCCTCGGATTTCTGAATTTCATCGTCGGGGATAGGCAGCAGACCTTTAGTCTCTGCGCGGTAGGGCACGGAGATGGTGCGCAGTTTGCCATCGCAGTAACACTCGATGTTGCTGCGGTGCTGAGTGACCAGGTCGAGAAGACCCCACCGCTTGAGGTCGAAGAAACGCACGCCCTCGAAAGCCAGCTCCCAGCGGCGTTCGTTGCGGAGATTCTCGTCGCTGTAGCCAACCGGATCGAGACCTACGCGGGCACGGACACGGTTGATGCCGCCAGCCGTTGATGTGAGCTCGGAGTGCATCAGGAGCACGTCGGCGAAACGTATAGCATATTCATCCATGAAGTTACACGACATGTAATCGTTGTCGGAGGAATGGATGCCGGGATAGATGTACCAGTAGAGGGCAATAGCGCCGGGGCCGTTCTGGCCGTCTTTCGATGTTACCTCGTTGGAGTGAACGTTGACAGCGATATACTTTTTATTGAACATGTGGGTGTCCTCAACCTGATGACCACCGTTGTCGTGGTAAATCATGCCCTCCTCGGGATCGTCGACGTTGAGAATCGAAGCCTTTTTGCGTGGGTCGGCCGAGGGCCAGGTGTTGTAAATGTCGGGAGTGATTGTTCCGCCGCCCCATCCTGTGCCGAAGGGGTAGACACCGCCCCAGCCGTCGCCGTCGGTGTTGGGATTGTCGGAATCCTGATAACGCGGGCTGAAGAAGAGCACCGTCAGGTTGCGGGCATAATACTGCTGCCCCCACGCATGTTTGTGGGCAAACAGCACTTCGGGATTGTCGCGGTAACCTGCCGTGCGCTCCTCGCCGTCGTTGAGGCGCCATCCGAGCCAGCCGTCGCAGTCGCCGAGCCAGCTGTAGCCGTTCTGCCGGTTAATCCAGTAGTCGCCGGCCGCGGAGTAAGCCCAGAGATCGCCGAATTTCGGGGTGAGATCGTGGCCCGACTGATTGATGCAGTCTTCGAGATAGGCCACAATCTTCGCTTTGTCGATTGTAGAGCCGTCGGGGAGAGTGATTTCCGACTTATTATAAACTCCGGTATAGTAGAGATACAGACGGGCAATCATGGCTTCGGCAGCCCAGCGGGTGGCGTGGCCATCGGTGCCGACACCGTTGAGGCCGGCATGAGGCACTTTAGGGAGCAGATTGATTGCTTCGATAAAGTCGGCAGCAACCTGACCGAACGCTTCGTCGACCGGCGTCTGCGGCAGATTGACGGGCTCGGGAGTGAGGGGCATGGGGACGTTTTCGAAGAAGCGAAGCAGGTCGTAGTAATAGTAAGCGCGCATGAAGTAGGCTTCGCCCAGAATGCGGTTTCGGCTCTCGGAATCATCACCCCAGTCAATTAAATCCTCGACTGAAAGGAGGTAGTTGCAGCGGTAAATGCCCTGATACATTCGGCTCCAGAAGCCGGAATACATGTTGTCGCTCGTCTTCTTATAATTGGCTATCGACTGAGCCAGAGCATCGTCCTTACCGGCGGCTCCGAGGCGCTCGTCGCTCATAAGTTCGGCTATGAAGAGCGGATTGTTCTGAGGAGCGTCGCAGTCACCCATCACCGGACGGTAGATGCCGGTGATGATTTCCTCGGCGTCCTGAATGTTGGAAGGGAAGTTGGAGGAGTCTTTCGACGTCAGATTGTCAGTGTCGAGAAAACTCTCGCCGCAACCAGTCATGAAGAGCGTGGCCGACACGCCTAAAAGTATATGTTTGAATTTCATAAAAGAATCGTTGAAAAGAAATTAGAATTTAAGGTTTACACCCACCAGGAATGTGCGGCTCGAAGGATAGAAGCCCTGATCGACACCCTGCACCCATGCTGTGCCGCCCCAGTTGCCGTCGGTGCCGATTTCGGGATCGAAGCCTTTGTAGCGGGTGATGGTGAAAAGGTTGGTTGCGCTGACATAGAGACGGCACTGCGAGAGGGGCATCTTGCGGAAGAGACTCTTGAAGTCATAGCCCAGAGTGAGAGCCTGGAGACGGAAATAATCGGCGTCGTCAACGAAGATATCGCTGATGTAGCTCCAGTTGGTGCTTGATGTGGTTGCAGGCTTGGGATAGCGGTTGGATGTGCCTTCGCCGTGCCACACCTGCGATGCAAGATTGTAGGTCCAGTTGTCGAAGCCCGAACTGTTGTGGTCGCGGTAGCAATTGGCTATCTGCTGGCCGAAGGCGCCATAGCCGTTGATGTTGAGGTCAAAACCTTTGAAGAAGAACTGGAGGTTGACACCGAGAGTCACGTCGGGATGAGGGTCGCCGATGAAAGTCTTGTCGTTGTCGCTGATTTGACCGTCGCCGTCCATATCGGCGAAAATCACGTCGCCGGGCGTGGCCTGAGGCATAATCTTATTGCCGTTGGCGTCGACATAGTTGTCGATCTGTTCACGGTTCTGGAACACACCGAGAGTTTTATAGCCGTAGAAGTAGCCTATGGGTTGACCGACCTGGATTCTCGAGATGTAGCCCGAATTCTGAAGCACGGCGTCGCCGGGACCGTTGATTGTGCCCGAGTCATTGGCCAGACGGGTCACCTTATTCCGGTTGTAGGCCATATTGACACCGATGTTGTAGGTAAATTCACCTGCTTTGTTCTGATAGTTCAGGCCAAGCTCGATACCCTGATTGAGCACGTCGCCGCCGTTGATAGTCGGTGCGCCAGTGCCGTAGGAGGCGAGGATGGGCGCGTCGACGAGCCAGTCTTTGGTCGTCTTGCGATACCAGTCGAACACCAGACCGAGACGATTGTGGAGGAATCGGGCGTCGATACCGAGGTCCCACTGGTCGGAGCGCTCCCACGTGAGATCCGGATTGGCGATTTTATTGGGATAGGAGCCAATCACCTTGCCAACCTTGTCGCTGCCGAAGAAATAGTCAGCACCGCCGATAGCAATCGTGGCAAGATACTGGAAATTGGCGATGTTGCAGTTGCCGTTCTGGCCCCAGCTTGCGCGGAACTTAAGCTGGTCGAGCCAATCGCGGGTACCTTCCATGAAGTTTTCCTGGTCGATATTCCAGCCGGCTGAGAAAGCGGGGAAGTAGCCCCAGCGGTGACCGCGGGCGAAATTCGACGAGCCGTCGGCGCGGAACGATACGGTGGCCATGTAGCGGCTGTCGAAATCGTAGTTGATACGTCCGAAGTAAGAGCTTATGGCACCCTTGCCGCTCGGCCATCCGCCGATGCCCCATGCCGCGCCTTCGTAATCGGTGGCGAGAGATGTGCCGTTTCCTATGTAGGCGTGAAGCCAGTCGCCGAACGTGTTGTCTTTGCGTGAAGCCGAAACTCCTTCGCCGAAGCCCCATTTCTCGGCCGTCATGCCCAGAAGGGTGGTGAACTTATTCTTATTGAACGAGAATGTGTATTGGGCTGTGTTTTCCCACGACCATGCGAAATCGTTGCTTGAGCTCTGATTAATCTGATCGGTAGTCGCTGATCCGAATGGAGTGTCGTTGTAGGGTGTGGAATAGCTGCGCGATGTGCTACCGTAGTATCCGAAACCGAAGTTGGTGCGGAGCACGAGGCGTTCGATTGGCTCGAGCTGCAGATAGAAGTTGCCGCGTGCGCTGTAACCTTTATAATTATTCTGGTCGGCACCGCCGCGGGTGGCTGCACGCAGGGGGTTCTGCTGAGTATCGTTGAGCCAGCTGGCACCGGGAGTGAGATTACCCTCACCGTCAGTCATAGGCATAAGCGGGGAAGCTTTCAGTGCCATTCGGACGGTGTTGCTCCACGCACCGCCGGTGCTGATAGCGTCAAGACCGTCCTTGTCGGTATAGTTGAGCAGGAGGTTCTGGCCTACGGTAAGCAGATTGCGTCTGCCGACTTTAATCAGGTTCCAGTCGGAGTTGATGCGAGCAGTGTAGCGCTGAAACTTGGAGTTGATATAGTCACGGAGCATCACGCCTTCCTGTTCGGTGTAGCCGAGGCTAAGAGAGAAATTACCCATGGCCGAGCCACCCGACACGCCGAGATTGTAGCTCATCTGCGGTGCATTGCGCCCTATCATTTCGTCGAGCCAGTCGGTGCCGGTCCATCCCTCCTGAACGCGTTGCCAGATGTCGGCCGGAACGAACGACTGCCAGTCGAGCGGACTGTTGCCCTCGTACATACGGGCTACGTCGTAGATATACATATATTCCTTGGCGTTGAGCATTTGGGGCCGTTTGGCTATGTTCTGCCAGCCCATGTAGGCGTCGAGAGTGATATTGGTGCGTCCTTCGGCGCCGTGCTTCGTGGTGACGAGAATCACGCCATTGGCGGCTCGCGCACCGTAGATAGCGGTCGAGGCTGCGTCCTTGAGAATGTCGATGGTTTCGATGTCGTTGGGATTGAGTGAATTTAGGTTATCCATCCCGCCTACAAGTCCGTCGATGACAACGATAGGATTGGTGTCACCGTTGGTGCCGACACCACGGATGTTGACTTTGAAGCCCGAGTCGGGTTTACCGCCCTTAGCCATGATGTTGACACCGGGAGTCTGACCCTGCAGTGCGCCGATAGGGCTCACGGTGCTTCGTGCGGCCACGTCGTCGCCCTTGACCTGAACGGTCGCTCCGGTGATGAGTTTCTTTTTCTGAACGCCATAGCCTATAGCCACAACTTCGTCGAGCATCGTCGAGCTTTCCTGAAGAGTGATGGTGATGTGCTTGTCACCCGGCTTCACGGTGTGGGTGGCAGGCTCGCACCCGACGTAGGTAATGCGGATTTTTTCGCCCACGGTAACGGGGAGGGTGAACTTACCGTCTATATCGGTAGCGGTTCCGTGATAGGTCTTGCCGCTGCCTGTGGCAACACTTGCGCCAACGAGTGGTTCACCTCCGGTGTC
>CAYUYQ010000035.1:1567-6012 GCA_964449335.1 uncultured Bacteroides sp. | reverse complement strand
AAAAAAAGCCGGGGCTGTCTCGCGACGCCCCGGGTCAGAACTGAACATACCTTAGTTGTAACAGAAAAACCTATCTATACCAATCTAAATTACTGAGAAAAATATACCTTTCTTGATGCTGTAAGTGATAAAGGTGCCGTTGAAGTTACTTATTGTTTTATTCTCTCACTCTATAGAACTGCGCATTGTCCACTGCAGGGCGTTGCCAAACATTCTGACGAATGGCTCCGACTCAAAGAGGCGCGGGCTGTGGCCGAACTGGAAGTAGACGTTGCGGGCTTTTTTCGCGGGGTTGACCCAGACTACGGGATGATCGCCCATGCGGATATCCGAAGCCGGTGTATAACTGTCTTCGTCGACGGCCGCAAGGACTTCGACGGCCGGGCGTGGAGACTTGTCGTAGGTGTACCACTCGTCGTCGGGAAGGACGAACGAAGCCGGAACTCCTTCCATCACGGGATGAGTCGGCTGTTCGACGGTGATCGTTCCGTCGGCCAAAGCGGGAATGTAGTTCTTGAACGTGATGCCGCCCATGAAGTCGGAGAACCACTGCCATAGGGGGTATCCGTCGAATTCGCCCAGCAGAGTGGCGTGGTGAAATCCTATCCAGCCACCGCGGCCTTCGTCGATATACTTCTCAAATGCCGTAGCGGCAGCCTCGGGCCACGTATAGGGCGGGAAGTCGAGCTGCATAACGGCATTGTAGCTGTCGAGAAATTCCTCGGTAATGGGATTGGCGTTGCGGAGCTCGGTGACAGCCCAGCCAAGCGAATCGGCATACTGACGGAGCCATTCCATGGCCACCTCTGTGAACGGGCCGTGCTGGCCACCGCCCTCGTTGAGCACAAGGAGCCGGGGTTTGGCTGCTTTGCCCATGACGTTGGCCGCTACGGCGCTGGCGAGAGTTGACTTGGCATCATCGTCGGCGTACTCCCAGTACATCGCTCCGCGCAGGTCGTTGGATATCACATAGTCGCACTTGGCGAGAATAGACTGCTCATTGTCAAAGCCCACAAGCATTTCACCCGAAGCGTCGACAATCATAGGCACCTGAGCCACGGAGTCGTAGATGACCGTGCAGCTGTCGGGAACAGTCAGTTTACCGAACGAACCACCGCGCATCTTCTCACCTCCACGGCCATAGAATGGCATGCCCATCACCAGTTTCGATGGCGGGACACCGGCTTCGATATGATAGCGCACAGCCTGGTCGGAGGTGCAGTCGGCGGCATTGGGCGAGGAGTAGAGGGCGGCGTGATGATGGGGCGCGTTGCCCATGTCGTAGGCCATAACGTTGACAAAATCGACGTGGGGCAGAAACGCCTTGAAGTCGTAGTAGCGGGCGTTGTTGGCGGTGGCGAGTGTCAGGCATTTGTCGGGACCGATTGACTCACGGATGTCGCGCATCAGGAGTGTGAAGTTGTCGCGGTCGCGTTCGGAGCTCGATATGCGGGCGGCGTCACTGCCGGGATATTCCCAGTCGATGTCGATTCCGTCGAGACCGAACTCGTCGACTATGCGGGCGCAGTCGCGGGCAAACGATGCACGCAGCGAATCGCTGTCGGCCATCTCGCTGAAGCGTCCGCTGCCCCAGCCCCCAATCGATAGTAGCACTTTGAGTTCGGGATTGGCTTTCTTGAGCGAGACGATGGTGCGGAGACGGTCGGGATTGTCGACGCGCACGCTGTCGAAGCCATCGGTCACATGGCCGAAAGCGTAGTTGATGTGGGTCATTAACGTTGGATCGGGAACGACGTCGCTCCATGAGGTGACGTAGGCCACCACTACTTTTTGACCGGCGTCGGGTGAGGCGACTTCAGCCCGGAAGGGGGTGCACGCGGCCAGACTCAGACCGGCGGCGGAAGACAACAGGAGATTAGCTATCAGTTTCATATCGTTTATTTATTTTCTTTGATTCGTGAGCCTGCGAGCGCATACCAGAGCATCACTGCCTCGCAAAATACAACAATCCACCATGTTGGGCGCCAGCTTCCGGCGAAGTCGGCGGCCATGCCCTGCAGCAGTGGGAGAACGGCGCCTCCTACGACGCCAATCATGAACACACCCGAAGCAACCGAGGTGTATTTGCCGAGGTCTTTTACGGCGAGGGTAAAAATTGCACCCCACATTATGGAGTGGAACAGTCCGACAACGGCCAGAAGCCATGCGCTGTCGGTGAGGATGGATGCTACGGTAAGAAGGGCTGCGCATCCGGTGGTGACGCAAAGCTGGGTGCGGGGAGGGACAGTGCTGAGCGTACTGCCTACAAGACGGCCGATGAGGATTCCGCCCCAGTAGACGGTGGCGAGGAGTGCCGGCGAAGGGAGCGCGCACTCGAAGGCATACATGGTGATGTTGGCGCCTATGCACACTTCTGCCCCAACATAGAAGAATATGGCTACCACGCCCAGCGTCAGGTGGCGGAACGACCATACGGAGCGTTCGAGCCGCTCGCCGCCGGCATCGCGCGTGGCGACTATGTCGGGCAGAGAAATGCGGGTAAGCATCAGTGCAATCAGGACTATGACGGCTACCAGAGCGATAAACGGCGTCATAAGCATCGAGGCGTCGATTTCGGCCATGGACAGGCCTCCGAATACGATACCGCTCACGAAATAGGGGGCGGCGGTAGTGCCGATAGCATTGGCCGCGCCGCCTATCGCGAGACGCTGCACCGACTGTGTGCCGCGCACGTCGCACGCCGTCAGATAGGGATTGATTACAACCTGGAGTATCGTGGCGCTGCCGCCGACCGAAAACGACCCGGCAAGAAAGACAGGGAATGCGGCCGCAACCGAGAGCGAGCCGGCTTTGAGCGTCAGCGCGGGCCATGAAGCAGCTATCCATGCGGAGACGTAGAAGAGCGCAAGACCCGCACCCATGACAAACAGACCTCTGACGAGCGTAGCGCGATAGCCGTAGAGATTAACCCAGCGGGAGCCGACGGGGCCGCACACCGGATAGGCGAGAAACCACGAAAAGGTGATGAGGGTAGCGAGAGTGTTCTGAAGCGCTCCTGTCTCGCTGAGGAATGTTTCGCGCAGCGGTGCCTGGAACTGGGTGTTGACCGTGGTGAGGAAGCCCACGATGAAGAAGAGAAACACCATGGTGAGAAAAGCCCCGGTGTAGTTGGGGGCCGCGGCTGTGCGCGGGGAAAGGAGTGGCGTATTGTCGGTGCTCATGACTGGCGTAGTTTATCAATGTCGATGTCGGCAGCAGCTTTGCTG
Organism: uncultured Bacteroides sp.; assembly: GCA_964449335.1. Lineage (GTDB taxonomy): Bacteria > Bacteroidota > Bacteroidia > Bacteroidales > Muribaculaceae > Paramuribaculum. Next base: position 2,785 of record CAYUYQ010000035.1, on the reverse strand, counting down.
TCGAGCAGAAATTCGCAATCGGGGTGAAGCTGAAGGATACTTGCCGGAACGTCCTCGCTGACGGGACCTTCGAGCATGCGTCGGACGATGGCGCGCTTGTTGTCGCCTTTGGCTACGAGGACTATACGGCGCGCACGCATAATATCGGCGATGCCCAGCGTCACGCCCCCGAGCTCCACGTCGGCGGGTGTTGATGTCTCGCGGCGTATGCGGGTTTCGAGTGCGGGGTCCATGACCGTCTTCCACGCACGGCTGCCGAACGGCGTGCCGGGTTGGTTGAAGCCGAGGTGTCCGTTTTCGCCAAGACCGAGCATAAGCAGGTCGATGCCTCCGCGCCGCTGCAGTTCGGCAGTGAAGTCGCGGCATGCGGTGTCGAAATCGTCACTGCGGGTCGGCAGGATGAGAAACTGGTCGGGCCGGAGGCCAAGAGGCTCTATTATTTCGGTGTGCAGCATCCGGCGGCACGCGCCGGCATATTCGGGGTCGACCCCGGTCACTTCGTCGAGGCCGAAAAAGGTGAGGCGCGAAGTGTCGAAGTTGACCAGGCGGCGCATCTGCCAGACCAAGCGGTGGATATTGCCGGTAGTGCGCCCGGTCGAGAGCCCTATCACGGCGTGGGGGCGAGCACATATCTGGCCGACGATGCGCGAAGCGGCAGCAGCGTCGAAATCGGATTCGGTCGAGGCTACGGTTATCTTCATACGGTCTGTAATTTTTTAGAATTCTGAGTCATAGCAACAGCGGCCGCTCCGAGCAGGCCGGCATGCGCTGGGTCGAGCATAGTGGTCACCACACCATTGCTGACGAAACGCATGGTATGGGGATGAAGGAATGACAGCACGCGGTCGAACATTAACGAATCGGATACGATTCCGCCTCCGAGCACTACAGTGTCGGGGTCGCTCACGCGCACGAGATTCATGATGAGATTGGCAATACCTTTGGCAGCATTGTCGACAAGAACACAGCAGAGGCTGTCGCCTTTGCGGGCGAGCTCATAGACGCGGCGCACATCGAGACGGCCGTTGAGCCCGTCGAGAGTCAGAGCAGTGTCGGGGTACTGCGGCGCAAGTAAACGGGCGCAGGCATCGAACCCGCTCCCCGAGGCTATGGCCTCGACACAGTCGGTGCGACCGCAGCAGCACTTCACCCCTGCGTGGACGCCAACCTGCGTGTGGCCCACCTCTCCGGCGTTGAAGTGTGAGCCGGTCACTATAC
>CAYUYQ010000035.1:0-1467 GCA_964449335.1 uncultured Bacteroides sp. | reverse complement strand
CCTACCGTACGCAGAAAGTCGCCCAGCGAAGCCTTTATGAGGTCGATGGCCGCATGCTGATTAACGTAGCCGGTGCTGTAGCGTTTTTGCGATAGAATCCGGCCGGAGCTGTCGACTTCACCAATCAGAAGCTTTGTGCCTCCGAAGTCAATACCAATAAATGTCAGCATACTCGATAGGATGTTTTGGTGTAATGATTAGTTTTCGGCAAAGTTAGTGCAAGGCGACGGGTGAGAGGGTAGAAAATATGACAAAATAGGTAGAAAAATTCACGCTTTGCTCGGCGAGATACCGAATTGCTTTTTGAAACATGTGCTGAAATACTTCGGGTCGGAAAAGCCTACCATGTAAGCAACTTCCGATATGTTGTAACGCCGGGAGGCAAGGAGTTCTTTGGCTCGGTTGAGGCGCATGATGCGTATAAATTCGTTGACGGACTGTCCGGACAGCGATTTGATTTTGTTGTAGACCGTCGACCGGCTCATGCCGAGGTCGGCGCACAGGTCCGGTACGGCGAAATCGGAATCGGCCATGCGGGAGTTAATCGAGTCCATGACTTTGGTCATAAACTCACGGTCGAGTTCGCTTGTGAAGTCTTCTTTGGCCGGTTCGCCATCTTCGGCAAGCACGCGGCGGCTGAGCTGACGGCGCGACTTGATGATGTTGCGGATACGGGCTTTGAGCACAATGACGTCGAACGGTTTCACAATATAATCGTCGGCATTGGACTCGAATCCGGAGAGTATGTCCTCACGTCCGGCCAGTCCGGTGAGGAGCAGCACGGGAATGTGGCTCGTGTCGATATCGCTTTTAATCAGTCGACACAACTCGTCGCCGCGCAGACGCGGCATCATTACATCGGTGATGATTAGGTCGGGACTGTCGGTGCGCGCTTTTTCGAGCACCTGCATCGGGTCGGCGAACGGTGTGACGTTGTATTCGGGCGAAAGACGGTCGCAGAGATAAGCGAGCATGTCGGGGTCGTCTTCGACAATGAAGATATTGCTGCGCCCATCGGCTTCCACCGGTTCAGCGGGCGATTGCCGGTCGTGTCGGAGCACCGGGGCTACGATTGCTTTCGGCGACTTGAAGAGCTGACGGCCATAGCGGATCGGGAGGCTGACGGAGAATACTGAGCCGCGGCCCGGCTCGCTTTCGAATGAAATGGCTCCGTGGAGAGCCGCGACGAGACGGCGCGTGATCAGCAGGCCCATACCCATGCCGGCACCATCGCGTGACGCTGCTCCGGCCGAACGGTGGCGGCGGTGGAAGATGTGGCGCGCGTCGGCTTTAGATATACCTATGCCTGTATCGGCAACCGAAATCTGCCAGCGCCAGAAACGCAGACGGCGAGCGGAGATGGTGACAGAGCCTTCGGAGGTGTATTTTATGGCGTTGGATATGAGATTGTCGAGTATATGGTCGAGAATGTCGGTGTCGACAAACACGTGCTGCGGCATATCGTCG
>CAYUYQ010000034.1:0-15423 GCA_964449335.1 uncultured Bacteroides sp. | reverse complement strand
GCGACCGGATTGATGTCCAAAAAGGCAAAAAAGCGGTCGTTTTCGGCTATTTTGTAGCAGGGGATTTCACCGGCTATTATGCGGCTGAAGATTGAAGGCATGGCTATGTGGGGATTTAGAACGATATGTCGACTATCTCAAACTTCATCAGTCCGGCAGGCACCTTGATTTCCACGATTTCGCCGAGTTTGTGGCCGAGCAGACCCTGGGCGATGGGAGTTGACGAACCGATTTTCTTTTCGCGCAGATTGGCTTCACTGTCGGCCACGATGGTATATTCCATAGTCATACCGTTTTGCACGTTCTTGATTTTTACGCGATTGAGAATCTGCACTTCCTCGTGGTTGAGGTTGCTTTCGTCGATTATACGGCAGCTGGCCACGAGATCCTTGAGCTGCGAGATTTTCATTTCGAGCAAGCCCTGTGCCTCTTTTGCGGCATCGTATTCGGAGTTCTCTGAAAGGTCGCCTTTGTCGCGGGCCTCGGCTATGGCGCGCGATATTTCGGGGCGTTTCACTGATTCGAGATAGGCTATTTCTTCCATTTTCTTCTTATAGCCTTCTTTGGTCATGTAGGTGATAGGCATGATATTTTTGTTTTTAAATGATTACTAAAAAATTAGGAATCCCCGCCTCAATCTGACTGAGGGGGAGACCCCGGGTTGACCTGCGGCTATGTGATATGGTGAGATGCCGCGGCTTTAATTGGTGGCAAAGATAGACCAAAAGTTACAATCCCGCAATCTTTTTATCTAAAAAAACCGTAAAGGGGCATAGGTCTGCCGATTGGCTGCGACAAGGGGCTATCTTGCTGTGACGGCGAGGCGTTTGGCCACAGAGCGCGCTGCATGGCCTGCGGTGTCGGTGATTATGGCGCGGTAGATATAGATGCCTCGCTCAACGCGGTGGCCGCCGGAATCGCGGAGGTCCCAGGTGATGGCCTCGGAGCCCGGCCCGGCGCTCCGGCCGGTGGTCTTGCCGCTCCACACGCGGCGCCCGCGCAAGTCGTAGATTTCCATCTCTACAGTCAGCGTTGCGTCCGGTCTGTCGTGGACTATATAGAAGCGGGCCTGGGTGGAGGCGGGATTGGTGTCGGTGTAGATATCGAAAATTTCCGGTCCGGCGTCGCGGCTCACATAGAAGCTGAGCGTCGACTCGGATGCGTTGCCCGATGTGTCGCTGACGCGCAGTTCGAGCGTGTGGGCTCCGTCGGTCAGCTCGGGCAGGGGATAGGTTATCGTGCCGGCAGCCCCCTCGGCTATGGTCTCGGGTGTATAATATGTGCTGATGTCGGTCAGTGTGCGGTTGCCGTCGAGCGTGACGGTCATTATATTGCCGATGCCGGATGTCGATAGGTTGATGGCGGTATTGTCGGTGACGCGGGCCATAAGCACGGGCTGCGGGTTGACGGTCGAACCGTCGGTAAAGCCGCTGTGGTTGAGGCGAGCGTATTCAATCACCGGCGGAATGGTGTCGGGGTCGGCCGATTCGTCGAACCCGCTGATGTAAATGCCGCGGAAACAGGAGGCTGCACGGAGGGCGCCGGAGTTGAAGGCGGCCATGTTGAGCGTGGCGGGTCGGAAGTTGTCGGCAATGTCGGCAGGCATGGGTATGCGTAGAGTGAATTCGCCGCGTATCACCGTGTCGCGGCCGGTGTAGAGGCGGTCGCCGTGCTCGTCAAACGTTACCTGACGCCCGTCCGTTCCCGATACGTGGCGCCCCTGCGTGGTGGTGGAGCGGTCGGCGTCGTAAAGGGTTGCTTCGACGGTGCCGTTGAAAGAGTCGATGCGCTGTCCCGACGCATCGGTCACGGCGCAGCGTATCGTGGCCGTCTGGAGTCCCGACAGGGTTGGCTGACTGTCGGCTGATAGGTCGACGCCGTTGACTGCTTCCACGGTAATACGGGTCTCGGGCATTACGGTGCGCATCGACGGATCGCCGAGCAGCACGTAGCGGAAGCGGCTTTCCGAGGCGGGCATCGAGGCCGTGATGTGATTCTTGGCGCGCTGCAATATCTCGCCTACGGTCGGCAGACGCCCTTCGCTATCGCGGGTAAATGCGTAGCGCCCTATGGCGTCGTTGACGGCGGCATTGTCGTTGATAAATGTTCGCCGGGTAGCCGAGATGGCCGCAATCACGCCACCGTCGGGGAGAAAGGCGAGGCGCTCGGCTCCCGAGGGATCGCTGCCGTCCCAGCGCAGGAACGAGCATGTCACGGCACACATCACCGGAAGCCGCCGCAGCGACAGCGAAGAAATATCGGCCGTAGTGAGCACTTTTTCAGCCGTCAGATAGTCCTGGGAGCCGTGGCCGGAATAGTGCCACCACATCGTGCCCTCGTCGAGCATGCGGTACATGCGTCGGCGCCCTTCCTCGCATACTCCGCCGGCAATGTTGAAGGCGTCGATATAGACTTTGTCGACAAATACCGGGTCGCCGCTCTCGGCCGCGCGCTCGCAGAACGATTCGGTCTGTTCCATGTGGGCGCCGTTATCGCCGTTGTCGGCTACGACCATCACACGGTTGCGCCACACCCCTTCGGGCGAGGCTGACTGATAGGCTTCGAGCTTATCGATATAGGTCCGCAGCTCGGTTGTGGAGCGGGCCGGGATGCGGCCTACGGCAATGCGGAGCATGTCGGAGCGGGAATTGGCTCCCGCTCCATCGTCGAGCATAGCCAGAATATCGTCGGACGTGTAGGAGTTTTCTTCTATCAAAGCCTCGTCGGTCTGCCATGTAGGCAGTGTGAGGGCATGCTCGGCATCGGAGAGAGTGAGGCCGCGGTTGTCGTGGGTGGCTCGCCCCAGCAGCAGGGCGTAGCGCAGCGGGTGCCCGGCGGCAGCTCCGCGGTCGTAGACCATCTTCAGATAGCGGCGCAGGGCATTGACGTCGGGCGAGCCCGATGAAAATTCGTTGTAGATGTCGCCGGCGGTCACCACCGTGGCATTGACCGGGTCGGGACCGTTCCGGCGGATGCGGGCCAGCTTTTCGGCCTCGCTGCGCCAGATGTCGGCGGTGATAATCACCATGTCGGGAGTGTCGGCCGACGGGTCGTGTAGATTTTGATTGTTGACAGCAGCCACGCGCCGGGGGCACGGGAGAGCGGCTCCTTCGGTCCACGCGGCGTATTGGCGTCGCCCCGGCCGGGTGTTGGTCCACTCCATGCGCGAGCCGGAGCGGGCTGTCTGCAGACGGGCAATGTCAAGGGGGGCGGTCACGTCCCACACGTGGGTGTGCTCATCGGTGCGGTCAAGGCTGACCTCGGGTTGGGCCGTCGAGAAAAGGAGCGTGCCGCCGTCGAGGGCTATGCGGCGCGTATAGTTTATCTCAATGAAATCGAGCCGCGCAGCCTGTGCGTTGGCTGAGGAGCCGTAGCGGCATGTCAAGGCCAGGTCGGAGCCGGCGAAATCGGCCGGGAGCTGCCCGGTGAAAGCGACGGAGCTTCCGGCGTGGTACTCGGCAACGGGCGCTATGGTCAGCGGATTGCCAAGCAGGGAGCCGCCGACGGTCAGTGACAGCGTGGAGGGTGCGGTGGCGCGGGCGGCAAACGAGGCGTTGACTCTCACGGGGGTCGATTCGACGCGGTCGGTCAGCTCGAACCGAAAGGTCTGTTCGGGTTTGAGACGGAAATCCTCGCCGTAGAAGTTATGGCCCATCTGGCCCATCGGTGCCAGTTCCTGTTCGTGGAGCAGCGGGCAAAGAAAGTCTTCGGCAGGGGCCGAGTCGCAGCCCGGGGTGCCGACTGTGACAGGCGACTGGGGAGCGGCAGAGTCAGACGAGGAGATGAAGTAGTAACCAACGTCGGTGAACGGATTGCGCACGCGGCGGAGTGTAGCTCCCGTAAGCTCCCAGCCCACAGGGCCTACGCCGTAGAAATAGACGCCGTCGCTTGTGGCGTGGACGGCAACAGGCGGTAGATCATCAATGTATGTGTCGGGTGAAATCACGTCGGAGATACGGGCGCCGCCATAACCGTGGATTCGCACCTTCATAGGGTCGGGGATGCCCCATGACCGGAGCGTAGCAGCCGGAATGAAGTGCATGCCTGAGGTCTCCACGCTGATTTTGGTCCACGAGCCGGAGGCGAGAACCGATTGCCCCGTATAGGCCGAGAGCGGCAGCGCACCGGCATCGGTCCACGGCGCAAGGAGCGACGCCGCTGCGGGCAGCAGCGTGCTGATCAGGCGTAGGATGTGGCGGCTTAATCTCACGGCGATTGTTTGTTGTTCGGTAATTAACAGACCTTATAGAGAACGGATTGTGATACGGTTTTATTGCATCATGCGGGGATGGGCCTCAATCCATCTCTCCCATTGCACGGAGTCACCGCGAAAGAGGTCGAGGTCAAAGTAGTGGGCCGAATCGTTTATGCGTCCGCGGTGGCTGTATTGCCAGAACACCCAGGGAATCGTGCGGTCGATTTCACTGAACGAGCAGAGCCAAAGCGGATAATCGTCGAGACGGCCGCGGACGAACCGATAGTAGCCGTCTTTGTTGGTGTAGAGCATCACGCTCATTCCGGCGTCGTCGAGCGTCTTGAGCATGGCCCGCAGGCGCGACGCTACGGCAGCCGTGGGAACCGACGGATTGCCCCACTCCTCGAGGTCGATGACCAGCGGCATATCGAGCCGGCGCCCGCGCACGCTGTGGAGAAAGTTAAGAGCCTGCAATTCGCCGTCGGTGTCGAAGCGGAAGAAGTGGTAGACGCCTACTTTGAGCCCGGCCTTGCGGGCCTTGCGGATATTGGCCACGAACGATGCATCCTTGAAGTCGCTGCCTTCCGAGGCTTTGATTATCACGAACCTGAGCCCCTGCGCAGCGGCGCTCTCGAAATCGACCTCGCCGTTATGAGCCGAGATGTCGATGCCGCGCACCGGAAAGTCGGCCAAATCGGCTTCTTCCACCGGCTTGGGAGCTAAAGCCTTATATATAGGCCGGGCAAAAAAAGCGAGTGTGGCTATAGCGGCTGCGGCGCAACCGAGCAGAATGAGCTTGGAGGTACTTTTCATGATTTAGTTACAAAAATAGTAAAAAAGGGCAACGAACGCATCGCGAAAGCGAAAAAATGGCTAAATTTGCTAACTAACCAATCACACACAATGCTGAATTTTATACGAAAAATCATACCGGTCGTTGCGGCGCTACTGTTTGTAGCGGAGGCCGAGGCCATGAAACCGGCGAGATATAAACAGGTAGTCGACAGTCTGGAGGCCATATTGCCGACCCTCACCACGCCCGAGGACAGTCTGAAGATATTATATGATCTGATGGACGCAGCTCCGGTGGGCGATCGCACCGATGCCGCCATTCGCGCCTACGTGGTGTCGCGACGCACCAACGATATTGCCGCACGCGGCGACCTGCTCCGGCGCATAGCCAACTACAGTATTCAAAGCGACTCGCTGCAGACCAGAGCGCTTGAGGAGGCACTGAAACTGCCTAAAGGCGATATCAGGGATGAGACAATGCTGTTTATCAAACTGATACGTATCACCTCACGCGCCCGCTACACATCGGGCGAGGAACGCCAGCGCAATCTCAAGGCTCTCATCGGAAAGGATAAAGGCCTGGAATGGTCCGGCGAGGACGGCAAGCAGCGATTCTACGACAATCTGGAGCGTCTGTACGCCCTCTGCATCTATATGGGACTGACCACTCACGGCAGCATGCTCGTGCAGTATGTCGACAGTCTCGGGAACGAAATAAATCAGCTCCCTCAACACATGCAGAGTCTGCGCAATCTCTACTATACGAATGCGGCCATAACCTACACAATAAATGAAATACCCGAAAAGGCCGTCGAAGCCGACAGAACATTGCTGAAAGTGATTGACGCCATGGAAGCGATGAGCCGCGAGGATGGACGCGAGTTTGCAAACTACAATGTGGCGCGCTTCAATAGCTACCGCCGGATTCTGAGTAACTACAAAGTGCTCACCGACGATGAGATTGACTATTATTATAATAAAGCTCTTGAAATGGGACGTCGAAGCGCGACTGTGGCGGCCGAAATACAGCGCGGTCAGCGAATACACATCTACAACCTGATGGCAAAGAAGCGCTACGAGGAGGTGCTGCCTATACTCAAATCCGTGGTCGATCTGAAGACCCATGAGGCATATCGCCGCCAATTCCTTAGCTACATGATTGAAGCTGCGAGGGCTACGGGCGACAAAGAGACACTCCTTGAGGCTTCGCAGGCCTATATCGGCATACTTGAGGGTTTCATCAAGCTCCGCGCCGACGAGAGCCTGCGTGAACTTCAGGTGGTCTACGACCTGAATTCGCTGATGGACGAAAACTATGAGCTCCGTCAGAATTCAATCAATAACCGCCGTATGCGTCAGAAAAGCTTCTCGCTGGCTCTGGTGGCTCTGGCGGTGATAATAGTGGTGATGGTGCTGATGGCAGTAATCTACTACTACCGAAATAAAAAGCTCGCCAACAATCTGAAACTATCCAATGAATCGCTCAAAACCGAGCGCGACAATCTGCGGCGAACGCAAGATGAGCTCATCAAGGCCCGCGACCGTGCCCGTCAGGCCGACCGACATAAGACCGACTTCATCAATAATATGAGTCACGAGGTCTCGGCTCCGCTCAATACTATTGTGGAGTACTCACAATTGATTGTGGATAATGTCGAGGAAAACAAGAAAGCCTATCTCAGCCGTTTCGCTCAGGCAATCGACGTCAGCGCCGACCTTCTGCGCACGCTTATCCACGACGTGCTCGATATCTCGTCGCTCGAAAACTCACAGCTTTCGGTGGTTAAGCGCCCTGTAGAAGTGAAGCTTCTGTGTGAGACGGCTATTGCTACCCGCAACAGCCATGCCAGCGACAAGGTCGAGCTGGTGTTTGATAATGCCGATGCTCCCGACACGGTGGTGATAACGGACCGTCGCCGCGTGGAGCAGGTGCTCATCAATATGCTCTCCAACGCCTCGAAATTCACCGAGGAAGGAAGCATCCATATAGGCTACCACGTCAATAAAATCGAGCGGACGGTTACGTTCTATGTCGAGGATACCGGAATCGGTATTCCTCCGGCAAAACGCGAAGCCATCTTCGAGCGGTTTGTCAAGCTCAGCCGGTTCACGCAGGGCAATGGCCTCGGTCTGTCAATCTGCCGCATGATTGCTCAGCTTCTTGGCGGAAAAATATGGGTTGACCCGGAATATCCCGGTCCCGGCACACGGTTCAAATTCCGTATACCTATGGACTAATCCAACAATCATAAACCTCTCATCCGATAAAAGGAAGTGACAATACACTCCGAATGAAGAATTATTTAGTATCAGCCAGAAAATACCGTCCGGCGACGTTTGCGAGCGTCGTGGGTCAGAAAGCGCTGACGACCACGCTGAAAAACGCCGTGGCCACCAACCGTCTGGCCCATTCGTATCTTTTCTGCGGCTCACGCGGCGTGGGAAAGACATCGTGCGCCCGAATATTCGCCAAGACCATCAACTGCTCCAATCTGACGCCGGAGGGCGAGGCGTGCAACGAATGTGATTCGTGCCGCGCCTTCAATCAGGGCACGTCGATGAACATCATCGAGCTCGACGCCGCTTCCAACAACGGCGTCGACGCCATCCGCAATCTCGTCGAGCAAGTGCAGGTGCCACCCTCGCTCGGGCGCTACCGCGTGTTTATAGTCGATGAGGTCCACATGCTTTCGTCGGCCGCTTTCAATGCGTTTCTGAAAACGCTTGAGGAGCCGCCGAGCTACGTAGTGTTTATCCTCGCCACTACGGAAAAGCATAAGATTATCCCCACCATCCTCTCGCGCTGCCAGATTTACGATTTCCACCGTATCACCATCCGCGATATGGTCGATCATCTGGGCTACGTGGCCCGTCAGGAGGGAATCACCGTGGAGCCGGCGGCTCTCAACGTCATAGCGCGTGATGCCGACGTCGCGATGCGCGACGCGCTGTCGATATTCGACCAGGTCGTAGCCTCGACGGGCGGCAATGTGACCTACCAGGCTACAATCGACTCGCTCAATGTGCTCGATTCGAGCTACTACAACCGTCTGCTCGATGAAATCCTGGCCGGAAACGTGCTCAACACGTGGCTTATATATAAGGAAATCCGCGACAACGGCTTCGACTCGCTGTTTTTCATCAACGGTCTCGGAGCCTATCTGCGCGACCTTACGGTGGCGCGCGACCCCTCGACCATGCAGCTGCTCGACGCCGGCGACGACGTGCGCAAGGCCATGGCTGAGAAAGCGTCAAAGTGCACGCCCGAGTTCCTCTACCGCGCAATGAATCTCTGCAATGAGGCCGACCTGAACTACCGTCAGGCCACCAATAAGCAGTTTCTCATCGAGCTCACGCTCGCTAAACTGTGCCAATTACTCAGCCCCTCCCCCAGTAAAGGCGGCGAAGGAGAGGGGCGGTTGAAACCTATCGCCGCCGGCGCCGCAGCGTCGGCGCCATCAGCAGCACAGCCGTCGCGGCCTGCTGCGGCATCATCGCCCGTCAACCGGCCGGACCCCACCAGCGCCCCGCGCCCTGCGCCGCAGGCCCAGCCCACGGCCGCGCGTCCTCAGCCCTCGGTCGGCAGTAACGCTGCACCGGCATCGCAGCCTCGTCCGGCCACGGTGAAAGGCGTTCCATCGTTTTCAATCAGGAAGCCGCACGCAACCTCCGGCGGAGCTACCGCCGACGGCACGCCGACGGCATCAGGCAGTAACGCGCCGAAGCGGGAAAATCCCGTGACGCTCGAGGGTCTACTTGCCGTCTGGGACGAGTATGCCCGCACGCATCGCACGGAGACGATATTGTCGCAGACCATGCGCATGTCGCGTCCGGTGGCCACGGCCAATCCGACTCTATTCGGGGTGACGGTGCAGAACATCAAGCAGAAAGAGATTCTCGACGAGAATCGGCCCGGAATTCTCACGAACCTGCGCGACGCTCTTGCCAACGACCGGGTGGATTTCACCGTGGAAATCAATCAGGGCGAGGCCCCGCGCCACACGCTGAGCGACTACGACCTGCTTGAAGACCTGAAGAAGCAGCATCCGCATCTGCGCGAACTAATCAAGACGTTCAAGCTGCGGTTGTAGTCCCGCTGCAATCCACACGCGACATCTACCAACTTTGAAAGAATAGAATAACAGTATAATAACGAAATAAAATTATTTGATATGAAAATATCAGTGTTAGCGGCTATGGTTGCCGCATTGTCACTCACTCTGGGCAGTTGCGCCGGCTCATCCGACATAGAAAGCCAGATCCGGAGCGCGGAAATGGCCGTGGCTCAGGGCGACATGACGGCTGCCAGAAGCGTGGCCGCCCACATTGTCGACAAAGAAAATCTGCTCGCCATGCCCGCAAGCCAGCTGGCACGACTCTCGATAGTCTACATGCAACTGTCGGACTATGACACTGACGAGACCGACAACAGCGTTTCGACGGCAGCCGCGCTCTATCGTCAGGCCTATGATACCGACGCCGATTCGGCTGCGCTTTTCTTCAGTGTCATGCCTCCTGAAAAGCAGCCGTATGTCCAGATGCTATCGACGCTTGTAGGCAATATCGACAATCCCTACGACATGTCGTCTGATACGTTGAGTAGCGAGACATACTTTCCGTCAATGGAGACCGGCGAAGCTCCTCTCTGAGACTGTTATGGCAAATATTTCCTGGCAAGAACAGCTGGCTGCGTTTAAGGCCGGCAATCCCGACCTGCCTGAAGGCACCGACCCGGTTGACGAGCCTGCGGAGGCACCCGGCGCCCGGCAGACAGGACGTCTGACCGCGACAATCGAGCGTAAGGGACGTGCGGGCAAGACGGTGACACGAATCACCGGTTTCACACTCGACGTCCCGCAGATAGAGGTTATCGCCTCCGACCTTAAGCGTAGTCTTGGAACGGGTGGAGCCGTAGAGTCCGACGGAAGCATTATAATTCAGGGCGACCGGCGCGAGCAGGCTGTAGCGTGGCTGATTAAGGCCGGCTACAAAGCGCGTAAAGCCTAAATAAATCTCCCCCGCATGCTCGACATTATCAAGGCTTCGGCCGGGTCAGGTAAGACCTATCAGCTTACCTACGACTACATAAAGCTTCTTCTCGGAGAGAAGGATAAGGAGCGCGACGAGTATCGCCTGACGCGGCGGGGCGTGCCGTCCCACCGCTCGATTCTTGCCGTGACCTTCACCAATAAGGCTACTGACGAGATGAAGGCCCGAATACTCCACGAACTGGCTGTGCTCGCCGGCATGGTCGAGGGATGGAGCAAGAAGAGCCCTTATTCGGCCGATTTGTGCAGGGAGCTTCATTGCTCGCCCGAAGCACTGCGCGAGGCCTCGGCAGCGGCGTTGCGCCGACTGCTGTTTGACTTCGATTTCTTTCAGGTCAGCACGATTGACTCGTTTTTCCAGATGGTGCTACGCACGTTTGCCCGCGAAGCCAACCTGACCGGTAATTACGAAGTAGCGCTCGAAAATCAGGAAGCCATCGAATGGGCTGTAGGGCAATATCTCGACTCGTTGCGCACCGACCCCGACTCGCGACGCACGCGCGACAACGTAGAGTGGATTACCGACTTTCTTCTCGACCGTATGCGTCAGGGCAAGGCGGTCAATCTATTTAACCGCGCATCGTCGCTCTACGTCGACCTTACCGGCTTTGTGAGGCATATAAGCAACGAAACCTATATGCTCCACAAGAAAGCCATGACCCGCTATTTCGATGACGCAGATAATATAAGAAACATGCGGCGCGCGGTGCGCGGCGCAACCGAGGGCGCTCTGAAGCGCATGGCCGCCGCCGCAACCGAGGCGCTCAACATCATCGCGGCGCGTGGCGGGTCGAGAGCGTTTCAGCTTACGGCCAATGCCGAAAAGATGTTTGTCAAGGTCCGTGACTCAATCCGCCTCACGGCTGACGGACGCCCTCACATCGGCAAGAAAGACCTCGACTCGCTGCTGAAAAACCTCACGCTGTCGGGTGGAGCCGCCGAGGCCGGAAAACTGTTTAAGAAGAGTAATGCCGACGGTCAGGCCGTTGAGCTGTTAGGTGCTCTGTGCCGGGAGATTTCCGGGCTGGTCAACGATATGCCGATGTACAACGCCATGAGTGCAACGTCGTTCTATCTCGGAATCATAGCCGAAGTCGAACGCTACATAGAGCGCTACCGCAAGGATACCAACACGCTGCTGCTGTCGGACACCAACACGCTGCTCAACACTATAATGGAGGGCTCGGACACGCCGTTTGTCTACGAGCGCATAGGCATCTGGCTTCGTCATTTCCTGATTGATGAGTTTCAGGACACCTCGAAGATGCAATGGGAAAATCTGCGTCCACTGCTGAGTCAGGGCACGGGCGAAGGGGATGACAGCCTGATAATCGGCGACGAGAAACAGTGTATCTACCGTTTCAGAAATTCCGACCCGACGCTGCTGCAGAAATCGGTGCAGAAAGAGTTTGCTGCGTTTATCGACCCCGAAGCCATCGACGGAGCTAAAAACACCAACTGGCGAAGTTCGGCCGATGTGGTGCGATTCAACAATGCCCTGTTTGACCCGGCTTCGAGCGAGATTACCGGTGCTTTCGCCGGCATCTACCGCAATGCGCGGCAGGAAATAGCCCCCAAGAATCTCGACCGGCAGGGCTATGTGAGCGTTACGGCCGTGCGCGGCGATATGCGCGGTAACCGAGATTTCCTTTTTGAGCGCTGTCTGACCAACATGGCCCGCAACATCCAACGGGAACTGCGGGCGGGCTATCGGCCGTGCGACATCGCTGTTTTGGCCCGCTATAAGCGCACGGCTTCGGCCGTCATCGAATATCTGGCCAATCTTTTTGCAGGGAGCGACGACCCGCTGCTCAATGGAGTGAGAATCGTGTCGGACGACGCACTGTCGGTCGGCAAATCACCCTCGGTGAGATTCATAGGGAGCGTTCTCCGGTTTTATGCTATGCCTCCCGAGCCGTCGGAGACGGAGGTTGCCGACGCTTCCGACGCCGCGCCGGAAGAGGACGTCAAGCCATCGCACCGCCGACCTACGCGTCGGCAGATTGCCATGATGGTCAATCGGTTTGAGTTTAATGTCAATAGCTCGATGGCACCCGACGATGCGCTCCGCGACGCCGTTGAAAGCTTCGGCTCAGTGCCTGATTTCACAGAAGCGTTTGACCCGACGGCTTCCTACAGCCTGCAGTCGCTCGTGGAGCAGATTGTGGCCACGATGTCGGATCGGCGATGCCGGGAGGAAAACATGTTTATCTCGGCGTTTCAGGACATTGTGGCGGACTATTGCGAGACAAACGACCCTGATATTCACAGCTTCCTGCAATGGTGGGATGCCGGCGGGTCGCGCTCGCTCGTGGCAGCTCCGGCCGACGAAAAGGCCATCCGTGTGATGACTATCCACAAATCGAAGGGGTTGGAGTTCAGATGCGTGCATGTACCCGACGCCTCATGGGATTTCGTGCGCTTCCTCGACCTCGAGTGGTTTGAGACCGATGGTATAAAAGGCGTGTTGCCGTCGACTCTCCCGGAGCTTTATCCGTTTTTACCCTCTAACTGGATGATTAATACGCCGCTGCGCGACCAATATGAGAAGCGCGTCAGCGAGCAGCAGCTCGACGAACTCAATGTGCTCTACGTGACGCTGACGCGCGCCATCGATGAACTCATTGTGAGCTATCCCGCTCCGCTGAAGCCCAAGAGCAGCGTGACGACTACGGGCGATTTTCTCGACGGCACGCGCTCGATGCTCGACGCTGCCGGCGTCAGGTACGGTGAGCCCGCGGTGGAGATTGATGATTTCATGCCGGAAAGTGATGGCGATGATGACGACGCGCCCGACTTTGAGATTGACACTATAACCGTCGGCCACCCTCTCGACCGAGCTGCCGACGATGAGAAAAACGAGCACAAGACGCTCGACCCCGACGGCTATATGACCATGCCTGTCTACTATTCGACGTCACGCGCCGACCTCTGGAGCCAGCTCCGCGTCGAAAAACCGGGTGAAACACCCGATGACGTCGAGCGGGCGGAAACCGAGGAGGTTGAGGTTGGCGAGACGATGATAGCCGCCGAGCCGGAGCCGGCAGCGGAAGTTGCGGCAGTCATGCGAAGTATTCTCGCTACGGTGTTTAATACCGGGCAGCTACACAAGGCGGCCATGCGTATGGTGCGTATGGGCGCGACCGATGCGAGCACGTCATCACTGGCCGAAGAGCGTTTGCGCCGTCAGATTGCCGCCGATGAGCGCATACGGAGCTGGTTTGAGGGTTATGATCACGTACGCCCCTACGCGTCGTATACGGTCGAATATCACGACCGACGCCAATCGCTGCCGGGGGTGAGAATAGTCTGGCAGCAGGACGGGACGGTCGACGCCGTGCTGTGCAGCGATGGACAGCGAAACGGTAACGACGATTCGTTTGGATTTCCGCTCAAAGCCGTGCGTCGGTTTCTGGAGCAGGAAGGTAACCGTAGGGTGCATTGTTATGTATGGAACCTCGCCGACGGAAGTGTCACGCAGGTAGAATAGACCGTTCATTAGTTAAACAAAGTTAAAAACGGGTTGCTCCATGCAGTCTTTTGCCGTTTTAGCTCTCATTATATCAAAGAGGACCAATCGCGAATGACCAATGGACAATGAGCAACTCATAAAACTATGTGCCGTAGGCGATAAAGATGCAATAGCCATCCTTTACCGCCGCTACGGATCGAGCATGCTGCGCGTTATCTCGCGCTATATAGTAGACGAAGCGCGGGCTGAGGACGTGCTTCACGACGGATTTATCGTAATCCTCACCCGCATCGGCGAGGTGCGCCAGCCCGAGCGCCTGGAGTTCTGGATGGGAACGATAATGAAAAACCTTTGCATTAAGTATCTCAGCCAGGTAGATGTGCACGAGATTCTTGAGGATGAGGGCAATGTGCCCGACGTTCCTCCGATTGACGACATACTATCCTACGAAGAGCTGCAGATAATCATCAACCGCCTTCCCGAGGGATACCGGCGCATATTCAAGCTCGCCGTGCTCGAAGGGAAATCCCACAAGGAAATCGGGCGGATGCTCGGCATTGCGCCTCATTCGTCATCGTCGCAGCTACACCACGCCCGCCTTATGCTTCAACGTATGATAACGGAGCGCAAACGCGAGCTCGGCATAATCACGATGCTTGCGCTCGTAGCGGGATTATGGTTCGTACTCCATCGCGCTGACCTGCGTAAGGCTACCGACGTAATCGCGCGCACCGAACAGACAGAATCGGTTGCCGAATCAACGGAAACTGTCATATCGTCCGACGAGCGCTCCGCTGTCGAGGAATCGAAGCCGTTCGCGAGCCCGTCGGCGCCCATCGGTGTCTCGACCGATAGTGAGACTATGACCGATGCCGCAGGCGATGTAGAGACTGACCGCCCCGGCACGGTGACGGATACTGAAGCAAACGACACCGCTGCGGATCATTCGGCCGACAATCGCGTAGACAATCACACTTACAAAGGCGCAGGGGAGGCCGTCGACGCTGCCCCCGCCGACACTGCGGCGCGCCGCGCGGCACCGACGCCTAAACCGGCGGCTCCTGCCGGACCCGTCACCCGTCGCCCCCGGACGCAGCATCTGCTTAAGACGGGTCATATTGCGCAAGCCTCCGGCTCCTGGTCGATAGGCGTGCAGGGTGTCGGGGCTGCGGCTCTGCAATCAGGCCGGGGAATGTTGGCCAATGACGCCGCAGTTCCTCCCGCAGATGATCCTAACAAGCCGGATACAGTTCAGACCGTGGAAGCCGCCAATATACTCAAGGTTCCTTCGGACGTTAAGCAGGTTGCTGTGAGATCGGGCGAGGCTGAGCATGAGATACCTCTGACGTTTGGTCTGACGGTCGGGAAACGCCTATCGTCGCGACTGACCATCGAGTCGGGCTTGTCGTACACCTTGCTCCGTACGCGTCTGAAATATTATGGCGGTGGCGTGGATATAGTCCGTAACGTTCGCAATAGCTACATAGGCATACCCTTGAAGCTGAACTATCGGTTGTTTGAGCGCTCGTCGTTCGCGGTCTACGGCACGCTGGGTGGAGCCGTGGATATACCGGTAGGTTCGCAGTTTACAACCCGGGCCTCGCAGTCACTGAACGGCGACGTGGTCTTCCCGCACCTTTCATCACGCGCCCAATTCTCCGCGCTCGGCGGCTTAGGAATCCAGTACTCCATAAATCCGCATTTTGGCCTCTACTTCGAGCCATCGCTGCGCTACTACTTCAACAACCGCAGCTCGATGCCGACCTACTGGCAGGACCATCCCTGGAGCTTCTCATTCCCCATCGGCGTGCGCTACACGTGGTAAAAGCCTATTGAGCCTATTACGACGTCGCGCCCTTCCTCGGCCCGGCGTTCTGCGGTATGGGTTTGCTGTCGGCCGGGAGGCCGCCACTCCT
>CAYUYQ010000033.1:0-16061 GCA_964449335.1 uncultured Bacteroides sp. | reverse complement strand
TCCGTAAGAATATATATGAGCGCTGATTCACTGGTCGCCGCAGATTTAATCAGCATCGAATAGATGCCGGAAATCTTCTTGGCGGCAATTGAAGCGGGTGAAGAGGCAGTTGGGAAGTTGTAATCAGGATTAAGACATTGATAAGGCAAAATATCGTGGAAGCGCAAGCCTTCTTGAAGTAAACCGATCGATTGCCATGCTACAAAGTCAAACAGATGAGGAAAATAAGGAGCTGATTCCGCAGGGCAATCAATTATCGCGCGGAAGTCACGGAGTGGAAGCAGCTGAAGCGCAGAGGCGTCGGATAGGGCGCTCATGGCCAGCGAATCGATAACTGCACGGAACTGCGCGCCGCTCCACTGGCGGTAGTCGGTGGGGAGGGGAGTATCGGGGAGTTGACGCCGATCGAATTTCCATCGATCAGAGCGGTAAAT
This sequence comes from uncultured Bacteroides sp., assembly GCA_964449335.1. Classification (GTDB taxonomy): domain Bacteria; phylum Bacteroidota; class Bacteroidia; order Bacteroidales; family Muribaculaceae; genus Paramuribaculum. The sequence goes on along the minus strand of CAYUYQ010000033.1, from coordinate 15,627 downwards.
CTCGGAATATATTCTGGCCTGAAGGATATTAAGGAGCGATTTAGCGACCGGATCGGAGGTATCGGCACTTATGCGAGATATTTCCGGCATCAAGACCGCTACGCTGTCAGGGTCGATAAGAGCGCTGGATATCTGCAAATCGATGATGGCGCGCACACAGCCCGTGGCGTCGCCTCGGGAAAGAGCCTGGTCAAGTTGCTCGCGAGCTTTTACGGCGGTCTGTTTCGGAAAAGCAAAATCCGGTTTTGGAGTAGCGGATGGTTTCATATCGGCGGCCTGGAGATTTATGAAGCAGAGTAAAGCAATTACTGTGAATTGGATTAAGCGTAACGGCATATCGGATAGCTTAAAGTGAATGATTATAGCTAAAAAAAGAAAAGTCTTGCGAGGCGGGAGGCCTGCAAGACTTTAATGGGATTATTGCGGGAAATGTTCAATGCTTCTTGTCTCGTTTGCCTTTACCCTCACGCTCTTTCATCAGATGACGACCGAAATGACGTTCGGCCGCTTTCAACTTGAAGAGTTGTTTTTTTGAGAGTATGGCTTTGAATTGCTGATAATAGCGTTGGTCAACGGCTCCTTCGCGTGAACGCATTTCAAAAAGAGCTTCCGCGGCTTTCTCATATTCAAGGTCGGATGCCTTTTCATTCTTAGATACTTTGCGTTCCAATGTCCGGGTTTCTTGAGAAATTTTATCAAGTTCGGAATTCATGGCATTGTAGACGGGCACGAACTTCTCCTTCTGTTCGGGTGTGAGGTCGAGAGCGTTGGCTATATATTCGGTTTTGTAGGCACGCATCTCGTTGTACCATCTATCGGTCTGCGATTTGGTAGGAACAGCCTTATCGGTATGCGACTTGGTAGGAACTGTCTTTTGAGCCTGACAGAGTAGCCCCACAAAAACCATTGCAATTGTAAGTAAATATTTCATAGGATGACAGTTGACTTAAGCTTAAGGAATCAATTGAGAGGAGAGTCATCGAAATCGGAGAGTGATGCGGGGTCGATGCCGTCTTCATACATGGCGTGAATGAGGTCGGATTCGTCTACTTCGCCGGCGCAGTAATCGTAATAGAACGAATCGTTGCTGATGGCGCTGACAAGCACGGGATTGTTGGCTAAAGCCGATAAGTCGGCTGACTGCGGCCGCATCAAGTCGAACATCTTCATCATGCACCATACGCCCATGAACATTGCGGCCATATAGAGATATGGTTTTAACCGCTGGAACATCGAGCGGGGAAGCACTCGTGGCTGTTCTTTCTCCCACGGGCGCTCCGGGAGCGACGAAATCATGCGCTTATTGAAGTCCTCAAAATAGCCCTCGGGCACGGTGAGGCCGTCGCTTCGTGGAATTTTGGGAAAATCTTCTTTGTTCATATCGTTGTAAATCTTTTTGGCTAAGAGATAAAGTTTTTCAGATATTTTGACTGATGAAATGGTGTTTGGTTTAATCTCACGAGAAATATTGTTCGATTTTTTTTGCCGCAAGATGATATGAAGCTTTCAGCGCACCGACCGATGTGCCTAAAATCTTCGACATTTCTTCATATTTCATTTCATCGAAATAGCGCATGTTGAACACAAGTCGCTGTTTTTCAGGTAGCGAAGCAATGGCTTTGCGCAATTCGAGGCTCAGGGAATCGCCGTCGAAATCGGGGTCGGCCTCGATTGTGTTAATCAAGGCTTCCGACTCATCATTGACGGTCAGCTGCTCGGATTTGCGTTTCTGTTCAAGCCATGTGAGGCTTTCGTTAATCGCTATTTTATAGAGCCATGTGGAAAGTTTGGCATCGCCACGGAAATTCTCAATCGAATTCCACGCTTTCATGAACGTATTCTGGAGCAAATCGTCAGCGTCGGCGTGCGACGGAACCATACGCCTAATCTGCCAGTAGAGCTGCTGAGAATACTTGTTGACCACTTCGCCGAAGGCCTGACGGCATGTCGCGGGATTGCGCAGACGCTCAATAAGGGTGTCGGTATTGTCGGTTTCCTTCATGCGTTAATTTGATTTTGGAGTGTAAAATTAAGAAAAATCGCTCTCTTACCCCAAATTAAGGCTCTGAAGTAATGATTATTTAATAAAAATTCAGAAATAAATACGGTTTTTGCAGCATCGAAACGTCGCTATTTCTGATTGCGCGAGGCGTCGGGACCAAAAAGGAGCGCCCTGGAACGAGCCGCCGCGTCGGTGGCCAACTTTTCAGGTACGAAATGCCAGTTACGGTCAATATGAGGTTTTACTGTGCCGCGATTCTCCACGGCTTTTATCAGATAGTAGCGTAAATCCTTATCGGTGGCACTGACAATTCGTTCTTTAAGTTCGGCGGAAGGGATGCCGGCGCCGAGTGTGAGCAAGTCCCCCCCGCCGTTGGCCCGGTAGGAGTTGACAGCGACAGTGTAGGTAGCCTCAGGTTCGAACGGACGCCCGTCGGAGAGCGAAGATATAATGATTTTTTCACCTCGCGGTTTGGTAATGTCGACCGTATAGTTTATTCCGGCAGCTGAATCAAAATTGTATGAAGGATTTTTCAGACGATTATCGGCCGGAGTGGGATTAGGTGAGGCAAAGCGGATAAGTTGTGAGGTGTCCGCATCGGTAGCCTGCGAAGTCCATAAATCATAGGCCATTTCGAGATAGTCTTTAATCTCTTGTCCGGTCAGACGAAGCGTGTAGAGCATATTCTCGTACTTATAGAGCGTAAACATGTCGGCTACACGCAGTGGGCCGGCAGCAATCGTGCCGTCAAACGAAAGTGGGGCGGCAAACGATATGTCAGCACCTGAAATCTCGAGCTGGAGGTCGTGGAGCAGAGTCATAAATGCCGATGGCCCAAAGAAAGCGTCGCGCGTAGTGATGGTTTCGGTCACGGTGCCCAGCTGACGGTTCACGAAATCGCTGACCGCAAGCAGTCGGTCGGAAAAGTGATCGGTAAATGTCGGAGATGGTTCAAGAGCGGTCACATCAATTAGGCGGGAATTCACCGTAAGAGTATCGGAGCCGTCGGGAGCTGCCGAAAAAACGAGGTCAATGACGCCGACGGCTTGTGCATTATTAGCCGGATTGATGACCGGAACTACACGCCCCGACGGCGAAACGACGGTGTCGGCAAATAGCTGATGATCATGCCCCATAAGCACGGCATCAAATCCATCGACTTTTGAAGCAACGAGCATAGAGGCATTTTCGACGGTCTCGCCAGTGGTCTTTGATGCATCGTGGCCGGAATGGAACAGACCTATGATCGCGTCGGGATTCTCCCGCCGGCGTATTATCGGAATCCAATGTTGAGCGGTAGCCACCATGTCGTCGAATCGCAGTCCTTCCCACAAAGTCTCAGGCAGCCACGACGGGATAGCGGGAGTCAGCAAGCCGAGGATGGCTATCTTCTTGCCTTTACGCTCTATGACTGTGTAGGGCTTCAGATAGGGCTCACCGGTAGCGGTGTCAATCACGTTGGCTCCGAGCCATGGAATGGTCATCTCGGCTCGCACGCGGTCATAAACCGCATGTCCGGTCTCTATGTCGTGATTGCCTATGGTAGCCACATCATAGGCAAGAAAACGGAAAATTTCCGGAACGATATGGGGCGACACGGTATCTATGAAATTGTAGTAATAGACGGTCGGCTGTCCTTGAAGAATGTCGCCATTGTCGAGCGTGATTACTCCACCGGGATTGGCCGCACGCAGCGAATCGAGAGCGGTGGCAACTCGGGCAAGACTTCCTTCGGCGGGAGAGAGCGTGATGAAGTTGTAGGGGAAGAAATTGCCGTGGACATCGGTTGTATAGACGATGGTCACTGTTTTTTCGGATGCGATGGCAGTCATGGGCGACAGTTGACAGAGAAATAGTGTAGAGAGCGAGATGAGTATACGTTTCATGGGGTTTATTAAGGACGAGGATAGACGTTGGATATGTGAGCCCTATTACGGTTCGGGCACATAGAAACACTGCACTTTGCCGACTTTCAACTGTCCGACAACTTTCAGGGGAATCCGGCGTGAATCGTCGGAAATCCACGCTTCGAGAGGCGATGACGATTCGATGCGTCCATTGGATGTGAAATAGAAAATCAATTTAATGGCAGGGTATTCCGTTTTGTTGATTTTGACCTTATCCGTACCCTTGTAGACTATTGTCAACAGCTCTTTTTTCTTGCCCGAAAATATGTTGAGACGGACGGATTGGTCGGGGATAAATGTCGAGAAATCGATGTTGCGAAGATAGTAGAACGAACTCAGAAAATCGACCGTAATCCCTTCGGCCGAAAGTTCGGTAACGGTCTTGATGGTTTCGTTGCTGTTTTTTGGCCGGCGAAGACGCGTTGAATGGCCCTTAACGGTGTCGGCCTGACGCTGGAATTTCACAACGTCGTAGGTATATCGGCCGTTTTCGTTGGAATGGCGCTCATAGAGTGTGGGCGTCATGTCGGTCGGGCGCATGGTGGTGTAGAGAGTGTCGCGCAGGCGGTAGAATTTGTCGGCCCACGGTTCGCTGCGGGCATAAAGTGACGCCTTGTATCCTCCGGGGATACGCTGTAGATGTATGGTTGCATTGCCGGCCTGTTTCTGAATCAATCCCCATTTGTAGAGCACTTTGTAATGGAGTGTTTCATCTTGCATTTCGGTAGCCGACAGGCTGATGGCCGAAAGCATAAGCAGGAGGGCGGAAAGAAAAAAATGTTTCATTGACGTAGTTTTATGTCGGGGAATGGTAGTGAGTGGCGCACCATCTGCTCGATGCGTTTGTTGCGCCAGCACTTACGGCACACTGCGATATATCGGTCGTCACCGCCGATTTCAACCTGCGCTCCCTCCTCGACAAAATCACCGTGCAAGTCAATGCGGGCGTTGATTATTGTCTTCCGGCCGCAGTTGCAGGTCGATTTTATTTCGTCGATAGAATCTGCAATTTCAAACAGTCGACGTGAGCCTTCAAAGAGATGACTCTTGAAATCGGTACGCAAACCGTAGCATATCACATTGCTACCGTAGTCATCTACTATACGCGCAAGCTGGTCAACTTGTTCAGCCGAGAGAAACTGAGCTTCATCAACGAGAAGCCAGTCAATCACCGTCATTTCTTCTTCGAAAAGTTCCTGAGCAAGCGCATATATATCTGTGTCAGGCATTATCCAGCGACATTCGCGCTCGATGCCTATACGCGAACGAATCACGTTGGATGTCTCGCGAGTATCAATAGCCGGTTTGAGGCAGATGTAGCGAAGACCGCGTTCTTCGAAATTGTAGGCTTGAGTAAGCAGCAGAGCGGTTTTGGCTGAGCCCATTGTACCGTAGCGGAAATATAGTTTGCCTGTGCGGTTCATAATCTTACGGAGTATAATTATATAGGATAGGTGAGTCGGAGTATCGAGTGTGTGGTCGGAGTGACGGTATAGTGACGCGAGGCACGGATGCCGGGAACCCACAGAATTACGTCGGAATCCGGTGACGGAGTGGCATGCCCGTCAGGCAGGGGAGAGAGTGTGAGGAGCGGGAGCGTAAGTTTTTGCGAAGCCGAAAGCTTTGCATCGTTGAATAGGTCGCTTAACAATCTCGAGCCTTTCATGCCGAACGGTTGAAGACGGTCGCCCTCCCGCCAATAGCGCACTGTGAGGTGCAAGCCGGACTGACGGATTGCATCGGCATCGAAATAGGCTGTACGGGCGTCGCGCTTCGGATGAAATTCAGCCTGAGAGATAATCTCTATTTTAAATATGCTTTCGGGTGATGGTGGAGTCGGTGATTGACTGATAGGTGAGAGAATGCCGCGGGAAATGACAAATTGCTCGCCGGTCGGGGATAGGAAGCGCTGTCCGGATTCATCGGCAGCTGCGAGCATGGCGTCGGTCTGTGTGCGGTTGAATCCTCGTGGCGAGAGCCATTCGTAGAGCAGAAGTGCGGCGTGAGGCTCGGCAGATGCGAGAGCACGGATATCGATAGATTCGTCAGGCAGTGAGTAAAGCTGTCGTTTTTCTTCGATGGTCTGACGATAAAAATCGTGATTTTCAGATAGCAGACGGAGTGATGCGGTGAGTGACGCAAGGGCGTTTTTCCCTTCGCCTACGGCTTTCTGCATTGCAGGAAGCACGTGATGGCGAATACGATTGCGCGTGAACTCGTCGGCAAGATTTGATGAATCAGTGACATAATCAATGCCTACAGCCGTCAGATACTCTTCTATCTCGGCTCGCGACACTTCAAGCATCGGGCGGATTACACCCCGGTTGTTAAGTGGACGCATGGCGCGCACACCGGCTAACGACGAGCCGCGCAACAAATTAAGGATTAGCGTCTCGGCATTATCATCGGCATTGTGAGCCACGGCAATATGCCGGATTTCAAGCCCCCTACGCAATCGGTCGAACCAATCGTAACGGAGATTGCGGCAGGCCATTTCGAGCGATATAGAGTCAGAGGACGACTTACGGTAGGCATCCACATCGAAATCGGTCTTTTCAAACCGACAGTTCAGACGAAGGGCGATTTCGCGTGCATGCTTTTCATCGCGCATGCTCTCGTCGCCGCGCAGATGAAAATTGCAGTGAGCCGCAACGCAATCGTAGCCTAACGAATGGAGCGCTTGAAGAAGGGCTACCGAATCGGCGCCTCCGCTTAGCGCTACAACAACTCGTTCGGCCGGACGAAGCAGCCCGTAGCGATTGATTGCGTGAGCTACTTTCCGTTCAAGTGGCGGGAGAGTCAGGTTGTTGACGGAAGCTGTCACTTATTTGAAGGTGACTACACGATTGTAGACAAAATTTGACAAGGTGTAGAAACACATACCGAGCAGCGTTGCAAGACCATAGCCCGACAGCGTAAACTCTTCAAAGCTGAATTCCCACGTCGATAGGGGTGTGTGGGTGGTCAGTAGCCAAGTGACGAGAAGCTGAAGCCCGTAGCAGAGCAGGAAACCTCCGATAAACTTGATGGCCTCACGCAAGGCATTGCTTTTTGAGTGAAATACCCACAGTTTGTTCCAGATAAACGAATTGATAAATCCGGCTACATAGCCCAATGCATTAGACACCCACGGATTGACGCCGAACACACTCTTGCAGGTGAAAATTACGACGAGTGTTATACATGTGTTCATTACGCCTACGCACACATAGCGTAGGAACTGGTTTATAACGTCGCGCTTATGATCTGACATATGTAGTGGAAATTCCATTTTAACGGTGGATATATGTGGGATAGAGTGTTAAGTCTCGGTTAGGACTGAGTTGAATCCGCTTCTGCAGCAGAGTTGCGGTTATAGTAACGGCAGACCTCACGGAGGCCGCAATTGAGACAGTCAGGTCGTCGTGCCTTGCAGACGTAGCGTCCGTGGAGTATCAGCCAGTGATGCGCTTTCGGAACTATCTCGGGAGGAATATTGCGCATGAGTGCCCGCTCGGTCGTCAGCGGATTGCGCGAGTTGGTGGTCAGTCCGATTCGTTCGCTGACCCGAAACACATGGGTGTCGACTGCCATGGCAGCCTTTCCCCACACAACCGACAGAATGACGTTTGCCGTCTTTCGGCCTACACCTGGCAATTTCAAGAGCGATTCGAGATCGGACGGGACCTTTCCACCAAATTCGTCGACAAGCGTCCGGGCCATACCCAAAAGGGAGCGTGTCTTATTGTTGGGATACGATACAGAGCGGATGTAGGGAAAGACTTCATCGGCGGTAGCGGCCGCAAGAGCTTCGGGCGTAGGGAACGCCTCAAAAAGTGGAGGAGTGACCTGATTGACACGCTTATCGGTGCATTGAGCCGAAAGAATCACGGCCACAAGCAGCTGATAAGGGTCGGAGTAATGGAGTTCGGTTTCAGCTACTGGCATTTCGCGGCTGAACCAATCAATTACTGCCTTATATCGCTGCTTGACGGTCATGACGGATAGGGTTTCAAGAATGTATAGCCTGATTTAGTGAGCTGCCTGGAATTGCTCGAGGAAGCGACGGTCGTTCTCGGAGAACATGCGCAGGTCCTTGACCTGATATTTGAGGTTGGTGATACGCTCAACACCCATACCAAGTGCGAAACCGTTGTAGACTTTCGAATCTATGCCGCAAGCTTCAAGCACATTGGGGTCGACCATACCGCAACCGAGAATCTCGACCCAACCGGTGCCTTTGCAGAACGAACAGCCCTTACCTCCGCAGAGATTGCAGGAAATATCCATCTCGGCTGACGGCTCAGTGAAAGGAAAGTAGCTCGGACGGAGACGGATTTTAGTTTCCGGACCAAACATCTCGCGTGCGAAATAGAGTAGAGTCTGCTTGAGATCGGCAAACGATACATTCTTATCGATATAAAGCGCTTCGACCTGATGGAAGAAGCAGTGAGCTCGGGCCGAAATAGCTTCGTTGCGGTATACGCGTCCGGGGCAGATGATGCGGATAGGGGGCTGAGTGCGCTCCATGACGCGGCTCTGAACCGACGAGGTGTGAGTACGCAGCAACACGTCGGGGTTGCGCTGTATAAAGAATGTGTCCTGCATGTCGCGGGCCGGATGATCGGCGGCAAAGTTAAGAGCAGAGAACACATGCCAGTCATCTTCAATCTCCGGACCTTCGGCCACGGTGAATCCGAGGCGAGAGAAAATCGAGATAATCTCGTTGCGCACGATTGAAAGCGGGTGGCGCGAGCCGAGAGCGATGGGGGAGGCTGTGCGAGTAAGGTCGAGCGTCGGGTCGATATCATCAGTCGATTCTACGGCGAGACGCAATTCGTTGATTCGCTCAGTAGCGAAATCCTTCAGCGCGTTGATAGCCGGACCGAGAGCTTTTTTATCTTCAGGCAGAAGGTTACGGAAATCATTGAAAAGCTGAGAAATCTCACCCTTTTTGCTCAGGAATCTTATACGGAGAGCTTCCACATCTTCTTTTGTGGAAGCGCAGGCGGAGCTAATCTGCTCCTTTATTTGACGGATTTTTTCAACCATTGTAATAAGGTAGTTGTAAAAAACTCACATTCGAGTCAGAATGAGGGGGAGAGGAAACGGAGTGAGGAGAGAGGAGGGGCGTATCAGTTCATTGAAACACCGATGGTAGCCATTGCTGCGTCAACGTCGGCAACAAGAGCGTCATCCTGCTTGTCGCGGCTTACAATCTGGCCCTGCGGATCGAAGAGAATGATGCAGGGGATAGCCGAGATACCGTAGATATCGGTGGGGATGGTCTGGGCGTCGATAATCTGATTCCAGGGGAGCTGATGCTGCTCGATAGCCTTGAGTGTATTAGCAGGCTGATCCCACACGGCAACGCCAAGAACTTCGAGACCCTTGTCGGAATATTTGTTATAGAGTTCCTTAATCACGGCAGTCTCACGGATGCACGGACCGCACCAGCTTGCCCAGAAGTCAACGAGAGTGTATTTACCTTTGCCAACATAGTCGCTCAGACGAGAGGTCTTGCCATCGTAGGTAACTTCGAAATCCTTGAACATCTTGCCGGGCTGCGTTTCCTCTTTCTTTACGAGGCTGTCGCGGAGTTTGGCGATGCGCTTGCCGTCGGCGAAGGCGGGATAGAGAGTAATTACGGAATCAAGTTGTGCGAGGTTGCACTCATAGGCGCTCTGCATGAAGGTATAGTAGCCGAGAGCGTTGTCCTTATTAGCATTTACCATCGAGTCTGACATGGCGGTGTGGCGGTCCATGATTTCACGGGCGCGAACTTCGCCTACAGAGTCGTCGGGGAGCTGGCGATACTCCTCAAACATGGCTTTTTCAGCCGTGTTGTACTGCATCATTGATTCGTTGAGAGGCGAACCGGCAGCAGTGCGGCTTTCAGAATCGAAAGTGATTTCGCCGGGTTCGAGCACGAGTGTGCCGGCACGAGAACCGTCGCACACAACCTGAACCATAGCGGTCTTGTCGATAGCGCCTTTGAATACGGCAGCTCCGTTTTCAACCACAGCACTGTCGATTTTATCAGATGAATCGTAGTCAACGAGATAGGCCATTACGCCATTTTCGGCGCCGGGCAGAGCTACGGTCACGGTGTAGTCTTTGTTGACTGATGTTGCACACGAAGCGAGCATGAGGCCTAATGAGGCCTGAAGTAAAATCTTTGCTTTCATTATGGTATTTTGGTAAAAATATTTTGGGTGCAAAGTTAATTACTTATTTCGAGGTGAACGCATTTCCGGGGGTGAAAACTCCTTAAAATGCAATATTTTTGCAATAATTGATGTGATGTTTCCTAAAAAAGCCTATCTTTGAGACTTTATTTTTATATCCGCTTAAAGCTATTTATGGAGAAATATCCCCCTTTCAACGAATTGCTCAAGCAGAGCATGATTGACAACAGTGAGCGACTGGCTCTGACCGATTGCGACGGAGTGTCGTTCAGCTATAAGGATGTAGCCAGAAAAGTTCAGAAACTCCACATCCTTTTCAGACAGTGCGGTGTCGAACGCGGCGACCGTGTGGCACTTTGCGGACGCAATTCGTCGCAGTGGGCCGTTGCTTTCTTCGCTGCCGTGACTTACGGAGCAGTTGCCGTCCCGATACTCCACGAATTCAAGCCCGATAATATTCACCATATCGTTACACACAGCGGAGCGAAACTGCTTTTTGTTGAAAAAACGATTTGGGAAAACCTCGACCCTGAGCAGATGAAACTGCTTTCGGGCGCAATACGTCTGTCGGATTTCAGTCTGCTCCTTTCGCGAACGGACGCGCTCGAACAGGCTCGTCACCATCTCAACGAGCTGTTCGGCCATGACTTTCCGGAGCGATTTACTCCGTCGGAACTTGAAATATATGAGTCGCCGCTCGACGAGCTGGCGCTGATTAATTACACATCGGGTAGCACAGGGCTGTCGAAAGGTGTGATGCTGACGTATCGTAATCTGATGTCAAACCTTGTGTTCGCGCGCGAGCATATCGACTTCCTGAAGCCGGGCGACGGTGTTGTCAGCATGTTGCCTATGGCCCACATGTATGGGCTGATGATTGACGTGATTTATCCCTTTGTAGAAGGATGTCATATCAACTTCCTGACTCGCATACCATCGCCGAGAGTAATCAAAGCCGCTTTTGCGCAGGTCAGGCCCAAACTGATAGTGGCTGTACCGCTCATTATCGAGAAACTCATAAAAGGCAACGTATTCCCGCTCCTTGAAAAACCGATGATGAAGATACTGCTCAAAGTGCCTTTTGTCGACGATCATCTGCTCGGAAAAATCAAGGAAAAACTTCAGGAGACATTCGGCGGACAACTACATGAACTTATAATCGGTGGTGCGGCGCTGAACAAGGAGGTAGAGGCATTCCTGCGCCGCATCGATTTCCCTTTCACCGTCGGTTATGGAATGACGGAGTGCGCGCCGCTTATTTCCTATGCACCGTGGAATGAATACCGTCCAGGTTCGTGCGGACGTATTGTGGACCGTATGGAAGTTAAAATCGATTCACCGGATCCGGAAAACGTCCCCGGAGTGATTTTCGTGCGCGGACAGAATGTCATGGCCGGATATTACAATAATCCGGAGGCAACAAAAGAGGCTCTCGGCGATGACGGATGGATGAACACCGGAGATATCGGTACGCTTGACAGCGATAACTTCCTGTATATCCGTGGTCGCGATAAAAATATGATTCTCGGACCTTCGGGCCAGAACATCTATCCCGAAGAGATTGAGGAGGTGCTGAATAATTTGCCATACGTGGGTGAATCGGTCGTGGTTTCATCGGATGGGAAACTGGTGGCTCTGGTATATCCCGACTATGAGAGTGCAGCCCGTGAAAAGCTGGACGACAAGGCTCTGCAGGAGAAGATGGATGAAAATCTCCAGACTTTGAATCAGTCAGTGCCGTCCTACAGCAGGGTATCGCGTATCAAATTGATGAACGAAGAGTTTGAAAAGACGCCAAAACGTTCAATCAAGCGCTATCTTTATCAGCATTTCGAATGATGCTATTGATGGATTATTCTCATTTACTTAGTTGTAGATTATTAAAATTCAGTCTATAAATGAAAGACGGATTTTTGAGAGTTGCGGCCGTTGCTCCCGAAATGAAAGTGGCCGATGTTGACTTCAATGTCAGCAAGATAATTGAAGCGATGAGGAGTCTCGAAGCCGAGGAGGTGGAGATAGCCGTTTTTCCGGAATTATGTATAACCGGCTATACGTGCGGCGACTTGTTTATGGACCGTACGCTCCTCAGGGCTGCTGCTGATGGCCTGAGACGGATAAGGGAGGCATCGGCCGATATGAATCTGCATGTGATTGTGGGACTTCCGGTGGAAGATACAGGCGCTTTATATAATTGTGCGGCTTTTGTGGCCGACGGAATGGCTGATTTGGTTGCCAAGACCTATCTCCCGACTTATAGCGAGTTCTATGAGCGGCGTTGGTTTGCTCCGGGGCGGCCGGAGATGTGCGGGAAGGTGTTTGAAAGTCACGGAGCGCGTATCGGTATAGAAATATGTGAGGACCTTTGGGCTCCGATACCACCGTCGTCGCGCATGGCTTTAGCCGGTGCCGAGGTTATATTCAATCTCAGCGCGTCCGACGATGTTATCGGGAAAAACGCTTATCTCATGCAGCTTATAGCGCAGCAATCGGGCCGTTGCCTTGCGGGCTATGTATATGCCTCGGCCGGCTTCGGCGAGTCAACGACCGATGTTGTCTATCTGCCTAAAACCGTCGTGGCTGAGAATGGCACGATACTTGCGAGCAACGACCGTCGTCGCTTCCTCGACCACCCCGCTGCTATAGCCGACATCGATATTGAAGCAATAAAGCATGACCGGCGCCACACATCGACCTTTGCCGCTTCACAGAGCCGCGAGAATGTAGCTTCAGGTGCTCTCGTCGCCGACTCGTCAGCCGGAGGCAAGAGTGACCTAAAGTATCGTAAAGTCTTTCCGCATCCATTTGTTCCGTCGGAAGATAAGCTGCTTGACGAGCGATGCATAGAAATAGCGACTATTCAGGAGTGCGGTCTCGCACGGCGTCTTAAAGCCGTCGGGAGCAACCGTATTGTGGTCGGAATCAGCGGTGGTCTTGATTCGACGCTTGCGCTTCTTGTGGCCCATCGCACAATTAAGGCGCTCGGAGGCGACACGAAAGATATTGTGGGAGTGACGATGCCAGGATTCGGCACTACAAACCGAACCTACGACAACGCACTACGCATGATGAAACTTCTGGGTATTACCATGATGGAGATACCTATTGCACCGGCCGTAAAGCAACATTTCGCAGATATAGGTCAAGACCCCGACGTGCATGACGTTACCTACGAAAATTCGCAGGCTCGCGAACGCACGCAGATACTGATGGACCTTGCCAACCGTCTTGGCGGAATTGTGCTTGGTACGGGCGACTTGTCGGAACTTGCGCTGGGTTGGGCCACTTACAATGGCGATCACATGTCGATGTATGGTGTGAATGTGGGTGTGCCTAAGACGCTGGTAAAATATCTGGTTAGATGGTATGCGCGGGCTTGCGGCGACGCAGAGTTGCGGGACACGCTTATGAGCGTAGTCGAGACACCGATAAGTCCCGAACTTACGCCTCCAGATGCCAAAGGCAATATACAGCAGAAAACCGAGTCGCTTGTCGGGCCTTACGAACTCTCGGATTTCTTCCTTTACTATGTGCTCCGCTACGGGTTTACCCCCAGGCGAATCTATAGACTGGCTCTGAAAGCATTCGAGGGGTCATACGATGGTGCTACGATTATTAAATGGATGAGAACGTTCTATCGCCGGTTTTTCACGCAGCAGTTTAAGCGTTCCTGTCTTCCCGACGGACCGAAAGTAGGAAGCGTAAGCCTTTCGCCACGAGGCGACTGGCGCATGCCGAGCGATGCTACGTCGGCTTTGTGGCTCAAGGAGATTGACTCGCTCGAGGCGTAGTCATCTGAGGTCACTTTCACTTCCGGCAACAGCTTAACCCCATACGGATATAAATAAGGCGATGTGTCAGAAATTAAATTTGACACATCGCCTTAATCGTTTTATTCTAAAGACATTTTACTTAGTCAATGCTGCGATAGCTGCGTTGAGCGACTGGAGTTTTGATTCGGCATCGGCAAGCTTGCGACGCTCGGCTTCAACGACTTGTGCCGGTGCGTTGGCAACGAAACGTTCGTTGGAAAGCTTTTTAAGTACGGATGCTTTGAATCCTTCGAGATAATCGGCATCCTTGCGGAGCTTGGCAAGTTCGGCCTCGACGTCGATGTTGTCGGTAAGCGGTACGTTGACTTCAAGCGTTCCGACCATAAACGAGGCTGCGGCAGGATCTTTTTCGGCATTGTGATTTACAGCCGAGAGATTGGCGAGTTTTATTGCCAGAGCATCGGCTCGCGAATCCCAGGCGCCGAGGAGGTTCATGGCCAGCGTCTGCTTGTTGGGAATATTCTTTACCGCACGAACATTGCGCACACCGTTGACGGCTTCCTTTACGGTTTCCATCAGTTCGAGTATCGAAGCATCGGGAGCACCGGCGGCAGGGGTGGGAGCATACATGATTGATTCGCCGGGGCGACGCTCTGCGATATGCTGCCAGAGTTCTTCGGTGATGAAAGGCATGAAGGGGTGGAGCAGACGCATCAATTCGTCGAAGTAGCCCAGAGCCTCCTCGAGAGTACGACGGTCAACGGGGCTGCCGTAGGCAGGTTTGATTGCCTCGAGATACCACGCTGAAAATTCGTCCCAGAAAAGACGGTAGACCTCTTTAAGCGCTTCCGATATACGGAACTTAGCCATAAGGTCGTTAATTTCGGCGATAGATGCGTTTAGTCGTGCGCGCATCCACTGGCCGGCAAGCCGTGCTGCCTCGGGCTGCTTGGCATCATCGCTTACCTCCCATCCTTTGACAAGTCGGAACGCATTCCAGATTTTATTGCAGAAATTAAGGCCGGTTTCGAAAAGCTTCTTGTAAAAGAATATATCGTTTCCTGCGGGAGCGGAGAGCATTATGCCAACGCGCACACCGTCGGCACCATAATCGGCGATAAGCTGCAGCGGGTCGGGAGAGTTGCCGAGCTGCTTCGACATCTTGCGGCCGATTTCGTCGCGAACGATACCGGTGAAGTAGACGTGATTGAAAGGCTGCTTACCGATAAATTCGTAACCGGCCATAATCATGCGGGCCACCCAGAAGAATATAATATCGGGACCGGTGACAAGGTCGGAAGTGGGATAGTAGTAACGCATCTCCTCGTTGTCGGGGTCGAGAATACCGTTGAAAAGCGTAATAGGCCAAAGCCACGATGAGAACCATGTGTCAAACGAGTCTTCATCCTGATGGAGATCGGCAGCTGTCAGTTCGGGATTCTTCTCCTGAGCGAGACGCAGGGCTTCGTCGGCATCCTCGGCAACGACAAACGAACCGTCGGGCAGATACCATGCCGGAACACGATGGCCCCACCAAAGCTGACGCGAGATACACCAGTCGCGTATTTCGGTCATCCAGCGTCGGTAGGTGTTTTTGAACTTTTCGGGTATAAATTTCACAACGTCGTTCTCAACCGCTTCGAGGGCAGGGCGAGCGAGCGATTCCATTTTGAGAAACCACTGGTCGGAGAGACGGGGCTCGGTGACAGTGTCGGAGTTGCGTTCGGAGTAACCTACCTTATTCTCATAGTTCTCAACTTTCTCAATCAGCCCGGCGG
>CAYUYQ010000032.1:0-16102 GCA_964449335.1 uncultured Bacteroides sp. | reverse complement strand
CATGCCATGATAGAAATACCATGCCATAAACAAAGCTATCAGCGACGACGCCGGCACAATCCAGAATAGATTAGTTTCCATAAAGAACTTTTGTTAATGGTATCAATAAATAGGTGAATTTCGGTTAAATAATTGAATAAAAATGATTGGTTGCAGACATCAGGACTATTGCGCCGTAAGGCTAAGCTTCAATGATGCCCGATGCAGCTTCGTCCATCTTCCGTTTAATCTTGTCCGTGCAGAGATTCCCTATACTTCCGGCGTGGGTATGGTTCACCTCACGATGAGGCTTATACTCTCCTCTCTGCACCTGCATTCCTATCGTCTTATATGCGTCGCGGAACGGCATACCCGAGAGCACGAGTCGGTTCACGTCCTCGACGGTAAAGAGATAGTCGTATTTAGAATCTTCAATAATATCGCGGTTCACTATGATATGGTCAAGCATCATCGTGCACATGTCAAGACACTTTACCATCTCCTCCGTAGCCGGAAACAGAATGTCTTTCAGCAACTGAAGGTCGCGGTTATATCCCAACGGGAGATTAGCCGTGAGTAGCGCCACTTCGTTCTGCACAGCCTGCAGACGGTTGCACTTGCCGCGCATAATCTCAAACACGTCGGGATTCTTCTTATGAGGCATAATGCTCGACCCGGTGGTAAACTCGTCGGGAAAACTAACGAAACGGAAGTTGCCGCACATATACATGCAGACATCCATCGCAAAGTGTCCGAGCGTTGAAGCTATGGCTGCAATAGCCATCGATGCGGCCCTTTCTGTCTTGCCACGGCTCATCTGCGCAGCCACCACATTATAGTGGAGTGTGTGAAATCCGAGCAGTTTTGTAGTCATCTCTCTGTCGAGCGGGAACGACGACCCGTAGCCGGCAGCCGACCCAAGCGGATTCTGGTCGGCAATTCGATAGGCTGCCTTGAGCATTTCCATATCGTCGACAAGCGATTCGGCGTATGCTCCGAACCATAAGCCGAACGATGATGGCATAGCTATCTGCAAGTGGGTATATCCCGGCATCAGCACATCTTTGTACTGCTCCGAAAGTTCCTGAAATTTCTCGAAAAGGGTCTTTACCGAGCGGGCGATATGCTTCAGTTCGTCACGCATCATCAGCTTAAGGTCAACAAGCACCTGATCGTTGCGCGAGCGGCCCGAATGTATCTTTTTGCCCGTATCGCCGAGTTTAGCTGTCAGAAGAAATTCCACCTGCGAATGAACATCCTCCACTCCCGGTTCAATAGTGAATTTACCGGCCTCTATATCGCGGCCAATCTCTTCAAGCGCCGGAACAAGCTTCTCCAGATCCTCATTCTCCAGCAGTCCTATCGAATTAAGCATCTTTATATGAGCCAACGAGCCCTCCACGTCGTAGCGGGCAAGTTTCAGGTCAAGTTCGCGGTCATTTCCTACCGTGAATTCTTCTATCATTTTATCGGGCTCGTAACCCTTGTTCCATAGTTGCATATCGGGAATTTTTCGTACAAATTTACATATTTTGACAAAGTTGCCGAGTACCTCAAATGATAATAAACATTAAAAGGGCTCGACTCGCGTTTCTATTTCTTATCGACGTGTTTCGCAAGGTTCCTTATAAACTGCCGGTAACCGTCGACACCTTCGCTGATTTCGGATATCATCACAAACTCATCGGCCGTATGGCTCCGGCTCGACTGGCCGGGTCCCATTTTGAGCGTCGGGAAATCATGCATCAGGGCCATATCCGATGTCGTGGGTGACACGAAGGGGCTCCCCCCCATTTCGACTGCAGCTTTTACCATCGGATGCGTCTCAGCTATTGCCGACGCATGGACTCGCGTGGAGCGAGGTGTAAGTGTCGACCGGCACAAACTCTGAAGTATTTCTGCTGTCTGTTGGTTGGTATAAGCGTCAGTAGTCCTGACATCAACCACAAATCGACACTCGGCCGGCACAACATTGTGTTGCGTTCCGGCCTCAATCTGCGTCACGGTAAGAGTCACGGGGCCCAACAATTCACTTACCTTATCGAATTTAAAGTTGCGCAGTCGCTCAATATCGTCAACGGCTATATAGAGAGCGTTGATTCCTTCACCGCGTGCCGCGTGCCCCGATTTTCCGTGAGCCGTTCCGTCGAGCACCACGAGACCGCGCTCGCCAACCGCCGGTTGCATGCCGGTTGGTTCACCTATCAGCCCCATATCTATTCTTATACCCTTTTCAGCAAAGTGTGGAATCATGGACCTGTTTCCTTCCGGTCCCATATTTTCCTCCATAGCCGTAAGCGCAAGCACAAGGTTAAACGGCAACGGCTCATTGTAAAGCTCAACAAATACCGACGCCAGGCTACACAGCGATGCTCCGGCATCATTGCTCCCCAGGCCGTATAGACGGCCGTCGGCAGTCAGCGTAGGCTCAAAAGGGTCGCGGGTATAAGCCGGCGAGGGTTTCACTGTATCGTGATGCGAGTTAAGCAGCAGCGTGGGCTTCGTTGCGTCGTAGTGAGGTTGCGTGGCCCATACGTTGTTATATAGCCGATTGACCGCCACGCCTTCACCTTCGAGCGCATTCGCAAGCAGCGAGGCCGTTCCGTCCTCGTTGCCAGAAACCGATGGTGTCGCGATAAGCTGCCGGAGTAGTCCTACGGTGTCAATCATTCGATTCGTGTTCCGATATTTACAGCCACATTGTCGGCACTCTTGATTGTAACGGCTTTGACACCTTTCTCCAGGGCCTTGAATGCGTTTGTCAGTTTTGGAATCATTCCTTTTGAGACGATTCCTTCCGTTTTCAGTCGCTCGAATTCTTCTGCATTGATTCGGGCTATGACGCTTGAATCATCGTCGGGATCCATCAGCACACCGGCTTTCTCGAAACAATAGGTCAATTCTGTTTCGCCGGTTTTAGCCATTCCGGTAGCTACTGCCGAGGCAACGCTGTCGGCGTTGGTGTTGAGCAGCGATCCGTCGGTGCCAAGCGTTATGGCGCAGAATACCGGCGTTATACCGTTATTCAGCAACTCACTTACGAAAGCGTAGTTTAATCCGTCGGAATCGACATCGCCCACAAAGCCATAGTCTATTGGCAGAGGATTACGCCTGACCGACGTAAGCGCCTTTCCATCGGCACCACAAAGACCGAGTGCGTTTACTCCGGCGTTTTGAAGCATCGACACTATGCGCTTGTTGATTAGACCGGCATAGACCATCGTGACTACCTCGATTGTCGCGGCGTCCGTCACGCGGCGTCCGTCAATCATCGTGGTTTTGATTCCGAGGGCTTCGCTAAGTCGCGACGCTTCCTTACCGCCTCCATGCACCAGTATTTTCGGCCCATCGATTTTGGCAAAGTCGGCTATAAACCGTCGGAGAGCATCAGGGTTATCCACAACGTTGCCCCCGATTTTCACTACATTAATCATAAACTTTCAAGCATTCGTTTAATTACCGTCTCAGCCGAAATCTCGCGGTTGGCTGCCTCGGGTATCACTATGCTCTGCGGCGATTCAATCACCTCGTCAGTGACAATCATGTTGCGGCGTACGGGCAGGCAATGCATGAAATAGGCGTAGTTGGTGAGCGCCATTTTGGCCTCATCTACAGTCCAGCTGCGGTCTGTTGATAGCACCTTACCATAATTAGGGTCTGTGTACGCCGACCAGTTTTTGGCATAGATGAAATCGGCCCCTTCGAAAGCTTTGTCCTGATTATATTCCACCTTGGCGTTACCGACGAATTTTGGGTCAAGTTCATAGCCGTGCGGATGGGTCACTACGAAATCATAGTCTGTCAGATTCATCCACTCGCAGAATGAGTTGGCCACAGCCTGCGGAAGGGCTTTAGGATGCGGAGCCCATGTCAGCACCACTTTCGGGCGCTCCACTTTCTTGAACTCTTCTATCGTTATCAGATCGGCAAAAGTCTGGAGCGGATGGCGGGTAGCAGCCTCCATGCTGAAAACCGGACGGCCTGAGTATTTGATAAACTGCTCGATTACTTTTTCCTCGTAATCGCTCTTCTTATCGGTCAGCGAGGCAAACGACCTTACTCCGATTATATCGCAGTAACAGCCCATTACAGGGATTGCTTCGAGTAAATGTTCAGCTTTATCGCCGTCCATAATCACGCCGCGCTCTGTTTCGAGCTTCCATGCGCCCTGATTGACGTCAAGCACCATCACGTTCATACCCAGATTCATCGCCGCCTTCTGAGTGCTCAGTCGGGTGCGAAGACTTGAGTTGAAGAATATCATCAGAAGAGTGCGGTTCTTTCCAAGATGGGAGAACGCGAATCGGTTTTCTTTTATCTGCAGCGCCTCGGCTACGGCTTTATCGAGCGGACCGATATCGGCCGCACATGTAAACTTTTTCATCCTTTCCTGCTTGTGTCAGTTATTGAGGAGCTCTTTGAGCTCTTTGATAAACATTTCAGCTTTCTTTTTCGAGAGATTGAGCGCCGGGAGCACACGCACTGTGTGTTCGCCCGCCCCACCCGTAAAAATATGCTTTTCTTTTAGAAGACGTTTGCGGAACTCCGGCGCCGAACCTTCGATATCGAAGCCAATCATTAGTCCGCGTCCTCTCACATCCTTGAGCTGAGGAATTTTTTTGAGTTCATCAAGTATATACGCTCCCGTAGCGGCTGCGTTTTCGACGAGTTTTTCTTCCTCCATCACATCAAGCACAGCTATCGCAGCGGCACAAGCAAGATGGTTTCCGCCAAAAGTAGTGCCGAGCATACCTTTTACCGGTTTAATCGAGTCGCTGATAAGTACTGCTCCAACCGGAAATCCATTGGCTATTCCTTTAGCGCACGTGATTATGTCAGGCTTGATTCCGGCCCACTGATGAGCGAAGAACTTTCCGGTGCGTCCGTACCCACTCTGCACTTCATCGAGTATCAGCAGCGCACCGTTGTCTTTCGTGGCTTGCTGGAGTTCTTTCATGAACTTATCGTCAGGCACTCTGATTCCGGCTACACCTTGTATGCCTTCAATCATCACACCGGCCACATCGTTGGCCGCCAATAGTTCTTTCACCCGTTCGATGTCACCAAGCGGGGCGAAAACCACGTTGCCGGTTTTATTAAACGGTGCCTGTATCTTGGGATTGTCCGTAGCGGCTACAGCACCTGAAGTGCGGCCGTGAAATGCTTTTTCAAAAGCTATTATTTTAGGCCGGCCTGTTACGAACGAAGCAAGCTTCATCGCATTCTCGTTGGCCTCCGCGCCACTGTTGCAGAGGAAAAGCTGATAGTCATCGTAACCGCACGCTTTGCCGAGCTTTTCAGCAAGCGTCTGTTGCAGTGAGTTTTCTACCGAATTGGAGTAGAACCCCATTTTTTCAATCTGCTTTTTGATAGCCTCTACATACTTAGGATGCGAATGGCCTATCGAAATAACGGCATGGCCGCCGTAGAGGTCGAGATATGGCGTGCCGTCGGCGGTGTAAACCCAGTTGCCTTCACCGGCCACCGGCTCTATATCGTAAAGCGAGTATACGTCAAAAAGTTTCATAATGTGATGTTAGAATGCTGATGGTTTCAGTCGGAGTCCGGTCGTTTCGTCAAGCCCGAACATAAGGTTCATATTTTCTACCGCCTGACCCGACGCGCCTTTCAATAGATTATCAATTGCCGTGGTGACAAGAAGCATACCGTCGTCACTCATCGTGAGCGAGATTACAGCCTTGTTGGTATTGACAGCCTGTTTCAGATCTACAGGTTTGTCGATTACGACCGTAAACGGCGACTCTGCATAGAAGTCCTTATACAGACGGCTCACCTCCTCAAGACTCTTTCCAAGCTTAGTTGTGGCCATCACGAAGATTCCGCGAGGGAAATCACCTCTTACCGGTACAAATCTCACCGCGCCATCCCAATCAGGCTGAAGGCCGCGCAGAGTGCGGTTTATCTCCAGCAGATGCTGATGGTTGAACGCTTTGTAGACCGACAGATTGTCGTTTCGCCAGCTGAAATGCGTGGTGGCACCGGGTTTTACTCCGGCTCCGGTCGATCCGGTAATACCGGTAACGTTCACGTCGCCTTCCAGCAGCCCGGCTTCAGCAAGCGGCAGGAGCGACAGCTGTATCGCCGTTGCGAAGCAACCTGGATTGGCCAGCAGCGTGCACTCTTTTATGCTGCCGCGTTTGAGTTCAGGCAGACCGTAGACGTATCCGTCGTGCTCGTCGCGGAAGTCCTGAGCGAGATCTATCACCTTCAGTCCGGCCGGACGTTCGTTGTTCTGCCAGAATTCAGTGCTTTTACCGTGACCGGAGCAAAGAAACACTACGTCCACTCCGTTGAGGTCGTAAGTGTCGCTGAATCGCAGCTCGGTCTCCCCGGCCAGTCCGCCATGAATGTCAGTAATGAGATTTCCGGCATTACTCGTGGAGTGGACGAACTCTATGCTTACCTCGGGATGATTGAGTAGAATCCTGATAAGCTCACCGGCAGTGTAACCGGCGCCGCCTATTATTCCTGCTTTAATCATTTTTCTTTGACTCGGCGCGATTTTTCACGTTATAGAATATCTTCATGGGGTTGGCCATGATTTTCGTGAAGCCTTTTACGTCGTCGGCGCTCCATGCGCGGTTCACTTCGCCATACTCACCGAAGTCGGTCTTCATGAGATCATAGGGCGACTCGACACCTACGAGAGTGTATCCGTATGGACGCAACTCTACGGTGACGGTACCGTTGACGTTCTTCTGCGTGCTCTCCAGGAATGCCTCCATGTCGCGCATCACTGGGTCGAGATACTTCGCCTCATGCAGGAACATACCATACCATGTGCCAATCTGGTCTTTCCAGTAAAGCTGCCATTTGGTGAGCACATGTTTCTCAAGCATTTTGTGAGCAGCTATTATCACGATAGGTGCAGCAGCCTCAAAGCCTACACGGCCTTTGATACCGATTATCGTATCGCCGATGTGCATGTCGCGGCCTATAGCAAAGCGCGAAGCAATAGCCTCGACCTTTCTGATAGCCTCGACCGGATCAGGAATTTCTTCTCCGTTCACAGCCGTGAGTTCGCCTTCGGTAAAGGTGAGCTTCAGAAGCTCGGGTTTCTTTGCGGTCACCTGCGAAGGATATGCCTCCTCGGGAAGAGTCTCTTCCGAGTGTAGGGTCTCTTTACCACCGATACTCGTACCCCACAGGCCCTTGTTGATTGAATATTCGAGTTTCTTGAAGTCGGCTTCGTAGCCATGTTCCTTCAGGTAATTGATTTCATATTCGCGGGTAAGCGTGAGGTCACGGGTCGGAGTAATGATTTCGATATCCGGGGCGAGAATCTGGAATGTAAGGTCGAAACGCACCTGATCGTTGCCCGCTCCCGTCGAACCGTGAGCCACAGCGTGCGCGCCGATTTCCTTTGCGTAGTTTATGATTCCCATTGCCTGGAATATGCGTTCCGAACTTACCGAGATAGGATAAGTGCCGTTGCGGAGCACATTGCCGGCAATCATATAGCGGATGCTTTTGCCGTAGTACTCCGAGGTGATATCAAGTGTAGCATGACTGGTTGCGCCGAGTTTCATGGCTCGTCGCTCGATTTCCTTAAGTTCTTCTTCGTTGAACCCGCCTGTATTGGCTATGGCGGTGTGTACTTCGTAGCCAAGTTCCTCTGAAAGATATTTTACACAGAAGGATGTGTCAAGGCCTCCGCTGAAGGCAAGCACTACTTTTTTCTTTTCAGTCATTTTGCTTCTATATTAAATAAGGTGCGTATTTACGTTTATTTGCTTGATGTTATTTTTACTTTGAGTGAAATATCGAACGAACGATATTACTCAGTTTCATCATGTAGGGCGTGGCGGCCGTGTTGTCGACCGCAGGCTGCTCCGGGTCGTAAAGCATTCCGGTGCACAGACACATGCGTCGGTTGTTGCGCTGCAAGATATCGTAGTTCTTGCAGCCCTGACAGCCTTTCCAGAATTCTTCGTCGTCAGTCAGTTCGGAGAAGGTCACAGGCTTGTAGCCCATGCGCGAGTTGAGTTTCATCACCGGAAGCGATGTAGTGATACTGAAAATCTTTGCGTATGGGAAACGCTGACGCGCAAGCTGGAATGTCTTTTCCTTAATTCGGGCAGCAAGACCGAGATGACGGTATTCGGGGTCCACAATCAGACCGGAGGTTGCAACGAAATCGCCATGTCCCCAGCTCTCAATATAGCTGAAGCCTACGAGACGGTCACCGTCGAGAGCAACCACTGCCTTACCGCCTTTAAGTTTTGAGCCGATATAATCGGTCGAGCGACGGGCAATACCCGTTCCTCTCTGAAGAGCCGACTCGTAAATAAGCCGACAAATTTCCTCGGAATATTTCACATGGCTTTCATCGCCAAATTTCACTTCGATATTAGCCGTATCCATTTTTCAGGTCTCTTATTGTCTTTTTCTATTTTTTGAACGGCGCAAAGGTAATTAATTTATCGTGTATAAAAATGCATTTATACATAATGACGTATTTATTTCCATTTTCATACATGATATTGCACCGTTGTTAGTTAAAATATGTTATTTAGCACCATATACTTCTCTTATAATAATCCGCGTCATTTCTTCCGGGGGCGGACATTTGCCTGATTTCATCAACCAAAGCTCTACCGGCTCCTTGTCCGGTGCGTAAGGCGGCTGTCTATATGCAAACTCCGTCAGAGCTTCAAATCCGTGTCGCTGATAAAACGCGACACGACGACGCGCCATATCGCCCGAATAAGCCGGCTCCGCTTCGAGAACCACACCTTTTCCCACACCGCGCATCCTGTCGGTAAACTGACTGAGCGCGCGGCCACCCAACCCGGCGTTACGATGATGCGGATCGATGGCGAAATGCTCTATATAGACAAATGAGCCGAAGTCCCACCAGTATAAAATACCGGCAAAGCGGCCTTTCCATCTAATATGCGATGTCACGAATTGCCCTTTACGTTCCTTAGCAACATCTATCAGCCG
Organism: uncultured Bacteroides sp.; assembly: GCA_964449335.1. Taxonomy (GTDB): domain Bacteria; phylum Bacteroidota; class Bacteroidia; order Bacteroidales; family Muribaculaceae; genus Paramuribaculum. The sequence goes on along the minus strand of CAYUYQ010000032.1, from coordinate 7,156 downwards.
ACTTCGTTCTCGGCGTTCGTCAGACGGAAAGGACTGTTCGTAAAGACGAAGAGCTTTCTCTGTAATTGGTTTACCGGCGGTGCTGACCCGTAATCGCCTGTGATAAGTGTGACTTTTTATCACAGACCAAAAAGCGAGCGGCACGAGAAATGCTCCGGCCACATCGGCCACACCATCCTGCCAGTCAGCCATGCGTCCGGCTCCTTCCACTTCCTGCATCCATTCTGTCAGAAATCCGAATGAGCCACATATTGCACCGATGATTGCCAACTGCTTCCAGCCGGCGCGGCCTGTGCGGCGCCCGAAATCCCAGATTACCGTGGCCGACAGGCCTCCGAACATCAGGAAATGCACCAGCTTGTCGGAATATGGAAAGGCGAACAGATTCGACGATGGCGGATTAGGAGTGAGCACTGCATACAGCACCACCCCGAGCACAACTACCGATGCAAAAAAATCAGGCAGCCGGTCCATCAGAAGATTAGTTCGGTACATCATAAAACGATTTTATGTGCAAATTTACATCTAATTTCCTCATGTTTGGTGATTTTTAACTACCTTTGTCAAATTATCAGTCTCTTAAACGGTTTCCCCGGTCGCTGATTCATCCTGCGGGGTCACCCTTTTGGAGCGAATGGTACACACATAGTAATTTATAAGGATAAAACTGATGGCAAAGAAAAACGTATTTGCATCAAAAGCCGGCATGATTGCCGCAACGGTCGGTTCGGCCGTAGGTCTCGGTAATATCTGGAGATTCCCGGCTGAAGTTCAACAAGGTGGTGGCGCCGCATTTTTGCTCGTCTACATCGCTTGCGTGCTTATTCTCGGTATCCCGGTAATGGTTGCTGAGTTCTCGCTCGGACGCGCGGGAGGGAGCGACGCCGTGACATCTTTCAAAAATTTAGGAGCTAAAAAGCCATGGTGGTTCGTCGGAGGTCTGGCTGTGCTTGCAAGCTATATGATTCTGTGTTTCTACATGGTTGTAGCCGGCTGGGCAGTTGAATACCTATGGACTTCTATCACCGGTTCGCTTTATGATATTCCCGATGGCTCGTCGCTTACCCAGCATTTTACTGCCGTTATGAATGACTCGACGGCCTCTCCATGGCGACCGATTCTGTTCACGGTTATCATCATCCTGCTTAATCTCGGTGTACTTTTGGCCGGTGTAGCAAAAGGCATAGAGCGACTTTCCAATATACTTATGCCTATGTTGGTAGTCATTCTGCTGATTCTGCTCTACGTAAGTCTCACGCTGCCTGGCGCCTCGGCCGGTCTGGATTTTTTCCTGCGCCCCGATTTTTCATCTATTACACCTACCACCTTACTTAATGCACTCGGCCAGGCTTTTTTCTCTCTGAGTCTCGGCATGGGTATACTCGTGACATATTCATCTTATTTCCCTGATGACGCCAAACTGATGCGCACGTCCGTCACCGTTTCGCTTCTCGATATGCTCGTGGCAGTCATGATGGGTCTCATTATTTTCCCCGCCGTCACTTCGTTTGGGCTGGCCGGAGAGGAACTGCAAGGCGCGACACTTGTGTTCGTCACTCTTCCCGAAGTTTTCGCCCGCATGCAGTTCACGTGGATATGGTCTGTGCTCTTCTTCCTCCTGCTCACCGTAGCCGCTCTTACTTCCACAATTTCCATCGCCGAAGTGTCGGTGGCTTTCGTGCGCGACCGCATCGGAATCCGCCGCCGCTACGCCTGCCTGATTGTGCTACTGCCTCTCGTCATCTTCAGTTCGCTTTGTTCGCTGTCTCTAACGCCCGACAATAGTCTGACCATAGCCGGCATGCCTCTTTTCAGCTTTCTCGATGCCGTAGCAACCAATATTTTCCTGCCGCTCGGCTCGATTCTGCTCTGTGTCTATATCGGATGGGTTGCTCCGAAGTCACTTCTGAAGAATCAGATGAGCAACAACGGCACTATCCGCTCACGCCTTTTCGGGCCATGCCTGTTTGCCATCCGCTTCATAGCGCCTCTGCTAATCTTCATGGTCCTCCTCAACTATTTTCTCACTCTCTGACGCGATGCAATCTACCGGCTCCGAACGGCGCGGACTGATTGTCCTGCTCTCGATTATCGCTATTCTGATAGTCACGGCTTTGCTGACAAGCTTTTTCCGTAATCGCGGTCCCGCTGCAATTGTATCGTCCGACTCTTCTATTGTCATCACCACCGCCCGACAGAAGCCCTCTGCTCATTCCGCCGACACTGCGGCGACAGTCAATAGACGGCGGCGCAAATCGACAAAACCAAAAGCTGCCCGCAGCCAGCGCACGTATCGCCAACGCGATTTCTACGAAGAGACTCTCGACCGGTAGCACCATTTCAATTTACCATCTCCTAACTTGATTCAACACTCATCCAATATGGAAAAAAACGGAAATCAAAGAGCTGTTTTCACAACCCGTCTCGGCGCTGTTGCCGCTGCAGTTGGTTCCGCTGTAGGTCTGGGAAATATCTGGCGTTTCCCTTACGAAGCCGGAAGTCACGGCGGCGGAGCATTTATGCTCTGCTACATAGCCTTCATCCTTCTTATCGGTATTCCGGTAATCTGCGCCGAGTTCATAATCGGACGGCAGACGCGCAGCAACGAGTTCCGCTCGTTCCGGATTCTCGCACCAGGTAAACCCGGTTGGTCATGGGTTGCGTTCACCGGTATTCTATGCGCGGTGCTTGTGCTCGGATTCTATAGCGTGGTGGCAGGTTGGACAGTCGAATATATCTGGCTTGCCATCAGCGGCGAACTGTTCAGCCCGTCAAGCAATCTCAACGCCACCTTCACCGAATCGATAGCCGGCGGATGGCGCCCGGTTTTCTGGACCATCGTATTTCTGGTGCTCAATTATATAGTGCTCAGCCGCGGTGTGCAGAAAGGCATCGAAAAACTCAACAACATACTCATGCCTCTCATGTTTGTGCTGCTGATTGTGCTGTGTGTCAATTCTCTTTTCATGCCCGGCGCCTCTGAGGGACTGAGTTTCCTGTTTCTCCCCGACTTCTCCAAGCTAACCCCCGATGTCATACTGAGTGCACTCGGACAGTCGTTCTTCTCTCTCAGCATCGGCGTAGGCACTATGCTGACGTATGCTTCTTATTTCTCCGACCGCACTCCTCTTGCACGCACCGCGTTTACCACTGCTATCCTCGACACGCTTGTCGCCATCCTTGCCGGTGTTATGATTTTCCCGGCCGTATTCTCGTTCGGCATGCAGCCGGCTCAGGGGCCTGCTTTGGTCTATGAAGTGCTTCCGCAAGTGTTCCGTTCGATTTCCGGCGGAGTGATATGGGCGTCGATTTTCTTCTTTCTCCTGTTTCTGGCTTCGATCTCATCGACAATTTCAATGAGTGAGATTCAGATTGCTTTTCTCACCGAGGAGCTTCACATGTCGCGCCGTAAAGCCAATCTTACCGTACTGATAGTTGCTGTAACACTCGGCACAATCTGCGCGCTGAGTTTCGGACCGCTCAAAAACGCGACAATATTTGGCAAGACAGTCTTTGACTTGTTTGACTACATTTCGTCCAACATTTTTATGCCCCTGTGCGGCATGTTGCTTGCATTTTTCGTGGGATGGGTAATTGACCGCAAGGTGATTCGCCGTCAGCTGACCAATGATGGCACGCTCACCTCCCGGGCATTGCCATTTATCGTGATCTGCCTCAAATGGATTGCTCCTCCGGCCATTCTTCTGGTTATGCTGAATAGTCTTGGTATTCTCTAATTCGGTGGGTTTCAATCATCAAACATTCGGAAAGCCATTACGCTGCAGCGCGGTTTTGCAAATGCCGCAAAATTGGCGTAACTTAGCCTCGAATTAAACGCTCTACCGCTATGGCTTTTCTGCCGTTTTCACTCAACATCAAAGGACGCCTCGTCGAGATTGACCGCCCACAGATCATGGGTATCGTCAACGTTACACCGGATTCATTTTTCTCCGGCTCGCGCACTCCCGATGCCGATAGTGTCCGTCGGCGTGTTGAGACCTTTGTCTCCGATGGGGCAGATTTTCTCGACATCGGCGCTTACTCCTCGCGCCCCGGCGCCGACGATGTCAGTGCCGACGAAGAGCTGCGACGCCTTGAGGTCGGTCTGAAAGCCATCCGCGATGTTGCCCCTGATATTCCCGTCTCGGTCGATACGTTCAGGGCCTCTGTTGCACGCGTGGCTGTCCGTTCGCTCGGGGCCGACATTGTCAACGACATTTCCGGCGGCGATCTCGATGCCGACATGTTTACTACCGTTGCTTCATTGCGCTGCCCCTATATTCTGATGCACATGCGTGGCCCTCCGGCCACAATGCAGTCGCTTACCGACTATGCCGACGTGACGGCCGACGTAGTCCGGGAGCTGTCATTCAAACTTGAAAGACTTGAGGAGCTTGGGGTCGGCGATATTATCATTGATCCGGGGTTTGGATTCAGCAAGACTCTCCCGCAGAACTACGAGCTTATGCGCAATCTCGACTATATCGGTCGGGTGTTCAATCTTCCGCTTCTTGTCGGCATTTCTCGAAAGTCAATGATTACACGCGCTTTAGACATCACCTCCGACGAAGCCCTCAACGCCACGACCGTTCTCAACACATTTGCCTTGCTACGCGGTGCCGCTTTTCTGCGCGTTCACGATGTTCGCCAGGCTCGTGAAGCGCTTGTCATCACCGGACTCCTTACAAATCCTTAATCACCGAATTTTCAGTCATGGATACTTTTTCTATTCTTGATGCCTGCGATATAGCTCTCGCTGCCCTGCTCCTGTTTTATCTCTACAGGATTATGAAGGATTCGGGCACCATCAACATTTTTTTCGGTGTCCTCACATTTTTCATCGTATGGATTATAGCTTCGCAGATTCTTGAAATGAAACTGATCGGTACGGTGCTCGATAAGTTTATGAGTATCGGTCTGATAATCCTTGTCATTCTCTTTCAGGAACAGATTAAGCGATTTCTCGTCGGATTGGGCGACCATAAGCGGTGGAGGTTTATATCCAATCTGTTTCATCACACCACAGCTGCCGAACGCCAGGCTAACGCCCGCCGCCATATTCTCCCGATAGTCTATGCATGCATGAACATGGCTAAGACCAAGACAGGTGCACTGATTGTAATCGAACAGACCGTTCCGCTTGAATCCTACGAGCGTTCGGGCGATATAATCGATGCCCTGATTAACAGCCGACTTATCGAAAATATTTTCTTCAAGAACTCTCCCCTCCACGATGGAGCTCTCATCATAGCCCACAATCGTCTGAAATCGGCCGGCTGCATCCTGCCTGTAAGCCACGACCGCAATGTGCCCCGCGCTCTCGGCCTCCGGCATCGTTCGGCTTTGGGCATCGCGCAGGCCACTGATGCTTTTGCAATCGTCGTTTCAGAGGAAACGGGCAATATCTCGGTCGCTCACAAAGGCAAACTCTCCACTCGCTTGAGTTCTACCGAACTCGAACGCCGGCTCTCACAACTCGTCCCCGATGAATAAGCTCATAAAAAAAGAGCCCACAATCCTCACGGACCGGGGCTGAGAAGGTAATCTTCATTTCGATGGTTTGACTTTTTAATAACGTCAGCAAAATGCCTTCTCTGACATTATAACGTCTCCTCAGCCGAAATGTTCGTCTTCTGATAATTTTTATTTTCAATTGGCTCAATAAGCATCTGCCAACAATTATAAATCAATTAGTTTTCCACCGGGTTTTCCGCTGTGAATAAATCGAATCGTCTTGAAATGGCGCGAATGTTATTAATCGTCGACCCTCAGGTTGACTTCATCAACGGCAGTCTGCCCGTGCCCGGAGCCGAACCGGCCATGGAGCAGCTCGCCGACTATATCCTGCTTAGCGACGGCCGCTATTCACTCAAACTCCTTACGGCCGACCGCCATCCCTACGGTCATAGCTCGTTTGCTGACTGTGGCGGCCCATGGCCCCGGCACTGCGTTCACGACTCCGTTGGCGCAGCCATCTGGTCATCGGTCTTCGAAGCGGCCTATTCTACTTCTGGTCCGACCATCGTCATGCACAAAGGCGAGGCTACCGACAGTGACCAGTATTCCATATTTCAGAATCCGGATGCCGCAGCTTCTATCCGCTCGCTTATATCCCGACACGGTATCACCGATATAGATATTTGCGGATTGGCGGGCGACGTCTGCGTACTCAATACTCTTCGCGACGCCCTGCATATCCTCCCCGGCATATCTCTGCGAGTGCTCCGACGCTTTTCCCCTTCGCTCGACGGAGGACTGCTTCTCGACGCCGCTATTGCCGAACACAACCTCCAACACGATTGACTCTAACTCCACATTCCGCCATGCGACAGATTATAAACCATTTCACCGACGACGATCTCTATAAGTTCACAATGTGCTGCGCTGTAATCGAAAATTTCCCGCGCGCACAGGTAAAATACTCATTTACTGACCGCGACCACACGGTCTATCCCCCGGGATTCGCCGACGAGGTCATGAATCAGATTAAGATGCTCGAAAGCGTGGTGATTACCGAAGAAGAAATCGCTTTCATGAAGCGGAAATGCAACTATATACCATTCTGGTTCTACACCTTTTTACGCGGTTTCCGCTTCGATAGCCGTTGGGTCCATGCCGCCCAGGATGCCGAAGGACATCTATCCATAGAATTTGAAGGCTGCTGGAGCGATACTATTCTTCTTGAAGTCAAGGTTCTCGCCATAGTTTCGGAACTTTACTATGAAATGACCGGACGGCTTGCCGCGATGGATCTTGACGATTACGATAAGCGCTCGTTTGCCAAGGGTCGGCGGTTGATTGAGGCCGGATGTATGTTCAGCGACTTCGGCACTCGTCGTCGCGCCTCGTTTGCCGCCCATGAAAGCCTTGTCCGTTCGCTCGTCCGCGCTCAGTCTGAGGTTGAAGGCCCCGGCATGTTTGTCGGCACAAGCAATGTCTACTTCGCTATGAAGTATGACCTCACCCCTATAGGCACCATGGCCCACGAATTGATTTGTGCAATTGCCGGCATGTATGGTCCACAGATGGCCAACAATCTTGCGATGAAGGTGTGGGCCCATACCTTTCGTGGAGCCCTCGGCACGTTCCTCTACGACACCTACGGCTGGCGCATATTCAGCCTCAATTTCTCGGAGGACTACGCCAATATGTTCAA
>CAYUYQ010000031.1:0-16191 GCA_964449335.1 uncultured Bacteroides sp. | reverse complement strand
TGGGGAAGTTCTGCACGAGGCTTTCAAGCTCTTCGTGATAGAGCAGATAGCTTTCGCGGGGGCCGATGTTGGGGTAGGTGAGACTCTTGTGGATTTCGAGCGGGCCGGTGGTCACCCATTTGCCGTCCTGATAGTAGCGGCCGTTCTGAGTGATTTCGCGGATGTTGATTTCGGGGTTGAAGTTGGTGGCAAATGCTTTGCCATGGTCGCCGGCATTGCAGTCTACGATGTCGAGATACTCCATTGCCTTGAAGTAGTGCTTGGCGGCGTAGGCTGTGAATACGCCCGACACTCCGGGGTCGAAACCGCAGCCCAGAATGGCCGTCAGTCCGGCATCCTCGAAGCGCTCGCGGTAGGCCCACTGCCATGAGTATTCGAAGTGTGCCTCGTCTTTGGGCTCATAGTTGGCTGTGTCGAGGTAGTTTACGCCGCATTTAAGGCATGCTTCCATTATGGTGAGGTCCTGATATGGGAGAGCTACGTTTATCACCATATCGGGCTGATGGCGGTTGAAGAGCTCTACGAGCTGATCGACCGAGTCGGCGTCGACCTGGTCGGTGGTTATGCGGTCGCTGCCTATCTTGGCTGCTACGGCGTCGCATTTCGAGCGTGTGCGCGATGCGAGGACTATGTGGGTGAACACGTCGGGGTTCTGGGCGCACTTGTGGGCCACTACGGTGCCGACACCGCCGCAGCCGATAATTATGACTTTTGACATCTTTCCGTGAAGATTTTTGAGGTTACTGATTTTTGTCCGTTGCGTTTATGCCCGGCTAAGTTAGTAAATAATGATTGAATATGCAACTTAGAACACTCCGAGCTCCTTTGGTGACGGCGCTTCGTGGGCACCCTCGCCGGCAAATTCGGCGGGAGTGATGCGCACGTAGCGGGCCGCGCACGGTTTCTCAAGGTAGATGTGGCGGCGCGAGGGGTCGTTGACTATGTTGCCGATGGCAAACGCGCCCTGGTCGGTCCATTTCTTTCCGTCGGCGCTTGTGGCTATTTTGGCTGCGGCCATGTAGGCGCGTCCGTGGCGGTTGTGCTCCGGAGCGTAGGCTATGCCTTTAAGCGTAGTCGATTCTTTGAGGGCGATCACTGTCGCGCCCGAGTCGTCGGTCTCGACGGTGTAGTCGGTGGCGGGCAGGGTGAGCTGCTGTTCGAGCGGGGCTCCGGTCATATCGCCGAGCGTGGCCACGGCGCGGAGCTTTACTGCTCCGGCTTCAAACGGCCCGGTGTAGACCGTTGACTGCGCCGTCGGTTCAGTGCCGTCGGTGGTGTAGTGAATGGTATAGCCTGCGTTCAGAGCGTCGGCCGAGTTGATGCCGTGGGGCTTCCATCCGAAATTGTCGCGCAGCGGCTCGATTACCACCAGTCCCTCCTTGTTGCGCGAGGCCTGGAGGCGGGGTGGGCGCGAGGCGTAGTGATGGGCCGAGATTTTGGCCAGGGCGGGCTGCGCGCGCTGGGCCGTGACGGTGAGGCGCAGTGAGTCGGCTGTGACGTCGGGGAAGCGGACTATGCGCTTGTAGCCTACGTTTGTTGCCCGGCCAATCTCTTTCCACTGGCCTTCGGCGAAGGCTTCGAGCGTGAAGCTCTCGATGCGCTCGCCGTTGGTGGCGATGGCTTCCTGGAGGGCGATGCGGTTGATGGTGCGCGGCTCGGGAAGACCTATGGTGACGGGGCCGGTCACGGCTATGAATGTGTTGATGTCGTTGTCGAGCAGCGCGGCGGGTGCGTCGGCGCCTGCGAGCAGGTCGGTGCCGTAGGTGGCGGCGATGCGGCGGCCGGTCTCTTCGAGCACGGCTACGTCGCGGTCCGAGAGACGGCCCTCGCGGTTGGGCGGTATGTTGAGCAGAAACGTTGCGTTGCCGCCTACGGAGCGCTCGTAGATGTCAAACACATCGTCGGCCGAGCGCACGCCCTGACGGTCGTCGTCGCGGTAGAACCATCCTTCGCGTATCGAGGTGTCGGTCTCGGGCTGCTGATAGTGAAGATATTTGGCGCCCATGAGCTTTTCGCGGCTGCCTATGTCGTCGTCGGTTATGTCGGGGTATTCGTTGGAGTTATCGGGGTCGAACTGGAAGGGCACCACGTTCCACTCCGTGTCGCGCGTGGCTCCCGATTCGTTGCCGCACCAGCGTATGTCCTCGCGGCCGTAGATTACGGCGTCGGGGGCGAGCGTGCGTATCAGTTTGCGCCATGCGGCGTAGTCGTAGGTCTGGCCGCCTTTGCGTTTGGGGTGGGCGCCGTCAAACCACAGCTCGTCGACGGGACCGTATTCCGTCAGCAGCTCGAACAGCTGATTGAGGAAATATTCGTTGTAGTCGTCGACGGTGAATTCAAACGTGGTTTTGTTCTCAAACGGACGTCCCTCGACCGCGCGGGGAATGGTGCGCGGTGTTTTCTGACTCAGATTGCCGTAGAGACCGTCGGGGCTCTCAATCTGGTAGAGGTCGGCGGGCGAGAGGTAGAAACCGAAGCGGAGGCCGTATTTGCGGCACGACTCAGCCAGGCTGCGAACCACGTCGCCCTTGCCGTCCATAAACGGCGACGACATTATGCCGTGGTCGGTGTAGCGGCTCTGCCAGAGCACGAAGCCGTCGTGGTGTTTGGCGGTGAGTATCACCATTTTCATGCCTGCGGCTTTCATGGCGCGCACCCATTGGTCGGTGTCGAGCTGCTTGAGGTCAAACACCGAAGGGTCTTCCACGCCGTTGCCCCACTCGACGCGGGTGAAGGTGTTGGGGCCGAAATGCACGAACGCGATAAACTCTTTTTCGAGCGCCCGGAGCTGATTGGGCGTCGGCACCACGTTGGCGGCTTTCTCTATTATTTGTTCGGGGGTGTCGGTAGGGAGCACGGCTATGGTGTTGGCCGGCTCAACGGCTCCGGCTGCGGGAGCCGCTAAAATTGCCGAGGCCAGTGCGGCCCCGGCAATCATTGCGGTGATTCTTGTCATCAATGGTTTGAAGTTTGGTAGTTAGTGGTCAGAGTCCTTAAGGTCCCTAAAGACCTTAAAGACCTTAAGTAAGCTCTTTAATTCTCAGGCGCAAACATCGGGTCCCAGGCGGGAAGCACTTCCGGTTTCTGCTTCAGCACTTTCAGCACCTTTTCGGGAGCATATTTCTTGTCTACGACCAGACGGAACATATATTCGTCGAACCATGGGTCGGTCATCACCAGATGGCCGTCGTTGGCGCCCGGGCCCCAGCTGTTTTCTACCATCCAGCGGTCGGGTTTGCCGTTTTTGTCGAGGTTGACCGCTACGAGAGTCATGGCGTGGGACGATGCCGAGGCAAACGAGCGGATGCGGTCGGCCTTATCCATCTTCATGTCTACGCCCAGCAGCGACTCATAGTCATAGTTGTCGGGGTCGAGCAGGCCGCGCTTGCGGTTGAAATCCTTGCCTACGTCGCATGAAAAATACATCGCTGTCGAATCGGCCAGCGAAGCGATTGCCATTTTCTTGATTTCATCGAGGGGAAGATTGACGTAGGTCCAGTTCCGGCCGTCGAACGTGTGGCGGTCGAGGTCAATCTCGTAGAGGCGCCAGTAGGGACGCGACGGATCGTTCATTACCATCACATAATTGTCTTTCAGATTGTTGCCGGCATACTCGCGGTAGAACTCCTGAGGCGTATAGGTGCGGGTGTCGACTTCCGTTCCGCCGGTGGTGCGTCGTGTCCAGGTGAATTCTGTGGGAGGCTCGCCGAGTGTCAGGGCAAGCACTCGATAGACGTCGGCAAGCATCGCCTCGATGCGGGTGTCAATCTGGGCCGTCGTCGCGCCCTCGGCTTTCATGCGGCGCAGTTCGAGACCGTCGCGGCGCAGCAGGGTCGACAGCGCGCGGTTCAGGCCCGAAGTGGCGTTGCTCGATGCCGTCTCAGGCATGACTTCGGCGGGGACAACGCCATATTTCATGATGTTGTCGCTCAGACCCGTAAACTGGCCTCCGTCGCTCATCGGATTGTGAAACAGCCATTCTACGCGGCGCGAATCCATCGGCGCGTCGGCGGTTTCGGCCACCGAGCGCAGGAAGAGATTGGCCTTTTCGAGCTGATCGTAGAAGAAGTTGTAGTTCTGCGAAAGCTCAAGCATCGGGAGCTTATTCTGATTCATCATCTGGGCGCGGAGCACGTTGAGTCCCGTGAAAAGCCAGCATCGGCCCGACGAGCGCTGATTAGTGATGCCGCGCGAAGGCACGCGGTGGGTAAAGTGCGTGTCGACCGGACGGCTCAGCGCGTCGGCATTGCCGGCGAGAGCGTCGATAGTGTTGGCTGCGAGAGCGTTGCGGATGGCTTTTTCGGGCGGAGTAGGGGTGTAGTTCTGGCGGAGCTGCTGGAGCAGTTCGGGCGAGATGCCGCCTTTGGGAGCTATGTCGTCAGCCGACGCGCTCTGATTGCCGAGGACCATAATGGCTGCTACGGCTGTAATGATGAGTGGTTTACAGTTCATGGTTGAAACAGTTTGGTAATTCGTAGTGCAAATATAGTGATAAAAAACTATAGTCACACCTTATTTAATATAATTAGCCTAATTAGTCCAATTAGTCCAATTAGTCCAATAACTCTAATCTCTCTGATAACTCTAATTCCTCTGATTCGCTCCAAAACCGCCCTCAAATAATCAAATTGTCGCTCAAACCGCTCCAAAAATAGCACGGTGTAAGCAAAATTCCCCCAAAATCGACGCGCGAAGTGTTAAAATCGGAAAATAATTGATGAAAAGTGTTGTCAGGTGGATTTAAATTGTTAATTTTGCCGAATCTATTGCAACAGGTTATTGGAGAGAGCCGCCGGAAGTGGTGGAAATCTCTGAAAGCGAGGACGCAGTGCATAATACGGAGTGCCGCGAAGGAGGTGCGGAAGCATCTGTGCGGCGCGATGTAGCAAAGGTAAAAAGGAAAAAGTACAAAAGGTAAAAAGATTGAATTAACATTATGTATAATTTTTATTTAGTATGAAAAAGCTGTTTCTATTACTTACAGCTATCGTGACGATGGCCGTGTGCGCCGCACAGAACCGCACATACCACGGCACGGTAGTAAGCGCCTCCGATCAGGAGCCCCTGGTCGGCGCCACAGTGAAAGCTGTGGGCAGCAATATCGGTGTCCTCACCAATATTGATGGCCGATTCACTATTACAGTTCCTTCTTCTGTCAAGGAAGTAACCGTTTCGTATGTGGGCATGGTTTCACATACCGTTTCTCTTACAGACCGTATGGTTGTGGCTCTCGAGCCCAACGCAACGAATCTCGAAGAGGTCGTTGTGACCGGCTACGGTTCGGGTAAGAAGCTTGGTTCGGTAGTGGGTTCTGTTCAGGTCGTAAGCGATAAGGTGCTTGAAGACAGTCCTGCATCGAACTTCGTTGATGCTCTTCAGGGTCAGGTTGCCGGTCTCGCTATCTACTCCAACACCGGTGAGCCCTCTTCTACGCCCTCAAGCATCCGTATCCGCGGTTTTAACTCGCTCGACGCAAGCAATACACCTCTATTTATATGCGACGGTGCGCCTGTTTCGTCAAGCATCTTCACTTCGCTCAGCAACAGCGATATCGAAAGCATCACCGTACTTAAGGACGCTGCCTCGACCGCTATCTACGGTAGCCGCGCAGCCAACGGTGTAATCGTGATCACCACCAAGAAAGGTAATTACGGCGAAAAGGCCCGTGTGACCGTTCGCGCTAATGTAGGTTGGACGGCCCGCGTTTCCGACAAGGTTGAGATGATGAATTCTGAGGAGTACATCAATTTCCGCGACCTTATCCACAGCCCTGTAAGCGACGCCGAGCGCAACGCATGGGAGAAATATCACATCAATACCGACTGGCGTAAAGAGCTTATCAAAGACAACGCTTCTCTTTACTCTATCGAAGCTGCTGTTCGCGGCGGCGGTGAGGCTCTCCGCTATTATCTGTCGGCCAGCCACTACAATCAGGACGGTCTTATCTACATGTCAGGTCTCCGTCGTGAAGCCGTCCGCGTCAACATCGACTCGAAAGTCAACAACTGGTTCCGCGTAGGCTTCAGCTCCAACTTCGGCTACGAAGACTATCAGTCAAACAACCAGGCTTCGAGCAATGGTGGTCTTTACACTGCCAACCCCTTCTTCCAGTCATACCGTCTTCTGCCTTATGACGCACCCCGTTACTATACAATCAACGACGCAGGTCAGATTGAATGGGGTGAGAAAGCCGGCTACTACAAGTACTCAAATCAGACCGATGCCGCATTTATGCTCGCTAAGCGCGCCGTTAATCGCAATCAGGTGTCAGGCAACGCCAACCTCTACGAGCAGATTAACCCGATCAAGGAAGTGACTCTGCGTGCTCAGCAGTCAATGACCGCTTATGAAACCCGTCTGTCTAACGTTCAGCAGCCGAGCGAGTCGTTCTACACTCCGATGGGCGACTACGTGAACTTTGACGATTTCGATGGCTTCAACCAGCAGTCAATGAGCCGCTACTATTCGTTCACTTACACCAATACGGCTGAATACCGCAATACGTTCAACGACGTTCACAACCTCACCGTGCTCCTCGGTCAGGAAGCAATCATCTCCAAGACCAACGGTTTCGGTGTGTTCTCGGAAGGTCAGCCCGGCGGTAACCTCTGGCTGCTCTCAAACGCGACCTCAGTTCTGCCCAGCGATTTGACTCAGACCATCTCCGAGACAGTGATGAACTCCTATTTTGCCAACGCATCTTATAACTACGACGACCGCTATTTCATCGACGCTTCAATCCGCCGCGACGGTAGCTCGAAGTTCGCTCCCGGTCACCGCTGGTCGACGTTCTGGTCGGTAGGCGCAATGTGGGATGCAAAACAGGAAGCTTTCCTACGCGACTACACTTGGCTGAGCAATCTTAAAATCCGCACCAACTACGGTACGACCGGTAACTCCGGCATCAGCCCCTTCCTCTATCAGGGTCGTGTAGCAGCCGGCAATAACTACGCCGGAGGTAGCTCGCTCACACTTTCGCAGGCCTCTAATAATGAACTCTCGTGGGAGACGGTCAAAGCGTTCGACGCCGGTTTCACCGTAGGTTTCTGGGATCGCCTGAACATTAACTTCGACTACTATCTGAAGAATACTGAGAATATGCTCATGGAAATTCCATGGAGTACGACTACCGGTTTCGGTTCGGGTGAGGCCAACATCGGCGCAATGCGCAACCAGGGCGTAGAACTCGAAGTGAAAGGCGACATCTACCGCGACAAAGACTGGTATGTAGGCGCTCGCGTAAACTTCAACTACAACAAAAACCAGATCACCAAGCTGTTTAACGGCAAGGACAACTATGCTATGCCTGACTACGGCCTCTACTACGAAGTAGGCAAGGACGCCAATCAGCTCCGTCAGGTGCGTTTCGCCGGTGTTGATCCGGCCGACGGCCGCCCCATGTGGCTCGACAAAAACGGCAACCAGACCAAAGTCTACAATGAGAACGACGCCGTTGGTCTTGGCAAGAGCTTCATCGCTCCCTGGACCGGTGGTTTCGGCCTCGATGCCCGCTGGAAAGGCCTCAGCCTCCGCGCTGACTTCAACTGGGCTGCCGAAAAATATATGCTCAACTTCATCCGTGGCTTCTACGGCTATGCTCAGCAGGGTGCAGCTTCTAACCAGATGAAAGAAATGCTCAACGTGTGGACCAAGCCCGGCGATGTGACCAACGTGCCCAACGTTGTCGACGCTTACGGTGTCGGTATCGACGCCGATCCCCGCAAGGATACCCGCGTGCTCGAGAACTCTTCGTTCCTGCGCATGAAGAACCTTACCGTTGCCTACTCACTGCCCAAAAAGTGGATGGATGCCGCCAAGATGCAGAGCGTAATCTTCCACTTCACCGGCCGCAACCTACTAACCATCACCGATTTCACGGGCTATGATCCTGAATACGAAAACAACGGTGTCTACACCTCTTATCCCAACACCCGCATGTATGAATTCGGCGTGGAGGTAACATTCTAAACTATCCAAAAAGAAAAACAAAAATGAAAAAATATATATTAGCTCTTTTTGCCGCATGCTCAATGCTGAGTTCCTGCAACATGGACCTCACCAATCCGGGCGTTGAGGATGACGTGACGGCAGTTCAGGGCCCGAAAGAACTGCTTGCCTGCCGCAACGGCCTTTACAGCCAGCTCCGCTCGCTCACATCCGGCTCTTACGTTACTTCTGTCGAACTTCAGATGGATCAGTTCAACGGTGTGAACGGCAACGGTACACGTGGCGCCCAGATTGCCAACGGTTCGCTCAATTCGTCGCTCAGCATCGCCGGCTCGGCTTTCGACGGTTGCTACAACATCATCGCCAACGTCAATTACATGCTCGGTCGTGCCGAGTCAATAATCGAGGAAGGCTCTCTTACCCCCGAGCAGCTTGCCGACGTTAATCGCTACGTCGGCGAGGCCAAGACCATCCGTGGCTATGCTTACTTCTATCTTCTCGACCATTTTTGCCAGAATCCCGCTACCGTAAACCGCACTCAGGAAGGTCTCGGTATGCCGATTGTGGATACCTACGATCCGTCCGGCAACACGGCAAGCTATCCCGGCCGCAGCTCGGTGCAGGCTCTTATCGACCAGATCAACAACGACCTTACCGACGGCTATAACGCACTTAGCGCCTACGAGCGTGCCAATTCGGTAGTGTGCGCCCCCAACGCCTCGTTCCTCAACACCTATACCATCAAGGCTCTTCAGGCCCGCATGGCTCTGGTGCTGGGCGACAACGGTAATGCCATCACTCTTGCTAACGAAGTAATCCGCAACACCAACTATCAGCTCGACGAAGGCACTGCCTACGTTGATATGTGGACTTACGACGAAGGCGAAGAACTGATTTTCGTTCCCTACGTCGATGCTGCCGAATACAGCACCGTAGGCTCTTTCAACGATGCCTGGAACTACTATCAGTACATGCCCACATTCAGCGACTATCTTCCCTCACTCACAACCCTCACGCAGTACGACACGCGCAACGACATCCGCTTCTCGACATTCTTCAAGGTTGCTCAGCTTTCAATCTCCGGCGGCACATTCTATGCCTATCAGTTCCTCAAATTCCCCGGCAACCCCGAAATTCAGGGCTCGGCATCGAACCGTTACCGCAATAAACCGAAACCCTTCCGTCTGTCGGAGCAGTATCTGATTCTTGCCGAGGCCGCAGCCCTCGAAGGTCAGACCGACGTTGCCAACACAGCTCTCAAAACTCTCCGCGAGGCCCGTATCGCCGGATATCAGCACACCGACCTCAGCGGTGCCGACTTGCTCGAGGCCGTTCGCCAGGAGCGCACACGCGAGCTCATCGGTGAAGGCTTCCGCATGAGCGACCTCCGCCGTTGGGGCGTAGGCTTCAGCCGCGACGGATACTATCCCATCGATCCCGGTATGGAAGCCAACTGGGTGCTCGCCGGTCTTGCGGTGACTTATCAGCCTAACGACTGGCGCTATGTATGGCCTATCCCTGCTGCCGAGATGGACATCAACCCGCAGCTCAAGGGTCAGCAGAACCCCGGTTATGGAGAATAAATTCGTGAATCTATAAAAACGGAAAAGAAATGAAATTCAATAAAATATATGCGATAGCTCTTGCTGCGCTCTCGCTGACCGCCTGCTCGGACAACGACGATAACGGCCTGAACACCACTTCCGGCGTGACAGTGCAGATGCAGCAGCCGACCATGAGCGTGTCGGAGGACATGCAGCAGGGTGTTTACTACCAAGTACCCATCGTTGTCACCGGTGATGCCAACGGCCCCGTGGAGGTGACTCTGGAGGTACAGGGAACCGGCTCGACTCCTGCAACCGAAGGCGAGCACTTCCTTGTCACCGACAAGACCATCACCATCGACGCCGACACTCAGATTGGCTACATGGAATTCTATCCCAAGGGCGACAATGTGGCCAATGATGACCGCCAGTTTATCGTCACCATCGTTTCGGCCAGAGGCGCAAACGTAGGAACTGAAAGCACCTGCATCGTGACCCTCATCGACAACGAAAGCCTCCTCCCGAAGGCCTACGAAAAGATACAGGGCACTTACGAGGTGACCGCCGATGGTGAAGACCCGTTCGTTGCCGAAGTTGTGGGCGTTCTCGAAGATGAGGAAGGCTACCTCACCAAGGTTTACATCACCAACTTCTACGATCCCGATTTTATTCCTATTGAATGTGACTTCTCGTTCGATGCCGCTACAGGTAAGGGTGTTATTGCTATGCCTCTCGGCGTCAATATCGGCGGTCCGTGGAACTTTGGAGCTCCGGTGGGCGTCTGCGATGTGAAGCTATGTTCCGTCAACAATGGTGCTGTTGTGACAAGCGGCAGTGCAATTGCCACTACCGACGTTGACTTCACTACATTCACTTTCGATAAGTCGCTGCTCGGTGTGCTCTACACCAACCCCGCCGGTGCATTTACCGGTTATACCTACTTCTGGTTCGACAACTGCAAGTTTACAAAGCAGTAAATCTCACAGAAATATAGTCCAACAGACAAAACCCTGACAGGGTGATTTAGACATAGTACTTAAAACTCGGGCGCGCGCCTTCCGTCTTGACGGAGGACGCGCGCCTCGCTATGTAAGCGTCTATGGAGAGTTAGCCTCCATAGGATTGGAACTTAGTTAATTGCTATCAGAAAGCGACGTTGTATTTGCGCTGCTTGAATAGGGGGTGGAGGGCTTCCTTGGCCTGACGCAGGCCGGGGTCGCCGGAGTCGTCCTCGCGGTTGACGTAGTGGAGGTCGGGGTAGCGATCGGCCATCATGGCCGTGAAGTCGCGGCAGATTGTCTCGCCGGCGCCTGTCACTTCATGGTCCATCTTCTCGATGTGGGCCATAAGCGTGTCGCCTACTTTCTCACCCATGGCGAAAGCCACGACTCCCTTGCCGGGCACGCGGAGCACTCCGCCCTCGAATCCGTAGAAATCCGGCGAATCGAGCACACGGAACGTCTGCTCGCGGTCATACTCAGCTATCTCCGATTTGTCGGCGGCCAGATGCAGGCGCTCATAGAAGTCGCGCACGTCGCGGGCGTCGTCGCGCGTCATCGGCTGGTAAACGGCGTCGGGATGGTCGGCGGCAAAGCGGTTGATGTGGTTGCGCTTTTTGCTCAGCTTCTTTCCGGCAAAGGTTTTAAGTGCATTAATATCGTAGATATAGTCAGCCCAGTCGGTCAGCTCGCTGATGCGCCGCGCGCCGTTGTCGATAAGCACCTGCAGGGCTTCCTGCGGCACGGCCGACATGACAGGCTGTATACCCTCGGCCTTGCAGTGACGCCGCAACAGGGCGAGCGATTCGCCGATTGGCATAGGCCCGAGCGGCAGGGCGAACGCGGGGCGCGTAAGGTCGTTTTCGGTCACGCCCTTGATGAAAAGCGTGTCGCCCTTGATGGCTTTCTGATAGTGGAAGAAGTCGGCCCATAGAAAGATTCCGCCTACGGAGAAATCGCAGGAGCGGAACGGATGGCCGGTGAGATAGGGACGCAGAAGTTCTATATCGGCGGGCGTAATCGGTGTGAATTCAAGCATGGCGATTGCGGTGTTGGGATGATTTGTTATTTGTCGCGGAAATAGAGGTCGAGCACGTCGCGGGCGGCCGTAAATGAGCTCTGCATGTTGGCCAGCACACGGCTTTCTTTCTCGGCGAGGGCGCGGGCCACTTCGGGGTCGTCGTAGAACCGGCGCCGCAATGCTTCGTCGATAGTCTCGTACATCCAGTAGCGCGACTGCTGATTGCGCCGGGCCTGGAAATAGCCGTTTGCCTCGACGAACTCAAAATAACGGTCAATCATGTCCCACACTTCGGGGATGCCGAGCTCGAAGTAGCCCGAATAGGTGAGCACTTCAGGCTTCCAGCCCGAAGCCGTCGGCGGAAAGAGATGGAGGGCGCTCCGGAACTGTGCCTGAGCCAGACGGGCGCGGTCGATGTTGTCGCCGTCGGCCTTGTTGATGACGATGCCGTCGGCCATCTCCATTATGCCACGCTTTATGCCCTGAAGTTCGTCGCCGGTGCCGGCAAGCTGTATGAGCAGGAAGAAATCGACCATCGAGTGAACGGCCGTCTCGCTCTGACCGACGCCTACGGTCTCGACGAAGATATTATTGTAGCCGGCAGCCTCGCAGAGCACGATCGTCTCGCGCGTCTTGCGGGCCACGCCGCCCAGCGACCCTGCCGACGGGCTGGGACGGATGAACGCATCGGGATGAACCGACAGCTTTTCCATACGGGTCTTGTCGCCGAGAATACTGCCTTTGGTGCGTTCGCTCGAGGGGTCGATGGCGAGCACGGCGAGTTTGCCGCCCGATTTGAGCACATGGAGTCCGAAGACGTCAATCGACGTGCTCTTGCCTGCACCGGGCACACCGGTGATGCCGATGCGGCGCGACCGACCCGAATAAGGCAGACACTTCTCAATCACCTCCTGAGCCATGGCGCGATGGTCGGCCGAGAGGCTCTCGACGAGAGTCACGGCGCGCGAGAGCATCGTGATGTCACCCCGCAGTATGCCCTCGACCATCTCGGCCGGAGTCGGTAGCGGAGCGCGGCGCCGGCGCTTGAGATATGGGTTGACCTGCGGAGGCTGCTTCACACCGGCATTGACGGCGAGTCCGCCAAACTGCTTGTCGTTTTCTATATGTTCCATGACTTGACTGGTTGTAGAGTTATCTGTTTTTCGGGTAAAATTTCGGTAAATTCCGGCGGCTATTCGCCTACAATCCTCAACGTCTGGCGGGGATTCGACGGCGAATTGCTGACGATGGTCAGGCGCGTGTTGAGCAGTTGGCCGGCCGGGAGTTCTTGAGGATTGACGGTGACGGTGACCATGGCTTTTTTGCCCGGCTTCACGGTCGTATGGTTCACGGTGGCGCTCACGGCAGCTTCGGGCGTGTGGAGCTGGCGGATTATGAGCGGTGACCGACCTGTGTTGACAATCTCAAATGTGCGCGTCAGCTTACGCGCCGAGCGGTCAATCGAACCGAAGTCGACCATGCGCTCCGTAATTGATGCCACGGGGGCTTCGGCGGTCTGCTCGGGTGTCAGTCGGCTGAAGTCCTCGTTGATAATCATCACGGTCGAGATTGTGGCTGTGGCAGCCGGGTCGGCTATGTCGGGAATCAGTGTTATACGGTTTTCGACAGTGCCGTAGAGCGGACACTGGTCAGTGTAGGCCGTAAGCGAGGCTATGCCCTGTTCGCCCGGTTCGATGCTCGAAGGGCTGAACGAGCAGCGCATGTAGGGCGGGAGGTCGGCCACGGCGGGAATCACGGGCGATTCCGTAGGATTGTAGATAAGCACCGACGCTCCGAGCACATGGCCTTTGCGCGTCTCGCCGAATGTGGCCACGGTGTTGCTGATGCGCATTTCGCCGACTTCGACGGGGAATCGCTTCTCGAGCGTCGACGAGGCGCCGATAACGGTGCCGGTGATTTCGAGCACTTCGCGCTCATTGGAGCCCGAAAGCGTCACGTAGACTTTCTTCTCGAAGCGTCCGGGACGGCCGGCGGGGTCGAAGGCCACACCGACTTTGAGCGTGTCGCCCGGCGCTATAGAGCCGCGCGAGAAGTCGGGGCGCGTGCACCCGCAGTTGGCGCGTGCCGACAGAACGATGACCGTATCGTTCCCGACATTGACGCCGCGGAACACCGTGCGCGCCAGTCCGCGGTCTTCGCGTATGGCGCCGAAATCATGCGTCGGTTCGAGCCAGACTATCCGCGCCGAAGCCATCGCTGCGGCAGCGAGCGCAAACATTGAGATAAGCAGTCGTCTCATCGTCGGGGTCAGTCAGGAAGAATCACTCCGTGAAATTTCAGCTTCTCGCGTCCGGCGTTGGTCTTGACCGTCACCTGGCGCTTTATTTCGCCGCGAAACGTCAGCGGGTTGAAGTGGATAGTTATTTTGGCCGACTCGCCCGGAGCAATCGGCTTTTTGGGAAATTCGGGCTTGGTGCAGCCACATCCGCCGTTGCTGACGCTGATGATTACGAGCGGCTCGGTGCCGGTGTTGGTAAACGTGTAGCTGAACTCCACCTTGCCGCCACGGGCTTTGACGGTGCCGAAATCGTGGTCCTGCGAGGCGAATGTGATTGCTGCTCCTCCGGCGGCCGAAGCGGCAAAAGCGATTATGGCCAGAGCCATAAACAGAAGCGAAAGTTTCTTTTTCATGTTGTCGGTCATATCATTTCAACAATGTAAACGCCCGGAGCGGCCGGAGCGTTCAGCGGCTGCGCGCGGCACGGCGCTGCGCACTCCGCAAATTTACATATTAATCAGATTACCGCCAAGGGCGAAAAGCGCGAGGTTATCTCGGAGTTTTTCATTAGCTTTGCAAAATCAATCGGTAAAAGCCGATTTTTCACCTACGAAGCATATACCAAACCACGTTTGACCAAAGTTAAAGTTTCACCTTATCAATAAACCAGATGAAAAAAACTATCCTTGCTCTGGCGGCGGCAGTGCTCGCAATCATGCCCGCATGCACGTCGCATAAATCTGATTCTCAGGAATCGAGAGTAATCCGTACAGAAATTCCCGAACGCCCGGAAGGCGCCACCGACCTGGTAGGGTTCGCCACCAGCCCGATGGACACCGTGCGCGTAGGCTTTATCGGCCTCGGCATGCGCGGTCCCGACGCAGTGAAGCGCTTCACCGCCATCCCCGGCGCGAAAGTTGTTGCTGTCTGCGATCTTGAGCAGGACCGTGTAGACAAAATGCAGGACTGGCTCAAAGCCAACGGCCACAACGACGTTGCCGGCTACGGCGGCTCTGAAGACGCCTGGAAAGAACTCTGCGAGCGCGACGACATCGACCTCGTCTATATCGTCACCGACTGGGTGAACCACGCTCCCATGGCAATGTATGCGATGGACAACGGCAAGCACACCGCTATCGAAGTGCCCGCCGCCATGACCCTCGACGAAATCTGGGGTCTGGTAAACAAAGCCGAGGAGAAAAAACTCCATTGCATGATGCTCGAGAACTGCGTCTATGACTTCTTCGAAATGAACACCCTCAACATGGCCCAGCAGGGTCTGTTCGGCGAAGTGCTCCACACCGAAGGCAGCTATATCCACGACCTCTCCGACTTCTGGCCCTACTACCACAACAACTGGCGTATGGACTACAACCAGAAGAATCGCGGCGACGTCTATCCCACCCACGGCACCGGCCCCGCCTGCCAGCTCCTCGACATACACCGCGGTGACCGAATGGAGACTCTCGTAGCCATGGACACCAAGGCTGTCAACGGCCCCGCCTACATCGAGAAGGCAACCGGCGAGAAGCCTGACTCATTTGCCAACGGCGACCACACCATGACGATGATCCGCACCGCCAACGGCAAGACCATCCACATCCAGCACGACGTGCTCACTCCGCGTCCCTACAGCCGCATGTATCAGCTGACCGGAACAAAGGGCTTCGCCAACAAGTATCCTAAGGAAGGATACTCGTTCCAGCCCGAACAGCTTGCAAGCAGCGAGATTCCCGACCATGAGAATCTCAACGCCCACGGCTTCATCTCCGATGACCAGAAGAAAGCGCTTGAAGAGCAGTACACCCACCCGATTATCCGCGAGGTAGGTGAAGTGGCTAAGAAAGTCGGTGGCCACGGCGGCATGGACTACATCATGGACTACCGTCTCGTCTACTGTCTGCGCAACGGTCTGCCCCTCGACATGGACGTTTACGACCTCGCCGAGTGGTGCTCGCTCATCCCGCTGTCGAAGCTCTCGATTGAAAACGGCAATGCTCCCGTCGAGGTGCCCGACTTCACACGCGGCGCATGGAACAAGCAGAAAGGCTATCGCCACGCCTTCGCAACCAATCTCAAATGACATAATCTCCAATAACTTAGCATAAAAAAACGCTGCGACATACGTTAATGTCGCAGCGCTTTTTTGGTTTTTCCGATATGTGCATAATTTTCTAACCTGTCGAAGTTGCGAATAATTCAACCTGCGAGTGAACATGGCATAGACTTGAGAAAATCTAAAATTGGAATATTACTAAAAACAACTCGATATGTTTAAATCAACAATGATTGCCGGTGCCGGCGGTTTCTTAGGCACCTGTCTTCGTTTCCTTTCGGATAAGTTGGGTGCTGCTATCTGCCACCTCTCTTTCCCTTTAGGAACATTTATGGCCAATATGGTTGGCTGTATTATCATCGGTATGCTTTACGGCTATCTCAATA
>CAYUYQ010000030.1:0-16220 GCA_964449335.1 uncultured Bacteroides sp. | reverse complement strand
TTGAGGCGGAGGCCTGAACGGATTATCCGGCCTTTGTCGAGCGCATAGGCTATGCCGCGATTCATCGATGTGGTAATATTGGTGCCCATGCGGGTGAAGCTGAACAGACGGGCTACTTCGTGGGCCATGGCCGTTTCGGGTATTGCACCCTGCTCATTGAGAATCTGCACTGCGGCCACGGCCACTTCCTCAGGAGCTATGTCCATGACGTCGCGCGACGATTCGGGACGGTAGATGTTGTACGTCTCGGGATTCTGGTCTGCGCTCCAGTAAAACGTAGTATCAAATTCGGTTTTCTTCCATTGCGAGCTGCCCAGCAAGTCGTCGAGATAGTTTAGCGCCCGGCTGGTGTTGCGCAGATTGCAGGCTGCCAGAATCCGCTTGCAGAGCAGCGAATGGCTGATGGGCGCTTCGGCTTCAATTATGGCTTTGATTTTTTTGATTATCCTGGTGCGACAGCGGGGAGCTATAAAATCGTCGATGCAATAGGTCTCCGGAGATAGGTCTGCCTCATGGTAGGGGCGCACGGGCGACCGGTCTGTATCATCATCTTCAGGCTGGGCTACGCGCTTAATTTCCGGTTCGACTTTTGGCGCTACCGGCTTGAAGGGTGTGCCCTTGTTGGTGCGGGCGTTGTTGATTGCCTCGACAATGCTGCCAATTGCACGTTCGCGGTTTTCCCACCAGTCGAGAGCCCAGAGCCGATGGAGACGCCAGCCGAGTTGGAGCAGGACGCTTGGCTGAGTGATGTCGCGGTCGGTGGCCGTACGGGCCGACTGATAATGCACGCCGTCGAGCAAAATACCCATGATATATTTGTCGGGATTCTTGTCGTCGACTATACCGAGGTCGATTTTATAGCCAGAGCAGCCCATGTTAGTGCGCACCGTGAAGCCGCGGTCGGTCAGTTCGGCCGCCACGGAGCGCAGTAGTTCGTCAGTCGTGTGATGGTCGGAGTTTTGAGGCGATGAAAGCACGCTGCGACCCTTTTCGGCGTATTCCAGAAATGCCTTCAGTCCGGCAACACCTTCGGCCGATGTGCGGTTGAGGTCAATCTGCTCGGCGAGCAGGGTGGAGAATACTTTCATTTCGTAACGGGCGCGCGACACGGCCACATTCAGTCGCCTCCAACCGCCGTCGCGGTTAAGCGGGCCGAAGTTAAGAGCCACTTTGCCGTCTTTGTCGCGTCCGAACCCGATGGAGAAGAGAATCACGTCGCGTTCGTCGCCCTGCACATTCTCCAGATTCTTGATGAAAATCGGCTCCTCGCGTTCGAGAGCCACGGCTTCGAGCTCGGGATGCTGGCGGAACATATCGTTTAGCAGGTCCTCGATGAGCGATTGCTGATTGGTGTTGAATGTCACCACACCGATGCTTAGCTTTGACGCTTCCGGGTCGGAAAGTCGCTGCCTTATTTCTTCGATGATGGCTTCGGCCTCGGCACGGTTCTGGCGGGTTCGTCCTCGGTCGTAGATGCCTTCGACGTAGACCCAGCCGACTTTTGTGGTCAGATCGTCGGGCGAGGGGAAGGTAAGCAGCTTGTTCTCGTAGTATTTTGCGTTGCTGAATGCTATAAGGCTTTCGTGCTTGCTGCGGTAGTGCCAGAGCAGATATTTCGAGGGGAGCGAGAGGGCCAGACAGTCATCGAGGATGCTTTCGAGGTCTTCTATGCCGGAGTTGTCTTCGTCGTAGGTGTTGATTGAGAAGAAGTTTGTGGGAGGCATCTGCTTTGGGTCGCCTACCACTATCACGTTGTGGCCGCGGGCGATGGCTCCGACAGCCTCGCTTGTGGGCATCTGCGACGCTTCGTCGAATATCACGAGGTCAAACGGCGCGGCGCCCGCATCGAGATACTGAGCCACCGAAATAGGGCTCATCAGCATGCAGGGACACATACGCGTAATCAGGTCGGGAATCTGGTCAAACAGTTTTCTAATCGAAGTGCCGCGGCCGCCGTTGCTGATGTTGCGCTGGAGTATACCCACTTCCGAGTTCTGCGACGCCTCTTTCTGTAGCGCCGGCAGAGTGGAGGCCAGACGGGCAAACAATTCCTCGCGTGTGAGCTGCTCAAACTCACGGCTCAGCGCCCTGAATCGTTCGATTTTATTCTCAAACACCATGCCGTGGAAGGTGCTCAGCGACGGCTCCTGGTCCAATATAAACTCTGCATACGACTTGGCGAAGCTCTTGCCGTAATAGGTCTCGACACGGTCAGACGTCACGCTGCCCGATTCAATCAGGCTTAGAATCGCCTCAAGTCCAAGACCGACGATTTTTTCGCGCTGGATGTTGTAGGCCACCCAATCATGGAGTTTGTCGAGATTCGCGTTCCAGCGGTCGACGATGGGCCGGATATGGCCGATGGCGTTGCGGTCCGTAGAGTCAAGGGCAGTGGTCTGCAGGAGCTCGCTGACCGTGCGGCAGCTCTCTTCTACCGCAGTGGCCCGGTCGATGTAGGTGCGGAGTTTTTCGCCCTCATATTCGCGGAACGTCGGCAATCCCTCATCGATTGACTCGCATATGTGCCTGCGGATTTTTTTGAGAGTGCCGCTGTGACCGGCTACGGTCACAAGCCTACGGTAGAGTTCCGTTGCCGTGCGGACGCCTTCGCTGAGACGATTCCAGTCGAGAGTGTCGGGATTCCACGTCACTCCGGCCGTGGTCGAGAAATCGCGGCAGAAAGTTTCCACACGGTTCTGGTGGGTGTGGTAGATTTCAAGCATCGTGAAAAGTCCCGCGATTTCTTCGGGAGAGAAGCTTTTCTTCTCTTTCGACAACACTTTAATCTGTTTCTTGATTTTGTTCTGGCTCAGTACGCGCGGCAGCCACCATTTCGATTGGCTTTCCTGCCACTGCGAGTGCCATGAGTCGACGTCGGCCGTCAGTATCGGGCGATTGAAGTCGGCGAGTATTATGTCGCGCAAACGGTCGCGCTCAAGTCCTATTTTTGTCTCTTCCTCGATGCGGGCAATCTGTTCGGACTGATTGGCGAGTTCGAGAAATCCGACCGGCAGACTCTCGGCGTCGAGCAGAATCCGGGCCATCTCTTTGAGAGCCTCAATCTGCTTGAACGAAACATCGCTGAAATCCGTGTGCAGAAATTCCGACATTTCCGCCAGTGATTTTTGCAGTTCGGTGAGTCTGTCTGACAGCGCCGTCAGATTGTCGGCTGCCTCATTGCGGATGGAGGCCGAGTAGGTTGTGAGGCCAATTCCAGCCAGCGGGTGAGTGTCGGCAGCCCCGCAGATATTGCATAGTGTCTGAAACTCCGAGACGGCTGCTTCGGCTTCGATTTTCGATGCGGGCGTCGCGGCTTCCAGCGTTGTGCGGGCTATGGTTGCGAGCGGTCCGTCGTAGTCGGCGGAAGCATATTCGGCGAAGAAGTCGTAGAGCGACAGCCCGACAGCCCGCTTACGGTGCAACGCACGCACCGTCCCGTTGAGCTCGCGGCGGAGCGCATTGATTTCGTCGGCTTTTATGCGGAACGACGCGTTTGACCGTCGGCGCACAATCTCGGTCGTGCGCTT
Source organism: uncultured Bacteroides sp. (assembly GCA_964449335.1). Taxonomy (GTDB): domain Bacteria; phylum Bacteroidota; class Bacteroidia; order Bacteroidales; family Muribaculaceae; genus Paramuribaculum. Next base: position 12,693 of record CAYUYQ010000030.1, on the reverse strand, counting down.
AAGCTGCTCGAGTATGCTTGATTTCTTTGTCTTGTTGGAGTGAAGTTCGAGGCAGAACGGAGAGAGTCCTATGGCTTCAAGGCGTCGCTGAACCACCTGTAGCGCCGCCATCTTTTCGGCCACGAAAAGCACTTTTTTGCCATTGTATAGCGCGTTGGCAATGATATTGGTGATGGTCTGCGATTTGCCGGTTCCGGGTGGGCCGTGAAGTATGAAACTGCGGTCGTTGACGGCCGCGCAGATAGCTTCGAGCTGCGAGGAGTCGGCGGCTATAGGCAGGGCGATGTCGCCTGCGGGATAGGCCTCGTCGAGCTCCGGCGTTTCGTCGGGCGTGGCTGGGGGCGTCCACTCCATCTTTCCCGACATGAGGCTGGCCACGATTTTGTTGCGGCTCAGTTTGTCGGAATTGTTGTGGATGTCGTTCCACATTATAAACTTGCTGAATGAGAAGTTGCCGATAATGGCCTGCTCCTCGACGTCCCATCCGCTCTGGCTCATGATTACACGGCGGATAATGTTGAAAACCCTTCGGACGTCGACTCCGCTTTCGTCGCGCGGGAGCGGGTCAAGACCTCCTATGCTGATGCCGAAATACTGGCGCAGCATTTCCTGGAGGGTGATGTTGAGCATCGTTTCCTCGTCGCGGCTGCGGATTATATATCCTTTGGATGCCGATTTTCTTATAATCTCTATCGGCAGCAATATGATCGGGGCAAAGCGGGGGTGGGTGCTCGCCGGCGTTTCATACCATTTGAGCAGACCCAGAGCGAGATAGAGCGTGTTGGCACCGTTTTCTTCAAGCGCCAGACGCGATGAGCGGTAGAGATGAGTCAGCGCAATATGAAGCGCGTCATCGGTCAGATAGGAGCGCAGACGCTTTTGCCGGAACTCGCTCTCCACAAGGTCAAACACCGGGTCGGATCCGTTGAGCGTCTGGTAGATACCGGCATTCATCAGCGGGTTGTCCCAGTCGGTCGGCTTGCCGAGTATCTGAAATTCGGCGCCTTCGGCCAGCACGTCTTCCAGCTCGCTGATATTTACCGAAATCAGCTGAAGGATATTTCTGGTGATTCGCATGTTGAGCAGGCTGTTGCGCAGTGTCAGGTCGAGCAGTTTGCGCTCCCAGATGGTCTGCTTGCCAACGCTTATATGGTCAACGGTGGTCACGATTTCGGTTGCCGACAGCATTTCGGGTGCATCGTTGCGGCGCTCGATCTCCGGCTCTTCCTTTATTTCGACCACGCCGTCGCGCACCACTCGCTGCGGGAGCGGGCGTATGCGGCCGTTGCGGGCGCGGAGCACGTCGATGACCAGCAGGAAATCGTCGGTGCGGCGAAGACGGTCGTTGGCTACGGCTACGGCTGCGTCGAACGGCACGTTTTTCCCGGCGTTCATGCAGGTGGCCTCAAGAGCGATGATTTCATTGATGCCGTCGGCTGTGCGCTTGGTCAGCAGCGATACATCGTCGCTGACGCTGTCGGAAAATGAGTCGGGAATCAACCATCCTCCGACAAAAGCATGGCCTTTCATCACTATAATCAGCGGGTGAATACCTATGGCTTCAAGGCAGCCGGCATAGAGCAGTGTCATTTCCAGGCAGTTGCCCAACCCGTTGGCAAGCACGTCGGCGTAGAGCCGCACGCGCTGCCCGCTTTCCTCGAAACTCGCCGGCACCGAGCAGTAGGCAATCCGGCGTTCGGCTATGGCCTCGTAGACGGCGGCCATCTGTTTCTTGACTTGATTGGGGTCGCGGGTCTGGTATTCGTCGAGCGTAGGCGAGTCGGTCCAGCCCTCAAGTATTTCAGATGCGCGCTTGATTATAGGGGCTATTTCCGGCTGATTGGGCGTGACAAACGCCGCAAGCATCTCAGGAAGCACCGCAAGTCCACCCCACTGGTCGAAAGCCAGTAGCGCAATATCGTAGACATCCGTAAAAAGCGTTGTCTCTCCGGCGGTGACAGTGATCTTTATCGAGCCGCGCACACGCTCGGTGAGCGCCGACAGATAGGAGGTAGACAGCTGTATGGCTACCGGCTCGACGACGGTGTCGGCATCGGGTCCCAGATGGTCGATGTGAAGCGTTGTGGGTTCAGCGAAAATGGGGTCAAACTCTATCGCTATGCTTAGATTGGTCAGCTCTTCGTCGCTCTGGTTCCTCACGGTTATAGCGCGAATTACTGGGACGTGGTTCTGCTGCATGGAAAAGTTGATGACCGGTAAGTAGTCAACCGAAACCTCAATATTCATAGTGTATTAGTGGTGTCTTAGTGTTTTGCATGTAAAAGTAATAAAAAAATGTGAAATCCGTAAAAAAATCGCGTCCAACGTCCTTAAACTGTTACAGTTTGCTATGTTTTCGTGGCGTTCGGGCTGACGATGTCCCGTCAGCGGCGACAGTCGGCAGGTCACGCCGCTTTCTTAAATCCAAAATCAGGGTCATTTTTACCGTAATTATGGTTAGTGTTTTACCCGTCTGGACTATTATCTTTGTCGCGTTCACCAACTATAAGATAAAGATATGAACAAAAGGAATATATATACTGCAATTCTGGCTGCCGCCGGGTTGCTCACAGCTAATTCACAGACAATAAACTTACAGACTATGCAGAATCCCAACACAAACACATCGCTCGCTCCCGCCGAGCAGCTCCCTCTCACTCTGGAATGGGACAAGGTGTTTCCTAAAAGCGATAAGGTCAATCACCGCAAGGTGACGTTTGTCAACCGCTACGGTATAACCCTCGTGGCCGATATGTACACACCCGCTGACGCCTCCGGCCGGCTTCCGGCCATAGCCGTCAGCGGTCCGTTCGGCGCAGTCAAGGAGCAGTCAAGCGGGCTCTATGCCCAGCAGCTCGCCGAGCGCGGTTTTCTTACCATTGCTTTCGACCCCTCGTTTACAGGCGAGAGCGGCGGTCAGCCCCGTCGTATGGCTTCGCCGGATATTAATGTGGAGGATTTCTCGGCGGCAGTGGACTTCCTGTCCGTGCAGCCCGAAGTCGATGCCGACCGTATCGGTATTCTGGGTGTATGCGGATGGGGAGGAATAGCGATTCAGGCGGCTATCAATGACCCGCGCATCAAAGCGACCGTGGCCTCGACGATGTATGACATGACACGTGTCAATGCCAACGGCTATTTCGATGCCGACAACTCGGCCGAGAAGCGCAATGCTGTTCGTGCGGCACTGGCTTCTCAGCGCACGGCCGATTACCGCAACGGCTCCTATCAGCGCGCCGGCGGTGTGGTCGACCCGCTGCCCGACGATGCCCCGCAATTCGTCAAAGATTATTACGCTTACTATAAGACTCCGCGCGGATTTCACCCCCGTTCGGGCAACTCGACCGATGGCTGGAACGCAACGTCGACGCTTCCGTTCTTGAACTTCAAGTTCTTTGAATATGCCGGCGAACTCGAGAATGCCGTGATGATTGTGCATGGCGAGAACGCTCATTCGCGCTACTTCGGCGAGGATGCGTTCAAGATGCTCCACGGCGACAATAAGGAGCTCCTGATTGTGGCCGACGCAACCCACTGCGACCTCTACGATAATCTCGATAAAATACCGATGAATCAGATAGTCGCGTTCTATCGCACCTGGATGTCAATGTAGTCGATGTCGGGCAGGGGGGTGCCGTCGCAGTAAAGACGCACGGTGTTGTCGCCGCTACGGAGCGGCGGCGTAATGGCAGTGTCGGTGAATCCGGCCGATGGCTCGACTGAAAGTGTTGCCGATGGCGCCCCATTGATTTCGACGTTGATTTTGCTTTCGCGCGATGCGTGATAGCGAATTGTGAGCGTCGCCGTGGCGGTTGCGGGTAGGTATATGTCACGAAACACGATATCGTTCCCGGCCGTGTAGCCTGCATTGGTCACCTTCATGCCTCCGCTGCACGACGGATCACTTTCGTAGAAGGCCGTTCGGGCTGCCAGCGGGTTGAGTAGTTCCTGATAGGCGGTCAGGAAGGCTGTCTCGGCTTCGTGGCGTGAGCGGACAAGGCGTCGGGCTGCGTCGAGACGGAAGATCTCGGTGGCGTGCGGCCGTAGGGTGACGGTCATAGTGTCGCCTGTCAGGATTCTGACACCGGAATCAAACAGATTCGTGGCCTTGACAGGGGTGGCGAGGTCTACATCGGCAAACGAAAAGGGCATCTGCTGCATGGAATCTGTGGGATTGTAGACGGCTATTGCGCGCGAGGTCGAATTGCGCTGCTCGATGTCCTTGACCAGAAGATAACAGCCGGCGTCACGTTTAGCCACGTAGGCCTGCAGTCCGAGCGGGTCCTGATTGAGCTCTATAAGGCTGCGGTTGCTGAGCAGCGCGAGGGTAGGGGCCGGGAGTGCGGTCAGGTCGCAGCCTATCAGCAGTGGCGACGCCATGATGCACCACAAGCCGAAATGGGTGCGCTCCTCGTCATCGGTCAGTCCGCGGCCCAGTTCGAGCATGTCCATGTCGTTGTAGTGGCCTGCACCGGCGTAGGCAGACAGATAGAGGTTCTGCTCGATGATGTCCTTTACCGAGGCCCACGAGGGCGAAATGTCGTGGGATATGCGCCACGACGATGCGACGTCGGCCGCCCACGTGCCCGGAAAATCCCAGCGGCACACGTTGAGTCTGACGTCGGGGCGTCCTGCGGCCTCGATGGCGGCGCGGATGGCGCGGTAGCGCTGTTCAGGTCGAAGTTCGAGGCTGTCGGTGTTCTGTCGCGGATCGCCTCCGCAGAAATCCACCTTTATGAAGTCAAATCCGAGTTCTGAGAAATACAGGAGACAGTCCTCCCGGTCGTGGCCGTAAAGTCCCACGCCGCGGGCTATCGTGTCGTTGTCCCAGAAGTTGCCGCAGGTGTTGGCTCCGGCATCGCTGTATATTCCGGCCTTCAGGCCGAGGCTGTGAATATGGTCGGTGACCGGTTTCAGTCCGCGCGGGAAGCGCGAGGGGTGGAAGAGCAGGCGCCCTGTCCGACTGTCGCGTCCGCCGAAGAATCCATCGTCGATATTGATATGGCGGTAGCCTAAAGAGTCAAGGCCGAGCTCTACCAGAGCATCGGCCTGACGCATTATGAGTGAGTCGGAAATATTGATTCGGTATGTGTTCCAGGAGCTCCAGCCCATGGTTGGGCCCTCGAACGCTGCGACGGCCGATGCGATCAGCAGCGTCGCTGACAGAAGTATGGCTTTTTTCATTGCGACAGAAAAAACGTGATTCTGTCGCAAAGTTAGCCAATATTGGCTTAACTGTTGGTGTCGGCGTTCTTGTTTTTCTTGAGCGCACGGGTCACATAGTCGGTGAGATAGACGGTGAAGAGCGGGAAGATTATCATGCCTGAGATAGGGAGCACCACGGCTACGATTTTACCGGCAACCGTCACTGGCGAAATGTCGCAGCCTACGGTCGAAAGGTTCATGGCCGACCACCAGAGTGCCGTCCAGTAGCTGTTGACCTGTGGATTGACACCGGCCTCGCGCTGGTAGAAGATGAGGGAGCAGAAGTAGCATACCATTAGCATTATCGTCAGATAGGACATGAAGAGACTCGTCACGGCATTGCTTGACAGATAGCTGATGACGATAGACAGTGCCAGCGCGCCGCGCGCCAGCGGGATAAACCGCACGAAGTAGAGGGCATCGTGCGATAGCTGGATGTCCATCTGGTTGAGAATGTTGAGATAGGGAATCGATAGCAGCAGGAAGATGAAGCGCCGCCGGAAGAAGCTCCATTTGTCGTGACTGTACTGCAGCCCTACGAAAAAGTCAATTACGAATACTATACACACCCAGAACTGAAACGTCATGTAGGCGTGGCTGTTCAGAAAATCAATTCGCTGGAAGGTGTCGATTGAAATCCATATAATCAGCATTACTGAAAGCACGAGGACAATGGCGTTCATCGTGCCCATTATGTAGTGTTCGGATTTCGGTACTTTAGTTGATGAGGGACTTACCTGTGATACCATAGCGTTTTAGTCTATTAACATGATTTAAGATTTTAACGCCGCCGGAATGAATATTGTTCAGATTCGTGGGTGACAAACACGTAACTTATCGGAATGAGAGACGCACCCGACCTTTGACGTGGTCGCCCGGCCGGAGAGGTCGGTAGTCGGTGGCAGCATGCGACACCAGATAGGTGTCGTGGCCGCCATTGGTGTAGTCGGCTATGAGAAACCGTGTTGACTGGCCGTCAATCCACGGGCGGAAATGTTGCGTGCCGTCGCTTTCGATGTTAATGAGGGCTTCGCCACCGTCGGTCGACAGTTGGGCGTGACGGATGTTGCGCTTTGTGGAGCGGAACATGTTGGAGCCGTTGGCTGTCTGGTCGGCACTCCAGGTCCATGTCGGGCGGCGGGAGGGACCGGCTATTCCCACGGTGGGGATAGTGTCGGAGAATGCGGTGGCAGTGCCTTCAAGCGCTCCTATATGGTCGGAAGGATATTCGTTCCAATAGCCGTCGCGCGACCACGTCACGTTGCTGAACACCGACGGTGAGGTAAATACAATTCCGGTCTGTCGGGGCGAAATGCTGTCGGTGAGGATGAAATCATAGTCGACGGTCAGCGCTCCGTCAGTAGTGAAGCGGTAGGTGAATGAGCCTTCCGCCTCACGGTAGGTTCCGGCGACGGTGACGGTTATTTCTTCTTTGGTCTGGTCGGCGGTGACTGTAGAGGCTGTCCAGCCCTCGCACACCGGAGTGTAGGGTGTGAAGGTCTGGTCGCGCCCGGTCATCTGCACGCCTTCGCCCTCGCCGTTGAGCGGCAGAATCATCAGCTCAGGCCCGGCGGTCAGTATCTCATGATGGGCACGCATGGCCGAAATGCTTCCGGTCGAGCCGTCGATGGTGAACGTTCGGTCGCCCGATTTGACGGTGACGTTGCCGCCGGCATCGGTTTTCATACTGAGTTTTTCGCGGCGGCGACGGCGCGAAAAATCGTGGTCGGTGTCATCGGACAGATGGAACCGGTAGCGGTCAATCTCGAATCCGCGAGCGCCTATCACGCTCAACTCTATCGCCGAGGCGTCGCGGGCTTCGGCCGGGAGCGTTATCTCAATCGTGCCATCGGCGCGGGCGGGGAGATCGGGGCGCACTTCGCCGCACACTTTGCCGGTCTCCCAGCGTATGACGCACTCGTTGAGATTGGTGAACAGATGGCGGTTCTCGACGTGGAGACGCAGTGTGCGACCGTCGATAAGACCTTTGTCGCGCATCCATATTTTCACAGGGCTGTAGGCTTTTTTCATTCCCCAGTATTCGGGCTTCTCACGGCGCCAGCCGTCAATCGTGCCCCATGTGCCATAGCCTACGGTGCGTCCGTCGGGTAGGAAGAAAGTGTCGTCGATGCCGACCCAGATGGCACCTCCGGCCACTCCCGTGCTATGGTACATATTGGTCCACATGCGGTCGAGCAGCTCGCCCCAAATATCGCGCAGGCCCGGGTCGGCCGAAAGCTCAAGGCGGTTGTAGGCGTTGAGGTGGCAGTATTCGTCGAACACTACGGGCCGAGGATAGTTGCGGTAGGTATCGGGGCCTGACGGTCCGGGATAGTGGTGGTTGGTGATTTCAAGGGTGCCTTCGTCGGCATCGGGGCCCCACTGACTGAAGTTGCGCGGACGTGTGGGGTCGATTTCCTTGATTGCTTCGGCCGCTTCCTTATAGTCGGGGAAGTTGACCGATTCGTTGCCGAGCGACCACAGGATGACCGACGGATGAGAACGGAAAGCGTTGAGCATTTCCAGATGCTGCCCTACGTAGATTTCGCTGTGGCGTGAGGCGGGGACGGTGGTCTGGTGCGACCAGCAGAACGGTGCTTCCACCTCGACGAACATGCCGAGTTCGTCGGCAGCGTCGAGCAGAGCCTCATCGGGCGGATAGTGCGATGTGCGGATATAGTTGACGTTGCCGCGGCGGAATATTTCGACGTCGCGTCGCCAGTCATCGCCTGAAAGCGAGCGCCCTCGGTCGGGGCTTGTCTCGTGGCGGCAAACACCGCGGAGTTTCACCGGGACTCCGTTGACGAGCAGGCGGTTGCCGCTGACCTCAATCTGACGGAATCCCATGCGGCGGCTTGCGGCGGTCAAGGTGCGGCCGTTTTCATCGAGCTCGCATGTCAGGGTGTAGAGATACGGATGCTCCGGGTCCCATTTCCGGGGGGATTTTATGTCGAACACTGTTTCGAGCGTGCGCTCATCGTTGCGCGCCACGCCGCCGATGTTGATAATCGGGTTGGCGAGCTCAACGGGATTGCCCACGGAGTCTCTCAACGTGAAGCGTAAGCTCAGATTATCGATCCATCGCGACGTCTCGTTGGCAACGGTCACTTCTACTCGCAGTCGGGCGTCGCTGTAGGTCGAATCGGTGAAAAATGTCGAAGTGTGCAGCATGGCTATATTCACAGGAGGAAGAGCAACGAGGCTAATGCTGCGGGTGATGCCTCCGAGCGGATGCACGGCATAGGCTGAGCCGCTTGCCACCGAGTCGGCCAGAGTCTCGCTTGTGACCTTAAGTGCGATGGTGTTGGTGGTGCCGAAGTTGAGATGGTCGGTGATGTCGGTCTCAAAGGGAGTGAAGCCGCCGAGATGACTGCCGGCGGGCTTGCCGTTAATCAGAATTTCGGCAAGACTGTAGACACCGTTGCAGCGTAGCTTTACGCGGCGGTTGCCCCACGAGGCCGGTATCTGGATGCGTCGCACATAGCCGGCTTTGTCACCCGGTCTGACGTCGATGCCCTGCATCACCCATTCGCCGGGCACCTGAAGCGTGGGCCAGTCTTTGGTGTTCTCCAATCCGGTAAAAGATGCGTCGGCATCGGGATTAATCCACCACGTTCCGTCGAGCGACAGCCGGTAGCCCTTGGCATTGTCGGGCATCGGTGTCAGGCGGGGAGGAGTGTGACTGTTGGCGCGCCGTGCTGCCGCGGCCGTGCCGCCCGCGACTGCAAACGCCATAAGGGTAAGAAGTATCGTATGGTAAATAAAGCTGCGAATCATCTCTGGTTGGTTTGGGAGTAAACTCTCCGGTATTGTAGGGCATCGGGGGCGCTCCACGGCGCGTCCGTGCGGAAAAAGATGTGCAAAATTAGCAAAATATCTCAATTGGGCAACCACTCCTCATCTATAATAGAAATAAAAAACAACTGAAAATAACATAATCCACATGTCGGCGCTCCCGCCGGCTCCTTTTTTCGCTTTTTGCTTTCATGATTGGGCGCCGTGGCGTAACTTTGCATTGTCAGCCGCGGCCGTGCAGCCCGCGCGGCCGTTTTTTTACTTCGTCAATGAGTTTTCGCCCACGCTACAATCTGAATCCGTTACGTCTGCTTGGCGCGGCCCTGACAGGGCTTGTGCTGTGGGCGTGCAGCACTACGCGCCATGTGCCCGACGGCAGTCTGCTTCTGGACCGCGTCAGTGTGGAGGTCGACGATTCGGCCGGGGTTGACCGCGCTCGTCTGGTCAACTACGTGCGTCAGATGCCGAACCACAAGGTGCTCGGTTTTTTCAAACTTCAGCTTTCGACCTATAACCTTTCGGGCAGCGATACCTCGAAGTGGTATAACCGCTGGTTGCGCCATCTCGGACAACCTCCGGTAATCTACGACGAGGAACTTACCGAGGTCTCACGCCGCCAGCTGCGTCAAGCCATGATTAACGCCGGCTATATGGGGGCGGAGGTGGAAGTCGACACCGTGGCCCGTCCGGAGCGAAAAAAGATGGACGTGTCCTATCGCGTGGTGCCCGGCGCGCGCCATCGCATACGCTCGTTTGAAATCGACGTGGCCGACACGGCCATAACAGCCGTAATCAACCCCGACTCGCTGGTAGCCGCCGTGCCGCAGGGGGCGCCGTTTGACCGCGATGCACTTGACGCCTTCCGCGCTTCGGTGGCGCAGCATCTCCGCGAGAGCGGATATTATGGATTTGCCAAGGAATACATCACCTTTATCGCCGACACGGCCGAAAATTCGCTCGATGTCGACCTTATAATGTCTATCACTCCGCCGCGCGCCACCGCAGCCCGGACCCCGCTGGCTCCGACGGCTTCCGAGACTCGGGACGATATGCCGCTGCCCGAGGATTCGCTGAAACATTCGCGCTACGAGATAAGCCGCGTGGTGTTTGTGACCGATGGCGCTCTCAATGCCGCTGATGCTGCCGAGCGCCTGGCGGCCACCGCATCAGACACGGTCGATTACCGCGATATAGAAGTGATATATGGCTCAAGCGACCATTATATCGCTCCGTCGGTGTTGGCTGAAAAGTGTTTCATTCGACCCGGGGAGCTCTACAGCACTTCGGCTGTCGACCGGACATACGAGTCGCTGGCGCGTCTGGGTATTATCCGCACAATCAATATCGAAATGGTGCCCGCAGCTCCGTCGGACACGACGGATTCTGCCGTTACCGGCCCCCGTCAGCTCGACGCCTATATTTTCCTGACCAGAAATAAGAAGCAGAGCGTGACGCTCGACCTCGAAGGAACAAACTCGGAGGGTGATCTCGGCTTCGGTGTCGGACTTTCGTACCGTCACCGCAATCTGGCCCGGCGAAGCAATCTGCTCACCACCAAATTCCGCATGAACTATGAGAGCCTTTCGGGCAATCTCAACGGTCTGATAAACGACCGCTATACCGAATATGCTTCGGAGGTAGGCCTGACGTTCCCGAAATTCATGTTCCCTTTCCTCTCGCAGGACTTCACGCGCCGCATCAATGCTTCGACCGAAGTGGCGGTGTCGTTTAACTATCAGGAGCGTCCGGAATACACCCGCATCAAAGCCGGAGCGGCGTGGAAATATAAGTGGGCATCACCGGGCAACCGCACCCGCCGCAATCTCGACCTGATTGACATCAATTACGTCTATCTGCCCGAATCGACCATTGATTTCATCAATCAGATAGCGCCATCGAACCCTCTGCTGCGCTACAGCTACGAGGACCATTTCATTGTCCGCATCGGCTATACCTACTACCGCACCAACAAGATAATCGCCGGCACGCAGACCAACCGCTACGCGCTTCAGCCGTCGGTCTACACGCTCCGCTCGTCGGTCGAGACAGCCGGCAACCTGCTCTATGCCATTTCGTCGCTCTCGCATCAGCATCGTCGCGACGGCGTCTACCGTCTGTTCGGTATCCAGTATTCGCAATATGCCAAAGCCGAGTTTGACTATGCCTATACGCGCAATCTCAATGAGCGTCATGCTCTGGCGTTTCACGTGGGAATGGGTATCGGTGTGCCTTACGGCAACTCGCGAGTACTGCCGTTTGAGAAGCGTTTCTATGCCGGAGGCGCCAATGGCGTCAGAGGTTGGGGCGTGCGCACGCTCGGTCCCGGTTCGTTTGACGCCCGCAATTCGGTGACCGACTTCATCAACCAGTGCGGCGACATCAGACTCGACCTTTCGGCTGAATACCGCGCGCGCCTTTTTTGGGTGTTCGAGGGTGCGATGTTTGTCGACGCCGGTAATATCTGGACCATTCACAACTACGAGAACCAGCCCGGAGGCATGTTCCACTTCGACACCTTCTGGCGTCAGATTGCGCTGGCCTACGGTGTGGGTCTGCGCATGGACTTCTCATATTTTCTGCTGCGTTTCGACCTCGGCATGAAAGCTCACAATCCGGCCCGCAATCAGGAGCCTTGGCCACTGCTCCATCCCCGCTGGGGGCGCGACGCGACATTTCATTTCTCGGTTGGCTATCCGTTCTGATTCATCAACCATTAATCCCCATTATCATGCTTGCAATCTTTGACCTCGACGGCACTCTGCTCAACACTATCGCCGACCTTGCAGACGCTACCAATTATGCTCTGAAGGAAGAAGGATATCCCACACACTCACCCGAATCCTACGTCTATATGGTTGGCAATGGCGTGACCCGACTGTTGCAGCGCGCTATGCCTGAGGACGTGCGCACGCCCGAAAACGTTGACCGCATGCGCGACCACTTCAGGGAATATTACGGAGAGCACATGACCGACCGCACCAAGCCCTATGCCGGCATACCGGAGTTGCTTGCCGAGCTTCGCCGCCGTAAGGTCGATGTGGCCGTTGCCTCGAATAAATATCAGGCCGCCGTCAGCCGTCTGATTCGCGATTTCTTCCCAACGGTCGAATGGGTTGCTATCGAAGGGCAGAAAGAGGGCGTGCCCGTAAAGCCCGACCCATCGATTGTCTTTGAAATTTTAGGAAAATGTCCTACGGCTAAGAATCAAGTCATCTATATAGGCGATTCGGGCGTTGACATGGAGACGGCCTACCGTGCCGGTGTAACCTCCATCGGCGTCACCTGGGGATTCCGCCCCGAGAGCGAGCTCCGCGACCACTTCGCCAACCACATCGTCAGCACCCCGCTCGAAATCCTCAAGCACCTTCCCGAATAGCAATTTCACAGCCAAGGCGACCAACGCTGCGTAGCTTAGGAGTGCCGGTCTCCAGGCCGGCTCCTTATAAAGGTTGCTACGTCTCTTTTGTGGCGGTCGGGAGACCGCCACTCCCAGGCTGACGCAATGAAGCCTGAGAGGGCTGGATTCCTGGCTGACTCTTCTCGATAACGCTTTTAAAAGGAGACTCGGGTGGGGACTCCCGGAGCTTCTACCCAAAAAGACCTCAGGCTCGCAGCTCCGCCGCCACGCCTGAGGCTCCGACAGCACCGTACCTCCGGGCACTCAGCCCATTTCTAAGTGTCCGATAAATCCAC
>CAYUYQ010000029.1:8491-16681 GCA_964449335.1 uncultured Bacteroides sp. | reverse complement strand
CTTCAGGGCAAAACTCATGCCGGCTACGCCGGAACCTATCACAAGATAGTCGTATCTGTAGGTCATATCAGATTAGTTTTTAACGACTCACAAAAATACATAAATTTCAGTAGATATTATGTACTTCCGTGTCGGCATTATTTATTATCGGAGGTGGTGCGGAGGAAACAGAGCAGGAAGAGGATTGCGGCGAGGAAGAGAGAGATTGAAAAGCTCAGAATTATGCCGTAGATTCCCATACCGGCAGTGAAGCCGAGCAGATAGGAGGCGGGGATTCCGACAACTATGTAGGCAATCATCGATATCCAGAGCATTGGCATGACGTTGGATGTGCCGCGCAGTGCGTTGGCAAAGCATATCTGCGTGGCGTCGCCATACTGATAAAGCACCAGCGGAACTATCAGTGACAGACCGACGGCAACCACTGCCGGATCGTGGGTAAACTGGTGGATTATCGCCGGGCCGAAGAAAATGAATACAGCCGAGGAGCATGTGGCGAGGGTGAGCAGTATGCGGTAGCCCGACATAGCCGTGCGCCGCATGAGCCGGCGGTCACTTTGACCGGCAGCGTTCGACACGAGAACCGACACGGCAGCCGCCATGCTGTAGTAGACGCAGAAACCGAGCGTACCGATAATCACTATCACCTGAAAAGCCGCGAGCGGCACGGCGCCAATCCATCCCGCCATGACGGCGGCCGCCGTGAATGAGCCGGATTCAAACGTCATCTGCAGCGCTACTGGCCACGACGTGACGTTGACGCGCCGCCACGAGCCACGGGCGCCTTTTCGGCCCATGAATCCGCGGAAATACTCGCGATAAGGTCTACCGGTGGCAAACACCACGATTATAGCCACCATGCACGCCAGGCGCGCCACAAGCGTAGAGATGCCCGCACCGGTCAGACCGAGCTCGGGAAATCCCCATCGTCCGTAGATGAGCGCGTAGTTGCCCAGGATGTTGAGCACATTGGTGGCGAGAATAATCCACATCGGCATACGGGTGCGGTTGATGGCGTAGCTCCACTGCGCAAACACGTTGAACACCGATATTGGCAGCACTCCGGCAAGATAGATGAGGAAATACGGGCGTATGAGCGGCAGCAGTTCCTCGGGCTGGCCGAGGCGGTGGAGATTGAAATAGACCACCGTCATTATCGCTATCGGAATGAGGGCAAACAGAGCGTTGACGACGAGTCCGGTGCGCAGCAGTGCGCCGATTTCACCGTAGCGCTTGCGGCTGAAAAGCGAGCCGATGAGGGGCGTCAGGCCGTAGGTGAATCCTATGCAGGCGAAAATCGGGGTGTTGAACAGATTGTTGACAAACGAGGCCGACGCAAGCGAAGCCGTGGAATATAGCCCTACCATTTTGGTATCGGCAAATCCCACGACTATCATACCGAGCTGCCCGATTAGTATCGGCAGTCCGAGTTTAAGAATCTGCAGCCATAGAGGAGTAGCTGTAGCCTGACGCTGAGCCATCCGGGTCAATACTGTTCGCGCTCGTTGGGGAAGGTCGAGTCCTTTACGGCATCGACGTAGCCTGTCAGACCATTGGTCATCACTTCTTCCACGTCGGCAAAACGGCGGACAAATTTGGGTTTGAACGCCTTGTTCATGCCCAGCATATCCTGCACTACGAGAATCTGGCCGTCGACAGCCGCTCCCGCACCGATACCAATCACGGGCACCGACACAGCTTTGGCCACCTTTTCACCCAGCGACGAAGGAACCTTCTCGACGACGATAGCACAGACGCCCATCTCGTCGAGCATACGGGCATCCTCAATCAGGCGCTGAGCCTCGGCGTCTTCCTTGGCGCGCAGACCGTAACCGCCGAATTTATTTATCGACTGAGGCGTGAGTCCCAGATGGCCCACGATAGGTATGCCGGCCGACAATATCTTTTCGACCGACTCGCGGATTTCGCGGCCACCCTCGAGCTTCACGGCGGCTGCTCCCGTTTCGCGCATTATCTTCACGGCCGAGTGATAGGCCTGCAACGGATCGCCCTGATAGGTGCCGAAAGGCATGTCGACCACAACGAAAGCTCTTTTGGCTCCGCGCACGACGCCCTTGGCGTAGGTGATCATCTCGTCGAGTGTGATAGGGAGGGTCGTTTCGTTGCCGAGCATCACGTTGGAAGCCGAATCGCCTACGAGAATCATGTCGACTCCGGCGGCATCGACAATTGAGGCCATAGTGTAATCGTAGGAAGTCAGAGCAGCAATTTTTTCGCCTTTGCGCTTCATATCGAGGAGGATTGAAGTGGTCACTTTCGGACGGGCATTTTCGTTGTAGGTTGACATTTTTGAGATGTTTGATTAAAATTCAGGCTGCAAATTTACGCCTAAATAAAACAAACGTGCAATACGCCCGCTAAAATTTTGTAATTTTGCATCCGTCATCAACCGATATTTTCGTCTATGGAAAGTCAGCAGCGCAACGCCATCTGCGTCTACGGAGCCTCAAGCAACCGCATCGACGCCAGTTACACCGACGACGCCCGCCAGCTCGGGCGCCTGATAGCCCTTTCGGGCCATCCGCTCGTGTGTGGCGGAGGTAGAGCCGGCATAATGCAGGCTGCAATAGAGGGCGCCGTCGCTGCGGGCGGAACGGCCATCGGAGTTTTACCGGAGTTCATGATAAAGGAATCGTGGCAGAGTCCCGAACTCACTCGGGTGATAGTGACCGACGGCATGCACTCGCGCAAAGAGACCATGGCATCTATGAGCCTTGCCGCCATAGCTTGTCCGGGCGGATGCGGCACTCTCGAGGAGCTCATGGAGATTATCACCTGGCGCCAGCTCGGTCTCTTCCCCGGCCAAGTGGTGATTCTCAATACCGGGGGCTATTACGATCCGCTGCTACGGATGCTCTCCCGCGCCATAGAGCAGAAGTTTATGTATGAATCCCACGCCGCGTTGTGGCAGGTGGCCTCCTCGCCCGCCGAAGCCGTAAGCATGGCCCTCGAGCCGGTTGATACCACAACTTTCCCGCAAAAAATCCATTAATGGCATACTTTCTGCAGCAAACCGCCGATAACAGCCAGCAGCCCGACAGCGTTGTAATGACGCCTGCCGATACGGCGACTGTGCGCTATAAGGTGGTGACACTGCCCGCCAATCCGGCCGACTATGGTGAGTTTGAGGAGACACACCTTGACCGTGCTAACTATGCCGACACAATTCCGGCGCCGGTCGACGTGTCGGCGCTATGGCACGCCGCCGATACGAACTATTGCCGCATAGACCAGGCGGCACTTGCAGGCGTCAACTCCGGTATGCCCTGGATGAAAACAGGTGTGGTCGACTACGCCGACGGCCTCGAAGCCATCCCTCGCCATCCGCTCCCGGGCTACGATACCGGCGTGATGAGTCTGATAATCGTTACTTTCCTGATATTGGCCGCCAACTTCCGCCACTTCAAGTCCTACTTCAAGTCGGTGTGGAACGACCTTTTCAGCGTGCGCACGCGCCCCAACGCGTTCGATGACCATACGGTCGGCGAGGAGCGGGTGCTCTGGTCGCTTCTCATATTGCTGTGTGTCTGCGAGGGCATCATAGCATATTCGGCGCTGTCGACAATGGAGATTGCTACCGGCAACGCGTTTTTGACCATCGGCTTGCTGAGCGTGGGGGCGATGTGTCTCTACCTGTTTCAGCTCGGATGCTACCAGATGGTGGGCTACACATTCACCACCTCCGTAGGGCGCACGCAATGGGTGCGCGGATTCAATGCCTCGCAGGCCATGCTCGGTCTGGCTCTGGCCGTCCCGGCACTCCTTTCGCTCTTTAATCCAGACTTTTCGGGGGTGCTTGCCATTATCGGTGCGTCGCTCTATATAGTGGCTCGAATACTGTTCATTATAAAAGGGTTTAGAATTTTTTACGATAAAATATTCTCGTTATTCTACTTTATTTTGTACCTTTGCAGTCTGGAAATTATACCGCTCCTCGCTTGTGGACGAGGAGCATTTTTTCTCTGCTATTTATTAGATAAGTAATAACACCTACATTATTCAGACGTGAAAGTTAAGAAAGTTTTGGTGTCACAACCCAAGCCCGCATCCGATAAGTCGCCTTACTATGAAATAGCCGAAAAATACGGCATACAGATTGATTTCCGACCCTTCATCAAAGTCGAGGGTCTCACCGCCAAGGAATTCCGTCAGTCGAAAATCGCTATTTCCGACTTTACTGCCATTATCTTCACGGCCAGGACGGCAATTGACCACTATTTCCGTCTCTGTGAGGAGATGCGCATCACGATTCCCGACACGATGAAGTACTTCTGCACCACCGAGTCTATAGCCCTCTACCTGCAGAAATACATCGTCTATCGCAAACGTAAGATTTTCCACGGCACGACGGGCAAGCTCGACGGTCTTGTGCCGTTCCTCGTCAAGCATAACAAGGAGAAATACCTGTTTGCGGTGAGCGACGTGCATAAGGACGATACCAACGTGCTCGACGCCAACCACATCAACTACACCAAGGCTATAATGTACCGCACGGTGAGCAACGATTTCGGCCCCGACGAGAAGTTCGACTACGATATGCTGCTCTTCTTCAGCCCTGCCGGTATCAAATCGCTCCTTAAGAACTTTCCGGAATTCAAGCAGGACGATATCCAGATAGGATGTTTCGGCGCCACTACGGCTCAGGCCGTCAAAGAGGCCGGGCTCCGTCTCGATATGGAGGCTCCGTCGGTCAAAGCTCCCTCGATGACCGCCGCTCTCGACATGTTCCTGAGCGAAAACCAAGAACCCGCAGATAGCGAATCAGTTGAAGGGGAATCGGCTATATAAGCGCGAGAAGCTTTGTAGCCTCACAGCCATAGAAGCTCTCTTCAGTCCGGCCATGCGAAAGCAGGCGCCGGAGCAGTCGGTCATGGCTTATCCGTGGCGCGCCGTGTGGCAGAAAAGCGCCGACGCCTCGCGCCCCTGCAATGCCTTCCTCATATCGGTGCCGAAAAAGCGGTTGCGCCATGCCGTCGACCGCGTGCGCATGCGCCGCGTGATGCGCGAGGCTTATCGCCTGACCGACCGCCGCGCGCTGGGCCGTCTCGGCGTGGATATAGCTTTCGTCTATGTGGCCGACAGACTCACTTCGTTTGCCGCCGCCGAGAAGTCGGTAAACCGCATAATGGAAAAAATCTCGCGATGCTGCGCCGAATCCTGATTCTTCCTATCCGTTTCTACCAGCTCTGCATTTCGCCGCTTTTTCCGCCGGCGTGCCGCTTCACGCCTACGTGCAGTCAGTATGCCATCGAGGCCATTATGAAGCACGGTCCGTTGCGCGGGCTATTGTTGGCCGTGCGCCGCATCCTGCGCTGCCATCCGTGGGGCGGTTCGGGCTACGACCCCGTACCATAACCGCTATATAATACACTCCCGACGTCAACACCGCAACAATGGTCTGCAACCTCCATTCCCACGCTCCTTCGCTACGGGCCATAACCGACCGCTCGGCCGAACTGTCGCTCCTGCCCGCGCCGCAGCTTCAGAGCGTAGGCATCCACCCCTGGCACGCTGACGGCGCCGATTTCGATGCGATGGAGGCCCTTGCCGCCGACCCGCTCGTTGCCGCCATAGGCGAAGCCGGTTTCGACCGTCGGCGCGGTCCGTCGCCCGACATTCAGCGCGAAGTGTTCCGCCGCCAGGCCCGGCTTGCTTCGAGTCTGGGCAAACCGCTTATCATCCACTGTGTAAAGGCTATAGACATTCTCTACGATGAGCATCGCCGGTTGCGTCCCGACGTGCCGTGGATAGTCCACGGTTTCCGTGGCAAACCTCAGGAAGCCGCGACATTGCTCAAGCGCGGCATCGGTCTTTCGCTCGGACCACGGTTCAATCCCGCCACGGCAGCCATGATTCCCGACGAAAAACTCTTTATCGAGACTGACGACGACGCTGACGCACGGATTGAAACCGTCGCAGCGCTTGTGGGCGCCGTCCGCAGTTCGTCGCCCGAAGAGATTATGGATTTGAGCGCGGCCAATATCAGCCGCATCTGCTCCCTCGGCATTAAAGCTTTAGTATAAGTATATATCTCCACCAATAACTGAATGGAAATGAAAAGATTGATTATGTCGGCCATGCTGTCTGTGATAATTTCGGCGTGTGCGGTTGCAAAAGACAAAGTAGGATTAGTGTTTATAGGCAACAGTATAACTCAGGGTGTCCTGCTTGACGACCCGCAGCATGACGCTCCGCCTGTCAAAGCAGCCGGATATGTGGCCGAAAAATCTGACTTTGAGGTCGAATTCCGCAACTGCGGTGTTAGCGGATCGACCACGCTCGATTTCCTGCCTGCAACTGACCGGTTGTTCGGCAACGTCATCAAGGCCGCCGACGAATTGAGCGGCGAAGGATGTCGATTGGTATTCTCCGTTGCCCTCGGAACCAACGACAGCGCCTGCAACGGTCCGCTTGGAGCTCCCGTCGTGCCGGCTCAGTATTATACTAATCTGAAAGTAATCATCGACGAACTTCTGGCGCGCTATCCCGGCAGCCGTGTCGTGGTGCAGTATCCTATATGGTACAGCCCGACCACCTACAACGGCTCGATGTATCTCAAAGCCGGCCTGGAGCGGCTGCAAACCTATGTGCCCATGATTGAGCGCCTGCTCGATGCCTACGCAATGAGCCACAAAGGACGCGTGTTTGGCGGAAGTCGTGAAGGTTTCGACCTCTTCAAGGCAAAATATGCCGAATACTTCACGGTCGAGCAGGGCAATGCCGGAACGTTTTACCTCCACCCCAACAAAGAAGGGGCCGACCGTCTGGGCGAGATATGGTGTGAGGGGCTGCTGAAAGCCGTCGGCCGATGACGCCGCGTTTGATTAAATGTATTAACTTTGCGATAGTAAAAAATCCCCGCAATTATGGAAGTAATTAATTTTGCCGAAACGCCATCTATTATCGGACAATACATGACCGAACTGCGCGACACCGCAGTGCAGACCGATATGCTCCGCTTTCGCCGCAACCTCGAACGAATCGGTGAGCTCATGGCCTACGAAATAAGCAAGACGCTCCACTACCGTCAGACCGACATCACCACACCTTTGGCTCCGTGTAAAAGCCCGGTGCTCGACGAAGAAGTGGTACTCGCCACCATATTCCGTGCCGGTGTGCCATTCCATCAGGGATTTCTCGACATCTTCGACCACGCGCAGAACGCATTCGTTTCGGCCTATCGCAAATACAAGGAAAAAGAAAGCTTCGACGTGTTTATCGAATATCTCGCTTCGCCTCGCCTCGACGGCAAGACACTGATAATAGCCGATCCTATGCTTGCAACCGGAGCCTCGATGGAGCTAAGCTACCGCGCCCTGCTCACCAAAGGCACCCCCGCCAAAGTCCATGTCGCTTCGGTGATAGCGTCGCGTCAGGCAATCGACTACATCAAGCAGACCTTCCCCGCCGACCGCACCACCATCTGGGTAGCCGCTGTCGACAACGAAATCAACTCCCATTCCTACATCGTTCCCGGTCTGGGCGACGCCGGCGACCTCGCCTACGGCATCAAAGAATAACCCCCGTCCGGGAGCTCGAAGCGACAGTCGGCAGAAAGAGATAAGCGCCCGGAGGGTGCGACCACATGAGTAATCCCAAGTGTGGTTGAAGCAAGAGTCGTCAGAAAAAGTTAAGCGCCCGGAGGGTGCGTCGCCGTGAGTAAGCCCAAGTGCGGCATCGGAGATGCAAGCTTGGGCCTTTAGACGAAGCAAAAACAAGGAGCCTCGGAGAGGCGACGCCGTCACTGACTAACATAGGGGTATGCATTTTAGTACAGCGTCGCATCTCCGAAGCTCCTTTACATTTTAACCATTGAAGTTCTTCGGGTTTGCATCTCCGATGCTGCACCCGAAGCTACGACAGCGTCGCGCTCTCACGGCGCTCCATTTTATAAGACCAACAGGGTGAACAAAACGCCCGGAAAGGCAACGCCGTTAGCTTGGGCCTTTAGCACGCTCAGAAAAGCAGGATGAAGCGCCCGGAGGGTGCGGCGCTGTGAGTAAGCCCGAGTGCGGCATCGGAGATGCAAGCTTGGGCCTTTAGTCGGAGCAAAAACAAGGAGCCTCGGAGAGGCGACGCCGTCTTTGGTATGCAATGATAGCTGCACCGGCCTTGCTGCGATATTATTTTAATTGACGGGGGTAGGGAGATTGGGAGAAAGTGAATTAT
>CAYUYQ010000029.1:0-8391 GCA_964449335.1 uncultured Bacteroides sp. | reverse complement strand
GCTGCGATATTATTTTAATTGACGGGGGTAGGGAGATTGGGAGAAAGTGAATTATTTTCTGTAATTTTGCGGAAACCAACCTTTGAGAGATGAAAATTGCATTGATAGGCTATGGTAAGATGGGTAAGACGATTGAACGGATTGCCCGCAGCCGCGGCCACGAAATAGTGAAGATAATTGATGTCGATAACCGTGATGAAATCGACAGTCCGGAGTTCCGCAGTGCCGACGTTACTATCGAATTTACCGCCCCGTCGGCTGCCGAAGATAATTGTCGCGAAGCCCTGAAGCAGGGAGTGAAGGTTGTGTCGGGAAGCACAGGCTGGGCCGACCGCATTCCCGAAATTAAGGCTCTATGCACTCCCGAGGCCGGAGGCACTTTCTTCTGGAGCTCAAACTATAGTCTGGGAGTGAATCTGTTTTTCGCGCTCAACAGCTATCTGGCTAAACTTATGGAGGGTCTTCCGCAGTACACTCCCTATCTCACCGAAACTCACCATATCCACAAACTCGACCACCCGAGCGGAACGGCTATAAGTCTGGCCGAAGGCATTATCGACTCGAACGCCCGCATTGACCGATGGAGCGAGAATCCGGAAGGCGAAAATAGTGTCACCGTAAGCCACATACGCCTCGGTGAAACTCCGGGCACCCACACTATCACCTGGGATTCGCCCGTCGACAGCATATCGATAACCCACGAAGCCAAAAGCCGCGAAGGTTTTGCACTCGGCGCCGTGATAGCCGCCGAATGGGTGGCCGGGCAGAAGGGATTCCTCACCATGGATATGCTGATGAAGCAATTGCTGTCGGCCGGTGCACGCTGACAAAACCTCTCACTCAAAGCTAACGAAATGGAACACAATAATAAGACGTCGTTTACGGCCGATTTCATGGACCGTATCCGTAAAGTAAAGACAACGCGCTGGATAAGATTTGCCGTCGTTGCCGCAATCTTTATTGCCTGGGTTGCGTGGCTCAAAAGTTGGTGGGTGCTGATTTTCCTGCTGTTACTGTTTGACATCTACATTACGGGCTATATTCCCTTCACATGGTGGAAGAAGAGTAAGAACGCCATGGTGCGCACGGTGATGAGCTGGGTCGACGCAATAGTCTATGCACTGATTCTGGTATACTTCGTTTTCACTTTCATCGGACAGAACTACGAGATACCGTCGTCGTCGCTTGAAAAGTCGCTGCTCGTAGGCGATTATCTGGTTGTCAATAAGATGGCCTACGGTCCGCGCGTGCCGACCACTCCGATTCACTTTCCGCTCACACAAAACACCTTCCCAATCATCAACACGAAAAGCTATCTCGATAACCCGCAGTGGGAGTATAAACGGCTGAAGGGCTTCGGCTCGGTTCAGACGGGCGATATCGTGGTCTTTAATTTCCCGGCCGGCGATACGGTGGCGCTGAAAGTGCAGAATCCCGACTACTACACGCTTGTGAAGATGTTCGGCCACACGGTGGTCAACAACAATCGTGAGCAGTTCGGCGAGGTGATATACCGACCGGTTGACCGCCGCGAGAATTACGTGAAACGCGCCGTAGGTCTGCCGGGCGAACGAATCAAAATCGTCGATGGCGAAATATATATCAACGGCGAGAAGCAAAAGATGCCCGACGACGCGCAATTCTCATATTACTTCCAGACTCCTGCCCGACTGACCGAAAAACAATGGGAGGAGTTCGGTATAGCGGTTGACGACCGCGTGGAAGTGCCCGTCAATGAAGCTGAAATAGCCGGAATCCGGGCGCTCGGATTTAAAGTCAATGACGACGGCACGGTTCCCCCCATCTATCTGTCGCCCCTGACAGCAGCGATGGTAAGCAAAATGGAGAGTTCGCCTGAAGTGATAAAACTGATGAAACAGCCCGCTCCACGCGGCGAACTGCTGTTTCCAGAAGGAGTATCGGCCAACTGGACACGCGCTGACTACGGCGAGCTCTGGATTCCTAAAAAGAACACGGCAATACGTCTCACTCCCGAAACATGGGCCATCTACAACCGCTGCATCCGCAACTACGAGGGTCATCACGACGCTTATCTGGGTGAGGACGGAAAGGTGTATATCGACGGCAAACCGCAGGACTACTACACCTTCAAGATGGACTATTACTTCATGATGGGTGATAACCGCGATAATTCGCTCGACTCGCGCTATTGGGGCTTCGTGCCTGAAGACCACATAGTA
Organism: uncultured Bacteroides sp.; assembly: GCA_964449335.1. Classification (GTDB taxonomy): domain Bacteria; phylum Bacteroidota; class Bacteroidia; order Bacteroidales; family Muribaculaceae; genus Paramuribaculum. The sequence goes on along the minus strand of CAYUYQ010000029.1, from coordinate 6,190 downwards.
GGTAAGCCTCTCAAGGTGCTCATATCGTTCGACAAAGACAAAAGTCTTTTCAACGGAAAAATACGCTGGAACCGTATCCTGAAAGATGCAAATACCGGTTTCTGAACAGTCGGGAAGCAAGTTGATACTGCCGCCGCGCTATCTCGGATCGGTCGATTACTATGCCTCCATAGTGGCTAACGGCGGAGCCGAAATAGCTACCGGTATGCGCTTCGACAAGCGCCGCAAGGCCACGCATCGCTGCGTGATAGCCGACACTCGCGGACAGCTCACCCTGACCGTCCCGATAGTCAAACCCGTCAGTCTGACGAATGCCCGCTGGAGCGACATCGTTGTGTCGGACCACAATCATTGGTGGAATCTGCACATCACGGCTCTGCGGTCGGCCTATGGCCGCACGCCTTTCTATGAGTTTTATGAAGATGATTTCACGGCCATAATCAACTCCGGAGCGGCAGGGCGCCGGTTGACCGAGCTTGATGCCGACCTCGACGCACTTCTGCGGCGACTGATGGGCATAGGCGACTGCCATGTTGAAGTGACCGACGATACGAAAACGACCGCTGTCCCCGACGAAAGGGAAGCGGCCGTCGTAGAGTATTATCAGCTCAGAAGCGCAGCGCTTGGTTTTATAGCGCATCTGAGCGCAGTTGACCTCTTGTTCAACATGGGTCCGGAAAGTGCCTTAGTGCTCCGCAAAATGGCTTTTACGGGCACTCTCTAAGACTACATCATGCCGAGTGCGCGAAGCTCCTCGAGAATTTCATGGCGCGTCAGCCGGCGGCGGCGTTTGAGCGTATCGGCAAAATCATGACACACACTCCCTACACCGGTGTGGTTGAACACACGGGTAAGATAAGTGTAGTTCTTATCGAAAAGACGGCCCGACTCATCTTCGTCGAGCGAGCAGCTCTCCGTGCCCTGTTCAATCGACAGACGGCGCAGATGGTTGCGCACTTCCACCGGCAGAGGCTTATGATCGCGCACTATCGACCGGCACATTACGTTGGCCAGCGACATAGCCAGCGTCAGATTATAATTGTTTAATATCCGGTTCCACACCGATTTTGCTGAAAGAGCAGGCGAGCCGGTGAAAAAGAAATCGTCGGTCATTTCCATCAGCGACCCGGCTTCGGCATCGAGGTTGACAGCCGACAGATATTTCTCACCGTCAAACACCACTACGGCCACGGCCATACCCGTAGCGCCATAGCATTTATCGTCTTCGTTTTTATATCCTAAATTCATCTTTCAAGTGTTTCCTTTCTGTTAAAACAATATTTTTTCGATATGGGTTTTAACTTCCCGCGAAGTCATTGTCAATCATTTTATAATCACGATTTTTCCAAACCGTGTGTCGCCTGATGGCGAGGTAGCCGTGACGTTGTACACTCCGGCTCCTACGCTGCTCCCCGAAACATTCCAGCTGAACGTGCCGCCTTCGGCTCGGCCGCGCGCAATCACATTGCCTGACTGACCGGCTATCTTCACAAGAGCGCCGTCGGTAAGACCGTCGATTCTCACAGGGCCGGAATAATCGGGACGCACCGGATTGGGGTAGATGTGGAGTGTCTCCAACCGGCCGCTGTCGGGCGCCGTGTCTGACTCGAAGTGGAGCAGCCCGTCGGGTGTCCCTACAAAGATTCGTCGCCCGCGTGGCTCGGCATAAAGAGCGTTGACGGTGTAGGACTGCAGAGGCGTATTGTCAGGGGTAAAATGGCTGATTATTTCCGATCCGTCGGGCGACACCATAAAGAGGCCCGAATTTTCTGTAGCAATCCATTTCCGACCCGCCCCATCAACGGCTATATCGTTTATTATATCATCGTCAAGCAGATAGTCGGCCAATCCCGAGCTATCGTTACGCGGCACCTTGATATGGCGCACCGTAAGTTCCGACGTCACAGCCTCGGCAGGATTAGTGATTCGGTAGATGCCTTTTTCAAACGTGCCTATCCACACCGAGCCGTCAGTATCCTCCGTAATTGCACTTATCACGCAATTGGAAAGCAAATTACCATCCTGATCTACAAGCTCGCCATAGAGCCGGAACGCATCGTCGTCAAGATTATCGGCCGTACCCCGCGTATCGCACGCCAGAAGTATCTGAGGCTTCAGCTTGTCTATAATAAAAATCATCGGAGAGTGGAGGCACACAAGAATCTTCGAGTCCATATCGCCATGGTAACCGACGGCTGCCGGCACCACCCAGTCTGATTTTTTTACCTCCGACGGGGCAAGCAATGTCTTTTCACGGGGAAGAATCATCAGAGCCACATCGCTGTAATTATCGTGATTGCTTATTGCCCACAGGTTACCCCCATTGTCAAATGCAAGCGAATAGACTATCCAACCCCACACGGGCCGCAGCGGAGAATTGGAGGCGTCATATCGGCCCTCAAATTTACCGTCGCGCACCATGTAAAGTCCGTCGTTGCCGGTGCCCATAAAATACACGCCGTTCTGCTCCGGATGCTCCACAATCGATGTGACGGCAAACGGATAGGGTCCTTCGGTAAGTTGAAGTTGCCGTGTTATGTCGGAAGCGGCTTCAACGGGATATGGCGTGACATCCGTAACGGTCCCCGATGTCAGGTCGAGACATGCGGCGGCCCCGGGAATATTGTAGCCGTTGTTGCCTTCAGGAAATCCGTAGCGATATGATGTAGGCCCGTGATTAATTATGTAAAGCCTGTTTCCATCGGCCGACGGCACAAGGCCACACACTTCGCTGACTGACATTCCCGTCGGTCGGAACCGCTCGGAAACCACGCTGACTGCTCCGTTTTCTTCCAGTTTATAGCCGGCAATACCGTGGCGCGAGAGAGTCCAGAGCGTATTTTTAGACGCGGAGTAACCCAGACATTCGCCGGCAATATCCTCGGGCAGGCGGAAGATTATCTCCTCGCGCTCTTCATCAGGATTGTAGCGGCAAAGAAGTCCGTCGCCATAGTAAACGAGTTTGTCGCCCGACTGACACCAATCGACCACAGAGCCGCTCGATATCGATTGCAATCTTTCGATTTTATCTTCATTGACATGGGTCCGACTGACGCGGTCGGTCAACAGCAACAGTGCGTTTCCTGCAGGCGAATAAAGGCGTGCAGAGCCGACAGCAGCTATAGGCGTAGTCTGCGAGAGACGGTTGAAACTATCAGCATCGCGGGCTATGCGCAGGGTGTCGTCAACCACCATCATAAGTTTATCGCCCATCGTTGCCACACCGGAAACCTGACGGCCATAATTGCCTGACTTGACTGCACGGCGACGGCTCACGTCGAATTTCACTACTCCGAAATTTGTTGCTGCATAAAGATAGTTTCCGTCAAACTCCGCATCATTGAACGTCACCGGAGCCTCAATACCGGAGTCGGCTATATCGGATATATAGACGGTCTTTCCGCCGTCATATATAATATCAATTGCACCGCTATCGTAGCACACTGCCAGATACCGTCCGTCGGGGTTATAGAAAATACGGCCGATGTTTTTTTCGTTGAGTCTGTCGCCGATGGTATAAGCCGTGGTTTCTTCAGCGGCAGCATCGTATGAAAACAGATTACCGCCTCTGAGATAATACACCAGTTTGCCCGTATCGATTACCTGCTGGGGCTTGCCTGCAAACGTTTCGTAGACGCGCCACGACCCTGCACCGTCGCTTCGCAACGATGTGGCAGAGAGCAACATGGCTTCTGATAAGATTGCAGCCAGAGCCAGAATCCTTATAATAATATTCATGGAGAGATAGATATTTACTGACGCTCGCCGGTACGTTTTTTTCAACGGAGCGTCGAAAGATAGTCAATCAGTTTACGGCTGGCGCGTCCGCGATGGCTTATGGCATTTTTAGCGTCGGCAGTCATCTCGCTGAACGTCAGTTGTGAGCCTTCTGGAACGAACACCGGATCATATCCGAAGCCTCCGCCTCCGGCAGGAACGGTCGATATTTCACCATCGACGCGCCCTTCAAACACTCGTTCCTCACCTCCCATGACCAGAGCTATGACCGTCGAGAAATGCGCGCGGCGATCAGCTACGCCCTCCATTCGCTCAAGAAGCAGCCGCATATTGGCTGCCGAATCATGACCCGGACCGGCAAAGCGGGCCGAATAGACTCCGGGAGCGCCGTCGAGCGCATCGACCATCAGTCCCGTATCGTCGGCAAAACAGTCGTAGCCGTAACGCTCCTTTACCCAGCGGGCTTTTATCAGGGCGTTGCCTTCGAGCGTGTCGGCCGTTTCGGGAATGTCGTCGTGACAGCCTATTTCGGCAAGCGACTTCACTTCCCAACCGTCGCCCGCTATCTGACGGAGTTCGTCGAGTTTATGGGCGTTGTTGGTAGCAAAAACTATCGTGCGCTTTTCCATACGGCTTACCCTACTACGATATTGACAATCTTGCGGGGAACTACTATCACTCTCTTCACGGTCTTTCCTTCGAGCCAGCGGGCAGCGCTTTCGTGTCCGAGAGCTATCTTCTCTACCTCAGCCGACGGCATATCGGCCGGAACCTCTATATTGAAGCGGGCCTTACCGTTGAACGATACGGCATAGGTAACCGTGTCTTCTTTCAGATAGTCTTCGTTGAACGAAGGCCATACGGCGTCGCACACCGTCGTTTCATGGCCTATAGCGTGCCATAGTTCTTCAGCCACATGCGGAGCAAACGGCGCCAGAATGATCAGAAGCTGTTCCAGCACCTGACGGCTGTGGCACTTCTGCTGCGAAAGTTCGTTGACGCAGATCATGAACGCGGCAACCGAAGTGTTGAACGAGAAATTCTCTATATCGGCCGTCACCTTCTTTATGAGCTTGTGGAGCGATTTCAGATTGTCGCGCGTGGGCTCGTCGTCGTTCACCAGCAGGGTGTCGCCTTTGTAGAAAAGACTCCATAGTTTCTTGATGAATCGGTTGACGCCATCGATACCGTTGGTGTCCCAAGGCTTGCTCTGCTCCAGCGGACCGAGGAACATTTCGTAGAGACGCAGCGTGTCGGCTCCGTAACGCTCCACTATATCGTCGGGATTGACTACGTTGAACATCGATTTCGACATTTTTTCAACAGCGTAGCCACACACGTATTTTCCATCCTCGAGTATAAACTCAGCCGTGGCAAACTCCGGACGCCAGCGGCGGAAAGCGTCAAGGTCGAGAATATCGTTGTTGACAATATTGACGTCGACGTGGATGGGCGTCACGTCGTAGTTCTTACGAAGATTGTAGCTTACGAATGTGTTGGTGTCTTTGATGCGGTAGACAAAATTGCTTCGGCCCTGAATCATGCCCTGGTTTACGAGCTTCTTGAAAGGCTCCGGCTCGCAGACGTAGCCTAAGTCATAGAGGAACTTGTTCCAGAAGCGGCTGTAGATGAGGTGACCCGTAGCGTGCTCCGTACCTCCAATATAGAGGTCGACGTTGCGCCAGTATTCGTCGGCTTCCTTGCCTACGAGGGCTTCGGAGTTATGCGGGTCCATATAGCGCAGATAGTAGGCCGACGATCCGGCGAATCCGGGCATAGTGCAGAGTTCGAGAGGGAATCCCTCGGCGTTCACCCAATTTTTAGCGCGTCCCAGCGGCGGCTCTCCCGATTCGGTCGGCAGATATTTGTCTACTTCCGGCAGAAGCAGCGGGAGTTCTTTTTCGGAAAGAAGGTGCGGAATACCATCTTTATAATAGACCGGGAATGGCTCGCCCCAGTAGCGCTGACGGCTGAATATGGCGTCGCGCAGACGATAGTTGACCTTCACTTTGCCTATGCCTTTTTCCTCTATGAAACGTTTGGCGGCAGCGATGGCGTCTTTCACTTCCATTCCATCGAGCGACAGCAGCGCGGAGCTTGAATTAATCATGCGGCCGGTCTTGGCATCAAACGACTGCTCGCTGACGTCGGCGCCCTCAATCAGCGGTATGACCGGAAGATTGAAGTGGCGCGCAAAGGCGTAGTCGCGGCTATCGTGGGCCGGGACGGCCATGATGGCTCCCGTTCCGTAGCCGGCGAGCACATAATCGCTCACCCACACCGGAATTTTCTTTCCGGTAAGCGGATTGACGGCATAGGCGCCGGTAAACACTCCGCTCACTTTCTTATCGATCATTCGCTCGCGCTCGGTCTTGTTCTTTATGCTGTCGATGTAGGCTTTCACTTCTTCGCGGCGCTCGGGAGTTGTCACCAGGTACACATATTCGCTCTC
>CAYUYQ010000028.1:2220-17266 GCA_964449335.1 uncultured Bacteroides sp. | reverse complement strand
GGTGGTATATCCTGCGTGATTGGAACGAGGATGAAGACAACAAAGCGATCCCGCTTGATACACCGCTCCCGCAGTATATATAGTTAAACGATAAAAAGTAGCTCTTATGTTCCCAAGGATTAGTGTTCATGGACGAATTGTTGACCGGATAACTTCTGATGATGGCCAACTTCATTATTATGACCATTTTAACTATTGGAGATCATGTGTCTCCAATACCAATCCCGTAATATCTCCAACACCTCGCCAGGCTATCGAATATCAGCAGTTGATTGCAGACAAAGACAAGCTTGACATGTGGGGTAATCTTGACATGCGAAGAAAATATCGAAAGTTGGCATTATACAACTGCAGATATGATTGGCGCCCCCATTTGTCGGGCGATGAGGGGCTTCGTGGATTGATTTTACCCGATGGCCGGGAATTGTTGCCTGAAAAATTCGTGGATATTTTTACTCAATTCGATGCTTTCAATCATCTGCCGCACTTCATCCCGGTATTCAATGGCGAGGCGTGGGGATTAATTGCCCCTTCGTCGCCATTAATTATGGTAACGGACTTCATCTACGCTGCAATCATTCCGGAGCGTTGGGAACATTCTGTGTATTTTGTGCAGGATAAAGCCACGTTGAAATGGGGCGCTCTCGGTTTAGCATATCCTAACTGCAATCTGATTAACCGTAAAATTGAAAGGGTTACTTTGCTCAAACAGATAATGCCTCCTATTGCAGATGAAATACTGGAGGACGAATTGCAGGGCGATTGCGCTCCCACCGTGTTTTGGATGACAAGGATTTCAGATAAGATAGGGATTCTTACTCCTTACGGCTATTCAGACATAAAGTATGATACTTATAAAACAGATGATGAAAATTTTCTTTTTCATATGATTCGCCACGATCGGAAAAGAGCAAAAATGCTTGATTATAATTTCTTAAGATATAAACATTAGCAAAGCATGGCAATATTCTACCACGGTTCGGCAGCACTGTTCAATACGTTCGACCTGAAGCACGTCCTGACCGGTGCATCCAAAGTCAAATTCGGTTATGGTGTCTATCTGACAAGCAGTTTCCGCTCGGCGGCGCACTACAGCGGTGCTAATAAGGAAGCTACCACTCATTATGTCTATACAGTCGAGATTCCTGAAATAGCGGTCGGCAACCATATTTCATTCAAGCAGCCTGTCAATCCCAAAATCATCGCCAGAGCAGCAAATAAACTCGGCAATCCAATTCCGGAGAAGTCGACTCTTGACGGAAAAGATTTCAGAAAATATCTCGCTAAGACGTTAGGCGGAGGTTGCGACGTCCGGTCTGAAAAGCTTGCGTCAGAGTTCCTGAGCAGCATAGGTGTTGATTTTATAACATGGCCCTACAGCTGGAAAAATCCCGCTCTTGGATTGAACGTTGCTGTATTGGCCGAGAACAATATAAGGATTATCAAAGTTGAGCAAGTTGAACTTGACGCAAAACAGCAACTAATCCCCAATTCAGAAAAGGAGGTGTCGCTATGAGCAAGTTGAGCATTGCGCCGTTGATTAAGGAGTTTTATCCCGAATACTATTCATGGAATGAGTATCCGGTAGACCAATGCATCCAATTTACTTCGGTTAAAGAGCCGTGGGGCATACTTGGTAATTTTGCGCCTGCGCCTCTCGTGGTCGAAGGGGTGGAGTTTGTCAATAGTGAGCAGTTGTTTCAGATGATGAAATTCACCGACTCCGTTACACTCACGGCAATCTACCGAGATAGGGGGATGAAGATAAAGTATGCGGCAAAAGCTGCTGAAAGGCTTGGGCGTCGGCGGTCCGACTGGGGGAGCATTATCATTGACTGCATGAAGGTCTGTTTGCAGATGAAATACGAGCAATCAGAGACGTTCCGACACGCTCTATCCCTCACAGCCGGACGCTTCATTGTTGAAGACCAATCCGGGAGAAGAACGGTTAAATCAGTCGACACATGGGGGGCAGTAAAAGTCGGCGATAATTACATTGGAAGCAATCTGCTTGGACGTCTCCTGATGGAGCTCCGCGACAACGGTAAACTCGACTACCACCTCCCTGCTAACCTCTTTGACTTCCTCCAACATCTTAGATAACCTGCTTTTTACATTTCTCCTGAACGGGTGGGGGTATTAAGATACTGATGGCGATGTGTCAAGCTCCATAACTTGACACACCGCCGTCACATTATAGCGTTTGGTGCGGTAATGAGCGCCTGCTGGTGGGATTATTCGACGAAGGAGGCGAGGCGAGTGAAGAAGGTGGGGTCTTCACCGGTGGTGAGGTCTACGATTTTGCCTTCGGGGTTGATGATGGCTTTGGTGGGGAAGCCCTGGATGTTGTAGGCGGTGTAGAGGTCGGAGTTGTTGCCGTTGTAGAGATTTAGCCAGGGGAGCTGGTGCGCTTTTACACCGGCTCGCCAGTCGGCTTCCGATTCGTTGCAGTCGATGCCGATTACTGTGATTTTGTCGCCGTACTTCGCATACGCTTCTTTAAGCGCGGGAAATCCTTTGACGCACCATCCGCACCAACTGCCCCAGAAGTCGAGCACGACCCATTTGCCGCGGAAGTCGGAAAGGCTGACGTCTTTGCCGTTGAGGTCGGGGAGGGTGAAGTCGGGAGCCGCGATTGTGCCCGAAGCTATCTCGGCCTTATGCGCCTCTTCTGCTGCTCTTTCGTTCTGCATTTCTTCAGCCTGACGGTTATACAGTTCGGCGTATGGCATAAGAATTGATTTTTTCGCTTCCGGAGTCATGTTGTCGTAGGCTTGTTTGAAATCGTCGCCACTGAGATCGAGAATGGCGAATGGAACGGCAGGACTTTTCGGATTTTCAGCCACAAACGCTTTGATTGCGGCGTCGTAGCGATCCATTATAGCTTTCACTTGTGCTTCCGTCACGTTTTCATTGTTGTTCACAAGTGTAATGTATTCCTGCTGAATTGGCCCGGTGATTGACGTGAGTGTTGTCAGATCTTCCATCAGCTCTGTGCCGGTCACGGCATAGTCCAGCGGGTCGAAGCTCTTGATGGTGACTTTAAGTTTGTCGTCCGGTGCGGCATAGAAATCCGGTTCGGTGCGTGTCATTACCGGCGGTTCAATATTATATCGTGCCGCTCCTGAAGGGTCGAGCTTCATTTTTGCTACGCCATTCGTCACCGTGAGTGTATCATAGATTACGTTTAGGTCTTCCTGACGCTGCGCCGTAAAGATATTGTCGATTGTCACATGGCTGACCACCAGCGTGGTCTCTGTGAAATTATCGGGCAATTGGATTGTCGCTGTGCCTTTGTCGGTAGAGCATGACGCAAGCGCGAGCCCGGTCACTGCAAGTAGAAATATTTTCTTCATTCGTATTGATAATTGAAACATGATATTATATCAACAAATAATCAGCGACGTATGTTTATGCCCGAATCATCGGTGTGTGGGATTAAATCAGCGCAGGGAGAGACAATGGTAAGGGTTGTATCGTTTTTTGCGTCACCCGTGATGTAATTTCGCGTCAGAAAAATTTATAGACATTTACAATGGAAAAAGACGCACAGCTATATCCCGAAGAGATACTTTGTCTGCAACTGATGGGGTTGAAATCAAGTGTAATCCTGAGTGCCGATGTAGATTATTTCGACAGCCTGTATGAACAAACTCCGGAGATGGACCGCTTTCTCGACAAGGCGGAATCGCTCCTGCAGCGGCAGTCTTCAGTCGGAGTCACATCGCTGACGCATCACGACAGCCGTTTTCCCGACTCGTTGAGAGCAATTGGCGACGATTGTCCCCCGATGATTTACCTATTGGGTACCACCGATTTAATCCATCGGGAAAATCTCACGGCCATAATCGGCGCGCGGCAGTGCGACCGACGTGGATTTGATGTGGCCTACAGGCTTGGTTGCGACTATGCAAAGCGCAATCATGTGGTAGTCAGCGGGCTTGCTCTGGGGTGCGACACAGCGGCCCATACCGGCTGTCTCGACGCACGAGGTGAGACAATCGCTATCGTTGGCAGTGGGTTGGATATAACTCATCCCCATGAAAGCAAACCGTTGCAGACCCGCATACTCAATAACGGCGGACTTCTTCTGTCTGAACAACCCTTCGGAGTCAAGGCCAATCCGTCGCGGCTGGTTGCCCGCAACCGTCTGCAGGCTGCGTTATCGCAGACCGTTATTGTCGCTCAGTGTCCTGAGAGCAGCGGCACAATGCACACCGTACGCTTCGCCCAAAAATACGACAAATGTCTTCTCGCCGCGCCATATCACGTTTACACCGAAAAATCCTCCGGCAACCGTCTCCTCCTTAGCCAATCTCTCGCCGTACCTGCTTTCCGGCTTTCAGAACGAAGAGATTAGTACCTGTTGGTATGCACGCGTGACGGTTGCCATTTGTCCATCGGTGCATGGGGCGATAGGGGATAGCCGACGGGTATGAGGTTGAACGGGATGATGGCTTCCGGGATGTTGAGAATCTCCCGGACTGAGGTCATGCGGTCGGGGTGAGGATACAGGCACGTCCACACGCTGCCGAGGCCGAGTGCATTGGTAGCAAGCAGAATGTTTTCAGATGCTGCCGATAAGTCCTGAATCCACAGCGTTGAATCATCGCCGTCAAGGAATCGGTCAGGATTTCCACAAACCACGATGGCCATAGGTGCGTGTGCTGCCATTTTTGCATAGGGCAGTGCGTCGGCGAGCTGCGAAAGAAGTTCGCGGTCGTCAATCACGATAAATTCCCATGGCTGTTTGTTGACGCCCGAAGGTGCACTCATTGCGGCGTGAACGATGGCCGATTTCATTTCGTCAGATACCGGTTGTTCGGTGAATCGTCTGACGCTCGTGCGGTCGATTATGTTACGATAAGCCGGGTTGACCTCCGACAGTTCCGATATATAGTCGTGTTTCATTGTCATAATGCTGTTTCTATTATTAACGTTTTCACGACCACAAAAGTTGAAGGTCAACCGGCCTATACTCTCAAAGAAGCTACGCCTTAGAGACGGTTCATCTCCGATTCAGCCGCGTTCGCGCCTTTGTAGCTGCTTCGGCGCGGTTGGAATCGGTAGGTCAAGGTCAGACTTACACCGCGGTTATCATATCGCTGGTGTTTGTCGACAGTCACTCCGTAGGTATGCATGCTCCAGTCGGAATTAAAAGTATTGAAAATGTCGGTAGCCGAAAGTTTCACCTGCAGCGCCTTATTGAAAAATGTTCGGCTTACCGAAGCATCCATTGTAAACGGCGTGGCTTTGAAGCGATTCGTATGCATATAGCCGGCCGTGCGTCCCGAAGCATTGAGTGTAAGAAGGAACCCGTGGGGAAGAGTGATGGTGTTGTCAAAGTAATAGGAATAAAGAGGAGTCTCGTAGCTATCCCCGGCAATGGCGAGCCACTGACGATACATGCCCAAAGTGATTGACGGCGTCCATGCCCGGATAGTCTTATTCCACACGATATAGAGGCTGGCGGCCGAAACGTCGATGTTGATAGGCTGCATTTGCAGTTGCAGTGTCGGTGCCGGGTAAAGACGTTTGACGAAGGCGTAGCTATCGATGCTTCGGGTGAAATTGCCCTGAACTATGAAATCATGCCACATACCGAACAGCTGCAACTCATGCATGCGCTCGTCGCGCAACGATGTATTGCCGCCCTCAATCTCATGCCGCCCTACGTAGCTTAAGCTTCCTGATATCTGTGAGTAGGGAGGCCGCACGGTGGCCATCTTGTAGCTCATATTTATCTGCGACCGGTCATCGAATGACCAGCCCAACGATACGTCTGGCGTAAGCAGCTGTTCGCGAGAACTGACGTCGAGGTTTTTCTGTTGATTGACCTTGAAGACATAGTCGGTATACTCATAGCGCAGTCCGGCTGAGAGATTTAGCTGTCCGAAAGTCCTGTTCCATGAGGCGAATGCCGCAGCTGAGGTCTGACGGCTGTCGGTGAGCGACGACGGGATATATTCTTCGACCTGAGCGTTGAGCATACGGTAGTCTATAATGCTGCGGGTAAACGATTCCTGGGTGCCGACCGTAAGCGTGCCTTGACCGAGCGGCATCCGAAAGTAAATCTTGCCGCCCCACAGTGTGGTAGTGCGATGATGGGTGGATGCAACTTCGGGCGACACTTCGTCGGGATATGAGGTTATGACGTCGTCATTGCCCAGCGAGCGGCGAAACAGACCGTCAAAATGGAGTAAGTACTTGTCGGCAAACGTTTCGTCGTAGTAGGCCGACACAAGATGGCTGCGGGCGTGAATATCGCGGGTAATCAGGCGGCTCACCGGCACCTCATTGTCGAGCCATTCCGTCCCGGTGTTAGTGAAATTGCCGCGTTCGGGATTGAAGCGATAATATGCTCCGAGCGAACGGCTGCCGGCAGCATAGTTGATGCCGGCTTTCAATGAGCCGTTGACCGAGGGATATTCGTTTTTCTGCGAGCTGCCGACAATGGTCGGTTTCCCATGATAGTCGAGCGTGTTTGTGGTCGAGCCGGTTATCAAACTATTGTTGCGTGCAACTACTCCCGTGGCAAACACATCGATTGTTCTCGCGTGGTAGTTGAGGTCAAGCATGTCGTTGGCCGACCACCGTCGGCGCCCCTCGATCTCTGCCTGCTCCGTGAGCGAAAGCCCGTCGAAAATCTTCCGGCGTGTTGTTATTTTCAGCACGGCGTTCGTATCGCTTGAATACTTTGCCCCCGGAGCCATAATCAATTCGACTTTGCTCATATTGTCCGACAGTATCCGACGGAGCTCTTCGGTGTCGCGCATCGGTCTCCCGTCGATAAATATCTCCGGCGTTCCCTTGCCGACTACCGACACCGCATCATCAGTTACCGTTATCATGGGCAGTTGGGCGAGTACATCGAGGCATGTGCCCAGATTCTGCAGACTCGTTCCCGGAATGGTTGAGACGAGCGTATTGCCCACAAGTTTGGTTGCAGGTTGCTGCGCGCTGACCACGACTTCTTCGAGTATGCGCGTCAGTGAGTCGGTCGGAGTAGTTTGTCCGTAGACAGTTATGCTACATATCGTAGCAAGCATGAATAGTTGAAATGCGATTCGGTTCATAACAGTAATTCTGATTGATTTGTGTGTGCAAAATTACTGTAACGTCTGCTCTGAAGCCAAATTTGCGGTCTGACATGTGCTGATATAAATAGCTGGTTGCCAGTGTTGTATTGGATGTGATTGCGTGAAAGTCTGACTGTGCCCTCAAGACGTCGAATTTCAATCAGAAAATCGCCAAAAATCCCTTGTCAGAAGCCGATGCGAGAGAAACTATGCGGGCTTTGAGGCGCGACTTGCGCTTGTAGACCACGTCGATGTTTTCACCCAGAAGCAGGGCGATAGTCCGGTTGGAAAGTCCGCATGCCAGATAGACTGCCAGACGGTATTCCTCAGGCTTCATAGTCGGAAGAGCGGTTGTCATTCGGTTGAGCATACCGTCGCGACAAGCATTGACACTTTCTTCCATTTCCGCAAACAGGCCTTCGTCAGCTTTTACCGAATCGATTATCGATTTCACTTTTTCGGCAATGGCTTTTCGTTCGGTTTTTGTGCCCTGCGATTCGTAGTAGGTGCCGCAGAGGTCATCGATAGTGGCGAATCGACGGTCGAGGAGCGACGAAAGTTTTGCTGCGTTCGCGTTGCACTCCGACTCTCTGCGCGAAAGATCTCCACGCAATCCCGACGCTTCGGCTATCAGCGCCTCGTTTTCACGGTCCTTGGCCCGTAGGCGCTGACATTGCCAGGCGATGATGCCTCCGGCTGCCACAAGAATGATTACGCCGACAAGCATATAGCGTTCGCGCTTTGTTCGCTCGCGGTATAGGCGATATTCCCTTTCCTTCTGCAGATACAGAGCCGATGCGAGAGCGTCGGGGGCCGCGTCGGCCAATATCGCTTTCAATCGGGTGGCGTGGTGCAGTTCGTCCCTGACGTTGCGGCGTCCGTAATATTCAATGGCAATATTTACTATCGTGTCGGTAGGTGCATGTAGTCTGTTGGCAGCCATTGCCTCGCTGTAGAGTAATGCCCAGCGCGCCAGCGTGGCCGAGTCGTTAAACTCCGCTACATCGAGAGCGTTAAGCCGCTCCATAGCTGCCGACGGGTCTGAGAGCATCAGCCGGTCGGCTTCGTCGAGGCGCTTCGACACCGTTGTGTCGGAGTAAGAGCACCCTGTCAATATAAGCAGAGCGATTATGTAGAGCAGCAGTCTCACGCCGCAAAGATAGCTTAAAGCGATGTCAGAGCCAAATAATTATTGTTAATGAGACAAATGTCACACATTGTTACATATATATTATGTAACTTAGCCGTCGAATCAAATCCTGGCCAGTATGATACTCCGTTTAATCTCGCTTACAATTATTGCATTATTGTCTTTCCCGGCAGTTGCCAAAAAGAAAGAGAGTCCAAAGGCAGAGATTAAGGTGAGCTACAATTACCATCATCTAACGCTGCGCAACGATGGTGAGGTGACGCCGCGCGATTACGTTTACACGCTTCTTGCCAATCCGCAGCAATCGAAATATTACAATTACCGTAATGAATATTTCGATTCGCTTAACTCCACACCGTCCGGTCGGGCCCTATCTCGCCAGATGATGTCGGCAGCCATACAGCTTTATACCGAGAAGGGTGATGACTCGGCTATACCCACTCACCATGGTTATCTGTATGTGTTTAAGTCTTTTCCGAAGGGTCTGACAACCGTTTACGATGCCTATGGTCTTATGGAACGGGGCTTCTATACCGAGCCGCATGCCGAAATCGAGTGGCAGTTAAGCGATTCGACCAAAAATATACTCGGCTATGAATGTGTGATGGCGCAGACTGATTATCACGGCCGACACTGGACAGCATGGTTCGCTCCCGATATTCCGATACACGATGGCCCGTGGAAGCTCTGCGGATTGCCCGGGCTGATACTCGAAGCCTCTGACTCGGCGGGGCAACACTCGTTCATAGCCACTGGTATCGAGAAAAGCAATATGGAGATGTTTCCGATTTATGAGCCGTCAAAATACGACAAGATGAAACGAATCGACATGCTGAAAGCGTATGCGTCATATCGTAGAAATGCAGGCACCTACGTGCGTCAACTTATTTCCGACGGTCCCGATGGTGGCACCAAAATCGAGATGGCACCGTCATCAATTCCCAAGGCAAATACACAAAACATCGATTTCCTAGAGACCGATTACCACTCTCATTAATGGTTACCTTTCTTAGATAATGATTGATGTTAAATCTATAGAAGGTGAGTCTCCGACGGCCTCCAGACAGTCGGAGTCTAAGTCTGGAGGGTTGGTCTCATGATCGACCCGTTTCGTCGGGTGGGCAGCCGGAAGCTATCCGTCCATGACCCCTCCGTGCCGACGTCTCACCGAAATTTTTCGTTGAAATGTTTGGTGAGATGGATTATTTGCAATACATTTGCTGCGTCAACGAAAAAACTCGTTAGGAATGAATCAGGAAAAACTGACTGAAAAGGAAGAAGAAACGATGCTGCTGCTGTGGGAGCACGGGCCGTGCGCGGTCAAAGATCTTCTGCCGTACTATTCCGAGCCGCAGCCCCACATCAACACCGTATCGTCGTTTGTCCGGACGCTTGAAAAGAAAGGCTTTGTGGGGCACGAGCCCGGGCGCTACGGCGGGTTCAACTATTTTGCCATAAAGCCTAAGAGCGACTACCGTCGCACGGCAATGGGCCGTATGGTCAAGCGCTATTTCGGAAATTGCTTCTCTATGGTCTCTCAGCTTGTGGAAGATGAGGAGATTGATGCCCGACAGCTCCGCCAGCTGCTTGATATGATTGAAAACCGCAACAACGATTAATCGCTAAGCCGTATGGTATCACTGTTTCAATATTCCCTTGCCGTTTCGGTGCCCTTGCTTTTGCTCTGGGCAATATATAGGTTTTGTCTGCGGACAGATGTCTGCTTTAAGGCCAGGCGTTTTGTGATTTGGTCAATCTATATCGCAGGACTTCTTCTGATGCCGCTTATCGTGGGGAGCCATTCTCTTACTAGCGGTGAACTTCGCGAGACTCCGGTCGTGTTGCATTTTGTTTCGACCGAAGTGCTCCGCGCGGTTCGTATTATCGCCGGTGTGTGGTTGACCGGAGCCGTAATTGTCGCTTTAATGACGATAGCCGATGGTTTGCGCATAGGCAAGCTTCTGCATCAGTGCCGACGCATTGATGAGGGTGATTATGTCTTGCATCTGTCCGATCAGTCGATATCGCCTTTCAGCTTCGGGCGTCATATTGTAATGTCTGAGGCTGATTACAATGATAACGCAAAAATAGTTATAGCCCACGAAAGAGGTCATATTCGTTATCTTCATTCAGTCGATATGATTGTGGCGCAGATAGTAGCTATAATCTGCTGGTACAATCCGGCTGCGTGGCTGCTCCGCGCCGATCTTAGGGCTGTCCACGAATATCAGGCTGATTCTTACGCCGTATACTGCGGCGTTGACATCCGCATTTATCAGAGATTTCTTTTAGAGAAGGCCGTTGGCTCAAAGTTCCCGTGGATAGCGAGTCGTTTCAATCATAGCAAGATTGCTCGCCGAATAGCCATGATGAACGGCCGTCGCAAAGGCAGTCTATGGAGTGCCGTGCGCTACGTAATGCCGATTATCGGCATTGTGGCCTCTGCGGTGGTGCTTGATGACCCGTATGTGAGAGCGCCGATAATGGCCTATGCTGCTATGACGCGTCAAGAGGTTCGCTCCAACGGCTTGCCGCCCGAAGTTGAGATCTATGTCGACGGCGTGGAGGTGAGTCACGAGCAGTTCGAAGCGATCCCGGTCAATGAGATAAAATCTATAACGGTCAATAAGAAAGACAATCGCATAGATTTCTTCATGTCTAAATGATATAAGCCAATTCCTTTCACGGTTTATGAGATTCCTTGTCAGTAGTCTGCTATTGCTGTTTGTAGCCACGGGTGCTGTGGCTCAGATTGATGTTACCGGCGTTGTAGTCGACAAAGCCAATTCAGAGCCCCTTATCGGAGCCTCGGTGTTAGTGCGAGGAGCCGACGGAAAGATTAAAAAGTTCGCAACATCGAAATCCGACGGTCGCTTTGCTTTGGCCGTCCCTTCGGTCAATAGATGCCGACTTGAGGTCACGATGATGAGCTACGCTAAAGCTTCGGTGAGCCTCGACAGTGTGTCGTTCCCTCTGACAGTCGGTCTCGAGCCGGGCGGAATCAAGCTGAAGGAAGTGGCCGTGAAAGCCGACCGCATCCGCGAGCAGGGCGATACGCTGACATATTCCGTCGGGTCTTTTGCGCAGCAGCAGGACCGCTCGATAGGCGATGTGCTGAAACGTATGCCGGGAATCGACGTCGACAAATCGGGCAAAATCCAGTATCAGGGCGAGGACATCAACAAATTCTATATCGAGGGCTCTGATCTACTCGGCGGCAAATACGGCATTGCAACCAACGGCATCAACCACGACGATGTGGGTGCGGTCGAAGTGATGGAAAACCACCAGCCCATGCAGGTGCTGTCAGGTATCTCTTATTCGGATAAAGCTGCTATTAACCTTAAGCTGAAGAATAAGGCTAAAGCAACGTGGTCGTTCCACGGCGATGCCGGGGGAGGGTACTCCTGGCAGCCCGAGGGCGCCGTGTGGGACGGTGAGCTGTTTGCAATGGCTGTAATGCCTGACTTTCAGAATATAACTACCGTCAAGACCAATAACGTTGGAGAAGACCTTTCGGCCTATTCCACCGATTTCTTTGCGGCACGTCGTGGTACGGAGCTCGGTACCTACGTCAGCGTGTCGTTGCCCGGAGTTCCGAATCTCAGTCGTAAACGCACACTCTTTAATCGCTCTGCCGTTATCTCGACCAACAATCTCTGGAAGATGGCCGGGGGAGAGCTGAAAGCCCAGTTTGACTACTCATTCAACCGCGTCAAGTCCGATGCGGCCAACGTCACAACTTATTTTCTAAATAGCGGCGACCGAGTGATTTCTGAAGACCGCGCGGGGCGTGAGCGCTCTCATTCGCTTTCCGGTAAGGTGATATACGAGTTAAACCATAAAACTTCGTTTATCAACAACACGCTGAAAACTAACGTTGACTGGGACGATGTGCGACTCGACGTGGCCGGGTCGCTGTCTAACACTCAGTCTGCATCGCTGCCCGACTATTATGTAGGCAACGATTTCAAACTCATCAAGCGCTACAACGGTAGGCATCTTGTGACGTTCAGGAGCGCTATCGAGTGGGAATCGCTTCCGCAGACTCTGACAGTCTCGGCTGTCGACGACCTGATGCGCCAGCATGTGGGCGACCATGCTTTCCACACCCGCGAGAGTGCTGCCTATGCGTTTACGCTCAATGGCGTGACCGTCAGTCTCGAAGGTGGGATTAAAGCCTATCTGCGCAGCATGAACTCCGAAGCCGAGCTTGACGCAACGGGCGCAACCGATTTTGCCGAGACTTTCACCAACACGATAAACACTAATTATTTTACCCTTTTCGCCACGCCTAAACTCGAATACTGGGTGCGTCGGGTCAACTTCACTCTCGACGCCCCGTTGAGCTTGGCCCGCTACACATTCTCCGAGTCTCTTGCCGACCGCAGTGAAGTCTACTTCTCGCCATCTCTGAGTCTGAACTGGAAGCCCAACAACCGTGTGTCGCTGTCGGCCAGAGGTAGCTCAGGTCGTTCGCCTATGGATTTGAGCCTTATTCAGCCCGGGCTTGTCATGATGAACTACCGTTCATTCCGTCGTGGAGTCGACGATTTCTATAATTCCACGTCGCAAAGTGTCTCGGCAAGCGTGGCCTATAAGCATACGCGTCGGGGGCTTTTCGCCAACGGTTCCATCATGCAGTCGTGGTCGCGACGGCCTTACACCATGGTTCAGCAACTTTACGGCGACTACATCGTCTATTCCTATGCTTCGGCCAAGAGCGACGGACGCATGATGGCAGCAAACGGCAGTCTCGGAAAGACACTTGATTTCATGCGTGGAAGTGCCAACATTAGCGGATGGTTCAACCGTAGTGAGTCGCATCTCATATCGGAGTCGCAGTCCGTAAATTCTGTTTCTACATCGTGGTCGGCGTCAGCCAAAATCAATGGCGTGCCTCTGCGCTGGCTCAGTTTCGACTACCGATTTCAGTTGTCATCAAGCCGTCTGGCCATGAACGGTGCGGCAGCATCGTGGCTCGGAAGCATGGAGAATGAAATGCTGTTCAACGTCATGCCCGGACGCAAATGGGAGTGGCACATAATCGGAGAGCATTACCGCAACGAATTGACAGCCGACAATTTTAAGAACGTAATTCTCCTCGACACGAAACTTAAGTTCAAACTGACCAAGCGTGTAGAGCTCTCGGCCCTGCTAAGCAACATTTTCAACCAGCGCTCTTACAACTACACATCCTACAGTCAGACTTCATCTTTCGAAAGTCAGCGTAGACTTCGTGGCCGTGAATTCCTCATCTCCATCAATCTCCGAAAATAACTATTAACGAAAACAGATTACCGATAGGCTTATGAATAAGTTGTTTGCAATCATAGTGGCATTATGCGCGTGCGCTTCTGCTGTAGCCCAGCAGAGGGCCGATATCGTAGTGAGTTACGACTTTACTGCTCCGCGTGCGAGCTCCGGAGTTGCCGTGAAGAAGATGACACTGCTGGCAAACTCCGGTGGCTCAAAATACTTCAACGAAATAAGCCTCTGGACCGACTCCTTGAGCTCGACTCCCGAAGGAAAGTCAAAACTAAACGAAATAATCCGTGCGAGTTGTCTGACCATGCATCCCGACGGCTACGAATACTGGGATTTTACGAAAGGCCCGGTTAAGAATGTCTACACCTATGTGTTCAACGATGGCAGCGACGGACAGCTGACCGTTTACGACGAGTGGGGCGAGGAAAAGAAGTTTTATACCGAACCGGTCGACGAAATGCAGTGGACACTCGAGCCTGATTCAGTAGCTGACGTGATGGGCTATGAGTGCGTGATGGCCCATACTGATTATCACGGTCGACACTGGACAGCATGGTTTACTCCTGATATTCCTCTCAGTGTAGGGCCGTGGAAGCTGCGCGGACTGCCGGGATTGATACTTAAAGCCGAAGCCGACGGCGGATTCTCGTTTTCGGCTACAGGTATGCAGCACACCGACCGGCTTATGACGCCCATGTATTCGGCCGAAGATTATGCAGAGACCGACCGGAAGAAAGCGCTGGCTGACCATGAGTATTTCTATAATCATCACGAGGAGATACTCAAAGCTCAAAATGGTGGCATGGCAAAAATTACCTACCACGACGATGAGGGCAACGAGATCAGTGCTCCGATATTCGACGGCCGAAAGCACAGCCTCGAGCCTGATTACAAAGATAAATAATAGTAATTACTGATATATGAAAAGATTAATTTCAATGGCCATAATCGGCCTCGTTGCCGTGGCCGTCGGGGCACAGACAGCACAAATCAAGGTTGGGTATACCCAGTCGAAGCTCTTCGATGGTAAGAATCATGACATGACGCTTCTTACCGGGCCCGATGCCTCGCTCTATTTCAATGATATGAGTCTTTATTGCGACTCTATGGAATCGACACCGGAGGGCAAAAAGCGTCTGCAGGAAATTCGCATGGCTGCATGGGTCGTTTACAATCCCGACGGAGGAATTACCATTGATAAGAGCCGTGGCAATGCTCCCGCCAAAAAAGTCAATCTGTATGTTGCAAAGAACTTCAAAAACGGCTCTGAACGAGTCTATGATTCCTGGGCAGACGAAAAAGGATGGTACGACGAGCCGCTCAACGAAATACCGTGGACTATCAGCGATTCGACCGCTAACGTGCTTGGCTATGAGTGCGTGATGGCTCAGACAGATTATCACGGCCGACACTGGACGGCATGGTTCACCCCCGAAATCCCTCTGCCCGACGGGCCGTGGAAACTTTGTGGTCTTCCGGGGCTCGTGCTTCGCGCTGAAAGTGGCGACGATTTCCTTTTTGAGGCAAAATCAATCGAGAAATCCGATAA
>CAYUYQ010000028.1:0-2120 GCA_964449335.1 uncultured Bacteroides sp. | reverse complement strand
TTTTATTCAGTTACAGTCTCTCAGGCTTTGATTCGGGTGAGAAGGACTTTCGCTTTATCGAGAGCTATTACGGTGTGGGGCGTGTTGGCGGGAAGCACCATGCCGTCGCCGCTCTCGAGTTTGTGACGCTGATCTTCTACTTCAAATTCCACAGCACCTTCAATCACGTAGACAAGCACATCGCTTGCCACCGAATGACGGGCTATCATTGCATTATAGTCAAAGGCCAAAAGTGTCACCGAACCGTTATCGTTTGAAACAATGTTTTTTGTCACGACGTCACCATCCGTGTAATCAAGTTCTTTACTAAGATTAATCGGGGTTTTGATTTCTTCCTGAGTTTCCATATCTTTTGTGTGTTTAGGTTTTGAATTCGTTTACTCTTACAACTATTGACCTCCCGCAAAGGTTTGCCCGCTTAATAAACTTTAAATCTCTTTCTTTGCATCCCACGCTCCGGCATCGTCGTCGACAAAATCGAAAAATTCAATATCTGCCTGAAATATTTGCGATTGTGGCGACGCGTGGCTATATTTGCCTAATCATAACCAAAAATCTTCTCTCATGAAACGTCTGTCGGTCTGCGCACTCATCTACGTTGTATCGTTTTTCGTCTGTATGTTTTGTGGCGCTGCCGTCAAGTCACCCGGCTTTCTTGAGCTGAATGGTGCCGACCGCTATATGGCCATCCCGCAGAGTGCGGCGTTTAACATCGCTTCGGGAGGTACACTGACAATAACCCTCCGCGTCACGCTCGACCACGATCAGGAGCCTCAGACGCGTCAGACGTTCGTCGGCAGCCGCGTGCGCAATTATCGGCCGTCGGTGCCTAATTCGTCCTACGACTTTGCCGGTTTCGAGATTTATAATGTGTCGCAGTCGGAAACGTTCTATAATTCGGCCTCGGTCAACTATCCCGCCAGCGAACTTAAAGGTAGCCACATCAATTCAAAGGACAATGCCTTGCGCGGAGGGCGTGAAAGTCATCTGGCGTTGGTCTATGACGGTGCTTCGGGTCTGATGTCGTACTACGTCGACGGTGTTCTGCTCAACGATGGCACAGCCGCTACGCTTCCGATGGCAATACCGTGCCGCGCGCCGGTGCTTGTCGGATGCCGTTATGTGACCGACTCCGAGACTCCTTTCTCGGCCGACGCGCTCGAAGCGTTTGCCCACGGACGCATTGACGACCTTCGCTTTTACGCCGATGCCCTCACCGCCGACAAAGTTATGGCCGACTCCCGCTCGGATGTGCCTCTCAAATCGGCCCGGCTTATCGCTGCATACGACTTCAATGATATCGATGGAACTACGGTGAAAGACGTTTCCGGCAATGGTCACGACGGCGAGCTGCGTGGCAACTCATGGCCCGACTACGAGTCATCGACGCCAGAGCCCGGACGCCCCGACGTTCCCGCAGACACGCGATATAAAGTGACGATAGAGCAGCCGGAGCATGGTGTGATACGCCTATCGACTGCCGACGGACCGCTCGCGAGTGGCTCCACGGTAACCGAAGGCGTAGAAGTCACAGTCAATGTCGTGCCCGATGAAGGTTATAAGGTCACGTCGGTGCTGATTGATGGGCGGCCACTCACCGGCGAAAGCTTTGTCCCGGAGGCCGATTGCACTGTCTCGGCCAGGATTGTTGCCGTCGGCGCGGCTAACCGCGACTATTGCTATCCCGATATGGATGTCAACCGCACCGACGTCGGCATTACATCGCTGAAAGTTAGCAGCGGCGAGTCGTCGGTTGAGGCCGAGCAGCAACTCATCGCGGGTCGTCCGGTCTATTCCGACCGAACCGACCTCGTGCTCGTGGCTAAAGCCGGCCAGACCGTCAGGATTGCTCCGAAAGGTATAGGGGAGGGGACTCATTCGTTTTTCTATGTCGATTTCAATGGCGACGGCGTTTTCACCCCCGCTTTCGGTCTCACAACCCATCCGGCCGAAGGTAGCGAGTTGGTGAGCTTCGACCGCATGAATCGCGGTGAAGGTTATTACGATAGCGCCGACAATAGTTATCCCGACGCCTACACCGATTTGGCGGCTGTCGTGATGCCCGCGTTTACCATCCCCTCGACTCTCGCGCCGGGAACCTACCGCATGCGCTACATCAA
>CAYUYQ010000027.1:4590-17787 GCA_964449335.1 uncultured Bacteroides sp. | reverse complement strand
TTTCTCGCCAATGTTCGCCGAACTCGGCGGCGACATCAGCGTTTCGCGCTCGGTGGCTTTCGGTGTTGTTCTTCTGATGATTGCCATGATAATGTTCGTGGTATACTTCTTTATGGACCGTAAGCTCGACGAGCAGACTCACGCCGAAGAGGAGAAAGACGATCCCTTCCGTCTGCGCGACCTCGGCAAGATTTTGTCGAGTATGGGATTCTGGCTCGTAGCTCTCCTCTGCGTGCTATATTACTCAGCTATCTTCCCCTTCCAGAAATATGCGGTCAATATGCTTCAGTGCAATCTCACATTCACCGATGTGGCCGCTGACTCATTCTGGGCCTCCGACGGAGTGACGATTGCGCAGTATGTCATCATGCTCATCGTTGCCGCAGCGTCGTTTGCCAGCAATTTCGGCAAGAACCGTCAGCTGCGTGGCGTGATGCTCGCCGTAGCTATTGTAGCTCTCGCCACCTACTGCTGGATGGGCTATATGCGTCAGAGCGCTGCCGCTATCTTCGCTGTGTTCCCCCTGCTTGCCGTGGGCATCACTCCGATTCTCGGTAAATATGTCGACTATAAAGGTAAGGCTGCTTCGATGCTCGTGCTTGGCGCGCTGCTCCTCATCGCCTGTCATCTCACGTTCGCTTTCATTCTGCCTATGTTCAAGGGTTCGCCTGTAGGCGGTGTTTGTGTGGCCTATCTTACAATTCTTGTGCTCGGGGCCTCGTTCTCGCTCGTCCCTGCATCGCTCTGGCCGAGTGTGCCCAAGCTGGTTGATGCAAAGATTATCGGCTCGGCCTATGCGCTCATATTCTGGATTCAGAATATCGGTCTGTGGCTCTTCCCGATGCTCATCGGTAAGGTGCTCGACGCGACCAATCCGCAGATAGTCGAGGGCCTCGCAAACGGCACTCTCACGCCCGAGGAGGCCGCGGTGAGCTATAACTATACCATGCCTCTGGTGATGCTTGCTTGTCTCGGTGTGGCGGCTTTCATCCTCGGCCTGGTGCTCAAGGTAATCGACCGTAAGAAACATCTCGGTCTCGAGCTGCCCAACGTCAAAGCAGCCGATGCTCCCGATGTGCTCGAATCAGAAGCTGTCAGCGCTGAGGCCTGACGCTCCTTCGAAACCGAAAAAAGCAATGGCGACTTCCTCAGAGGCCGCCATTGTTTTTTTCCAGTAAGTAGCTAAAATCGCTCAAGTAGCTACTTTAGCTATTATATATTATAGTTGTGAGAAGCGGGTGTGGTGGCGGAGATAGTATGCCGTGAGAATGTTGGGTCGGCGGGGGGTGGTGTGGAGGAGATCGGTTGCGGGATGGGTAGTGTAGGACCGGCACATGCGGCGGAAATCGGCGTGCGCGCGGAGTATGGCCCGTGCGTTAGCAAAATCGCCTGTTGAGACAAATTTTAGCCACGCCACGGCATCGAGCAGACGGCGCTTGAAGAGTGTGGAGCGGCGCGTGGAGTCAGGCAGATTCTTGTGGAGCATCAAAAGATTGTTGCGGAAGTTGAGATAAGTTTTCTTAGGATTTGATGCGTCGAGACTTCCTCCTCCAAGATGGTAGACCACGCCTGACGGAACAGCTGCTATGCGGTAGCCGGCAAGCTGCATGCGCCAACAGAGGTCTATCTCTTCCATGTGGGCGAAAAACAGCGGGTCAAGTCCTCCAAGACGATTGTAGACTTCGGTGCGCACCATCAGGGCGGCGCCGGTGGCCCAGAATACATCCATAGGGCTATCGTATTGGCCCGAGTCGGTCTCAATATCGGAGAAGATACGTCCCCGGCAATAGGGATAGCCATTGCGGTCTATGAATCCGCCGGCAGCCCCGGCATACTCGAATTGGTCCGGACAACGGTATGCCCGGATTTTCGGCTGGCATGCTCCGGTGTCGGGATGAGACTGCATATAGTCGTAGAGTGGAGTAAGCCAGTCGGATTTTACGGCTACATCGGAGTTGAGCAGTACGGTATATGGCTCTGTGACGCGGCTGAGCGCTTCGTTGTAGCCGCGGGCGAAGCCATAGTTCTCGGGAAATGCCATAATCTCCACGCCGGGAAACTCGGATGCAAGCAGCTGCAGCGAGCCGTCGGTGCTACCGTTGTCGGCTACGATTACGCGGGCGAGGGGACGCGGCGTGAATTTCACTACCGAGGGGAGAAACTCGCGAAGAAGTTTCTCTCCGTTCCAGTTAAGAATGATTACGGCTACTTGTGATGTCGGATTATTGTCGGGCATTTTCTGCGGATTGGTCGGGGAGGGTTACGGGATAACGCCAGCGCTTGTGGCTCCAGAGCCATATGGCGGGATTGCGCAGAATGGTCTCCTGAAGCACTGCGGCGTAGCGCTCGGTGAGTTCCATCGGTTGAAGCACGGACGCGTCGCCGGCCAGCAGACGCATGCGGATGCGGTAGTGGCCGCGAGAGTATTTGGAGATGTCCATGTAGACGGCGGCCATGCCGAGCTTGCGCGCGAGAGTTTCGGTGCCGGTAATCATGGCGGTAGGTCGCCCGAGAAAAAGCATCGGGTGGGTCGGGTCGCCATGGCTCGGTTTCTGATCACTCATAAACCCGCAGATGGCAAGGCGTCCGTCGCGGCGCACGCGCAGCAGATCGCGCAGCACCGAATGTTTGGGATAGGACACGGAGCCGAAGCGCGAACGCAGGTGGAGGAAGTAGGCGTCAAACCATTTGTTTTTAAGCGGACGGTAGACCTGCGAGAAGTCAATGCGTGGGTCGTTGCGGTAGCGGCTCCACAGAGTTATTGACGGAGCCCACTCCCAGTTGAAGCAGTGGGCGAAATAGCAGACGATAGATTTGCCCGAGTCAAAGAGCGAGTCGACTATGTCGACGTCTTCGTAAATCACGCGGCGCCGCATTTCTTCGTCGCTTATATTGTTGAGTTTTACGGTCTCGACGAAATAGTCAGTTAGATTTCGATAGAACTCGGCTTCGATTTTGCGCAGCTCGTGGCGCGATTTGTCGGGAAAGGTCTGCTGAAGGTTGTCGCGCACCACCTTCAAACGGTAGCGTACCACACGGTGGGTGAGGAAGCAAAGTACGTCGGATATAAGATAGAGCACACCGAACGGCAGGCGCGACAGACACCAGAGCACGGCGCTGAGCACGGCGTGGCCTATACGGGGCAAGATACGGGTCGGTTTCACGTAATCCATCAGTCAACCACCTCCCCTCTGATTTCTTCGCCGAGGTTCTCGACGAGGCGCACGCTGACCATCTTGTTGTCGAGAGCAGCATCGGCTGGCAGGCTCACGCGCAGATAATTGTCGGTAAAACCACTCATCGTCGAGCCTTTGGCGCGATGCTCTACCAGCACGGGGCGGATGGTGCCGATGAAGCGGTCGGTAAATTCGCGGAGCTTTCGCTCTGAAAGGTCGAGCATCACGCGGGCGCGCAGATGCTTGTCCTCCTGACTGACAACGTAGTCGATGTCGGTCAGAGCCCGGGTGCCGGGACGCTCGGAGTAGGGGAATACATGGAGGCGCGAAATCGGGAGCGACTCCACGAAATCGCGCGAACGCGCAAACTCATCGGGCGTCTCGCCGCGCGCACCCACAATCAGGTCGACACCAATAAATGCGTGAGGCATAATCCGGCGGATTGTCTCAACGCGGTGACGGAAAAGATCGGTGGCATAGCGGCGACGCATGAGTTTGAGCACCGTATCGGAACCACACTGCAGCGGGATGTGGAAGTGGGGCATGAAAGCGCGCGAACGCGCCACCCATTCAATCATTTCGTCGGTGAGCAGATTAGGTTCAATCGACGATATGCGGTAGCGGTCGATACCCTCAACTTCGTCGAGCGCGCGCATTAGGTCAAAAAACGTATCGGAGCGCCCCTTGCCGAAATCGCCGATATTGACACCGGTGATGACAATCTCGCGACCGCCCTCCTCGGCAGCCCGTCGCGCCTGATCGACGAGCTGCGGTATGGTGGCCGAGCGGCTGCGCCCGCGGGCGAAAGGAATGGTGCAGTAGGAGCAGAAATAGTCGCAGCCGTCCTGCACCTTAAGGAAGTAGCGGGTGCGGTCGCCGCGTGCACACGAGGGCGTAAACTCGCGAATCTCTTTTGTCGGCGTGTGGAGCAGAATCTGCCGGCGGTCGGCAAACCACGCATCGACGGCATCGGCAATCTCGTGCTTGCGGTCATTGCCGGCCACAATCACTACCCCCGGCATTTTTTCTATGGCGGGAGCCTGTAGCTGCGCGTAGCAACCGGTGACCACAATGGCAGCCTCGGGAAAGCGACGATGGAAAGCGCGGATTGTCTGACGACATTTTTTATCGGCCAGTTCGGTGACGGAGCAGGTATTGACCACAATCACATCGGGCGCGTCGCCGGTATGCACACGGAGTATACCGCGCTCGGCGAGCATGCGGGCCACGGAAGATGTCTCAGCAAAGTTCAGTTTGCATCCAAAGGTGTGAAACAATGCCCGGCGGCCGGTAAATGTGGTTTCATCTATCATCGGTAAATGGCTTTTGGTCTGCAAAGATACAAAAATAAGGCTGAGTGTCAAAAATCGTGGATTTTGACACTCAGCCGGAGCTATGGTTATACGGGGGAATCAGACAGAGGGAGTGGAGTCTGACGACGACTGGCTTTCGGATCCCGACGTGGCAGTGGTGTCGGAGCCGTTAGTTGCCGCTGAAGCACCGCCGGTAGATGCGGCGAATAGTTTCGAGAGATATTTTTCGCGGAAGTTTTCAAGCAATTCCCAGAATCCGGGGACAAACAGGGTGCCGGCGATAGCATTGGTGGCCATACCGAACACCACGGCCGTGCCGAGAGCTATGCGCGACTGAGCACCGGCGCCGGTGGCAAACAGCATAGGCAGAACACCGAATACGAATGCGAACGCCGTCATCATAATCGGGCGGAAGCGGATGCGACCGGCGTCGGAAGCAGCCTGACGCACGCTTTGTCCTGCCCGATGGAAGTCGCGGGCATACTCGACGATAAGAATTGCATTTTTAGCCGCAAGTCCCAGCAGGAGTATTATACCAATCTGCGTGTAGATAGAGATGGACTGCGACATGAACAGACAGCCGAGAACGGTGTCGAAAATAGCCGTGGGCATGGAGATGATGACGGCGATAGGATCGGTCCAGCTCTCATATTGCGCAGCGAGCACGAGCAGGGTGATGACGATGGCAAATATGAGTACGAATGTTATCGTGGTCCCGGACTGTGTCTGCTGGTAGGCCTCGCCGGTCCACGCATAGGAATAGCGGTCGCCGGCAGTTTCTTTCAGAATCTCCTCCATGGCCTGGATAGCTTCGTCGCTCGACACTCCGGAGGCCGGGGTGCCCGTAATCGATGCAGAGGTGTACATGTTGTAGCGGCTGACAGTCGACTGACCCATGGTCGGTTCGATGGTGGCAAACGAGGAGAAAGGCACCATCATGCCTGAGGCATTGCGCACAGTGAGATTGGGAATCTGGTCAACCGTGCTTCGGGTGATGCTGTTGCCACTCATATTGACCTGATAAGTGCGTCCGAAGTCCACAAAATCGTTGACGTAGCTGCCACCCATAAACTGAGCGAGAGTACTATAGATGTCCTGCATGGTAAGGCCCATGAGTTTGGCCTTGTCGCGGTCGATATTGATATGGTATTGCGGTACACCGGCCTGGAACTGCGTGGTAAGCTGGGCGAGGCGTTTGTCGCCTTCGGCTGCCGCCTGCATGCCGCGCAGCGTCTCCTGCAGGGCCTCAGAGCCGAGATTGTTAATGTCGAGCACCTGCATCTCCATGCCCGACGTCATGCCCAGACCGGGAATTGCCGGCGGATTGATGGAGAACACAATCGGTTCCTGATAGGTTGCTGCAATCTCATTGACCTTAGCGATGACAGCATTGGCATCATGCGACTTTCCGCGACGCTCGCTCCAGGGCTTGAGCACGACGAATAGCGAACCCATGTTGCCGCCCGAACCGCCTCCCATCATTGACTGACCGGAGATTGAAATCACGTCTTTCACTTCGTCAAGATTCTTAATCTTATCAGAGAGGTCGGTCACCACCTGGTCGGTGCGGTCGAGAGAAGCTCCTGTCGGTAGCTGAATAGAAGTCATGAAATAGCCCATATCTTCCTGAGGGATGTAGCTGCTCGGTATTTTCAGGAAGCCCCAGAAGGCTATGACGCATAGTCCGAGATAGATGCCGATGGCTACCAGCGGGCGCTGGAGCAGTTTGCCAATAAGGCTCGTATAGTGGCGGAGCACCACGCCATAGCCGCTGTTGAACCAGCGGTAGAGGAAGAAGTGAGGCGTCGGGTCTTTTTTCTTGCGGAGGAAGAGAGCGCACATAGCGGGTGTAAACGTCAGTGCGTTGAAGCCGGAGAATGCTACCGATGTGGCGATAGTGAGTGCGAACTGTTTGTAGAGTTCACCGGTGATACCGCTGATGAACGCCGTTGGGATAAACACCGATAGAAGCACGAGCACTTCACCGACTACCGGGCCCTGAAGCTCAACCATGGCCCGTTCGGCGCTTTGTCGTGGCGTCAGCTTGCCCTCCTGGACAAGCCTCGCACAGTCTTCGACCACCACTATCGCATCGTCGACAACAATGGCTATCGCAAGCACGAGGCCGAAGAGTGTCAGGGTGTTGAGCGAGAAGCCGAGCAGCTTCATGACGGCAAATGTAGCGATAAGCGAAACCGGTATGGCTATCATAGGAATGATGACCGCACGCCAGCTCTGAAGGAAGATAAGAATGACAATCATCACAATCAGAGTCGTTTCGACGAAAGTGACGAGCACTTCGTCAATCGACGCCGTCACGAAGTCGGTGGTGTCCAGAATCACACGGTAGGAAACTCCCGATGGGAAATAGTCGGAAAGTTCGGCCATCTTGGCTTTGACTTTAGTGGCAACATCGAGGGCGTTGGCTCCCGGAAGCTGTTGCACGCCAATCAGACCGGCCGGTTTACCGGAGACGTGCGATATGCCGGAATAGCTCTCGCTTCCGAGTTCGACTTTGGCTATGTCTTTAAGACGGAGCAGACCTCCGTTTTCGGCCGTGCGTATAACGATATTGGAGAACTGCTCGGCGGTCTTGAGCTGACCTTCGGCCGTAAGAGTGAATTCGAACTCAACGCCGTTGCTGACCGGTGGTGTGCCGACACTGCCCGCCGACACCTCGAGGTTCTGCGACTGTATCATGGCGCTGACGTCGGCCGGAGTGAGGTCGTAGTAGCGCATCTTGTCGGGGTCGAGCCACACGCGCATGCTGTACTTACCAGCACCGAAAGCACCTGCACCGCCCACCCCGTCGATTCGCGTCAGCTCATCGATGATGTTAAGCTGGGCATAGTTTGTGAGGTAGAGAGCGTCGTAGCGGCCCGAATCGTCGCCCTCAAGGGCAATGAACAGTATAATGTTGGAGGATTCGGACATTACCGATACGCCCTGCTCCTTAACCTCGGTAGGCAGAGTGGCCTCGGCGAGCGAAATGCGGTTCTGGACCTTTACGGCGGCATCGTCGAGATCGGTACCGTTCTCAAATGTGATAGTCAGACTATAGGAACCGTCGCTGGAGTTGGAGCTCATATACATCATGCCCTCAACACCGTTGATCTGCTCTTCGATGGGTTCTCCTACAACCTCAGCCACGGTAGCCGCGTCGGCTCCGGGATATGAAGCCGAGACCATCACCGTTGGTGGAGTAATGTCGGGATATTGCGATATGGGGAGGCTCTTGACGGTCATGAGGCCGACAATCACCATCAGTATAGCCAGAACTGTGGCAAATATTGGGCGGTCAATAAAAAAACGTGAAAACATCTCTTTCGTGTAATTTTAGGCGTGGAAAACGGATGTGGCGAAACAATGTTGTGATCGGGTCGGCACGAGGGTTACGGAACTAACCGGGGATTAACCTTCATTCCATCCTTAACTTTCAGAAGAGCTTTAGTGACGTAGCGCGCATCAGGTCCGATGCCTGATTCAACCACACGGAGCGAATCGCGGTAGAGGGGACCGACTTTAATAGGGGTATAGACCACCGTACCGGAGTCGTTGACCACGTAGAGATATTTTCCAAGCTGATCCGTGCTTATCGAAGCATCCTTGACAAGGATTGCTTTGGGGTCGACCTTGTAGGGGAGATTGACTTTCACGTACATTCCCGGACGCAGTTCATTGTAGGTGTTGTTAATCTTACACTGGAGGGAGAGAGTGCCGGTGGAGGTGTCAACCGTAGGCGAAACGTAGGAGAGGTCGCCAAAGTATTGGTGCGATACGGGGTCGCTGAACACAAGTGGAATCTGAGTCAGCAGACTGTCGGCTACCGTCTGGTCGCTGCCTACGGCGAAATTGGCAGTAAGACTCGATGTGTCGTAGATTGTGGCCATTACGACGGCACTACCCGCACCATTGACGTAGTTGCCGACATCCATCGTGGCATTTGAAACCACGCCCGATATCGGGGCCGTGATAGTGCAGTAGCTCAGATTGGTCCGGGCTGTCTCAAGAGCTGCCTTAGCATTTTTGATACTTGCCTCAGCCTGACTGAGACTGCTTTCGGCCTGCTTCAGTTCCATTTTGGACACAGCGTTGCTTTCAAAGGCTTTTTTTACGGCGTCGTAGTGGCTGGCAGCGTAGTCGCGTGAGCTGACGGCCGTGGCAAGCGAGGCCTCGGCCTGCTGAACGGCGTCGCGATAGGTCGTATCCTCGATTCGGAACAGGACGGTTCCCTTGTTGACGTATTGACCTCCTTCGAAAAATTTTGCGATAAACTGGCCGTTGACGCGCGCAACCACATTGACTTTCTGGTTGGCTGTGAGTTCGCCGGGATAGGTAGTGCGGAGCGTCACGGAGTCGACTTCAGGTTGGGCTACGTCGATAGTCGGAGATGCGGAATGGAGATTGTCGTTCTTATGGTTGCCACACGATACGGCAAGTAGGCCGGCAGCCAGGGCTGCTATTGAGAGACGGATATTCATAAATCGGAATTTTAAGCGTGGGGGGGAAGAAGTAAATTATAATTCAACGGGCGAACCGCCTAAAGATTTGTAGAGATTGATGAGGCTGATGAAGGCATTGCCTCGAGCCGAAATGAGGGTATTGGCGTAGGTGAGGCTGTTAATCTGTGCATCGACCACGTTGGTGAACGAAGTCAGCCCCTGAATGTAGAGGTCGACCGAAAGATGGTAGGACTCGGCGCATTGACGGATAACGTTTGTGTAGCTGTCAATGGCGCGCAACGACGAGCGATAAGAAATCATCGCGTTATTAACTTCCTGAATGGCTGTCATGACGGTGAGATTGTAGCTCTCGATGCCTATTTTCATCTGATCACGGGCCTCGCGTACGGCCGATTTACGGGCGAAGCCGTCGAAAAGCGTCCACGTAAGGGTTGGTGCAATGGTATAACCCATGCTGTTTTCTTTAAATAAGTCACCGGCGTTGTGGGCGCTCACACCAATCGTTCCGTTAAGTGTCAGCGTGGGAAGAAAATCTTTTTTGGCAATGCCGAGCTGAGCTGCGTAAGCACTGACTTCACTTTCGGCGGCGATAATGTCGGGACGCCGCCGAAGCAGATTGGCCGGAACTCCTGCCGGAACAAGGTGGCGATAGTCAGGCGTAATCCACGGGGCTTTGAGTTTCGGGGCTATATCTTCGGGGTAGACGCCGAGGAGTGTGGCCAAAGCGTTGATGGCTTGCTCGGCCGACGATTCAAGCTGAGGGAGTGTGGCCTGAGTTGAGTAATAGACGGTCTGGGCCTGCGCCACATCGAGCTTCGACACCAGTCCGGCCTCGAAGCGGGCTTTAACCTTGGCCACGACGCTATCCTGCGATGCAAGGTGCTCATGGGTGACGAACAACTGACGCTGGAATATACGCAGATTGAAATAATATGTGGCAATATCGGCTGCAAGGCTTATCATGGTGCCGGCATAGTCGGCACGGCTTGCCCGGTAAAGGGCTTTTTTGTTTTTCACGCCGGCAGTGATTTTTCCGAACACGTCAATCTGCCACTGCATGCTCGCACCGAGATTGAAGTAGCTTGAATTGGTCGACGGGACGTCGCGTCCGCTAATGGCTCCGGCATTGCGGCTCTTGGTGTAACCGGCATTGAGGTTGAACGTAGGATAGTAGGCAGCTTCAGCTCCTCTAATCTGAGCTTTGGCCATGTCCATACGATGGATGGCAGTCAGGACGTTGAAATTGTTCTCCATGCCTATGGCAATAAGCGAATCGAGAATAGGGTCGTTGAAACGCTTCCACCACGAATCGTCGGTAGGAAGTGTCTGATCTACATCGGAAGTGTAGATCCACTGCTCTGGAAGATCGCGTTTCAGAAGATGCTGGTCATCATTTTGCGCGTTAAGCGCGGAAACAGATAGGGCGAGCATGGCGCACGCTATTGTCAGGACTCGGAGTTTTTTTCTCATAACGTAAATAGTTGCTGTAGATGAAACGTGAAACATATTTCGGCGGTTCACCGGACGAATATATGAAAATAGACAAATGGTTGCGATTTAACTTCGGTTGGGTAATATGGGCAATTATGATGCACATATAGGGTATCTACGGAGCTAAACGGGATTATGGGAGCGATGTAAATGGGACGAATTGAGGAAAATTAGGGCTAAATGCAACATTGTAGGCGCCTGGGATGTATATAGTAATATATATTATGTTTTTGAAATAGTTTTTGATATGTTGAAAGAAGACCTGTTAAATATATTTGCACAAAGTTTCCGGACAAACTGGGAACTCCCTGCGCTGCAGGATTACGGTAGCGCGACAGTGCTGACTTACGGTGAGTTGGCAAGAAGGATAGCCCGCACACACATATTTTTTCGCCTCAACGGAGTGAAGCCCGGCGACACGATAGCCTTGATGGGAAAAAACTCGGTGTCGTGGGTTGTCAGCTATATGTCGATTCTGACTTACGGTGCGGTTGTGGTGCCGATTCTGCATGATTTTAATCCTCAGGATGCACAGCACATAATCAACCACAGTGATTCGCAGATGCTTTTTGTGCAGGATTATATATGGGAGCATCTCGACGCGGAGAATATGCCGGCTGTGAAAGTGGCCATGTCGCTTGACACTCAGGAAATACTGATGGAGCAACCCGGCAACAACGGAAAAGCGCGAAAAGCGGCCGGGCAGGTTGTGGAAGAGTTCAACCGATTGTATCCAAAGGGATTTAATCGCGAAGATGTGGGCTATCGGCACTTCGATCCCGACACGCTTGCCGAAATCAACTACACGTCAGGCACAACCGGATTTTCGAAAGGCGTGATGCTGACGCTCAACAATCTTTGCGGAAATGTGGTGTTCGGTCTTAATGCCGGGGTGCAGTTCCGCAAGGGGCGCTGTCTGGCTTTCCTGCCGCTGGCTCACGCATACGGGTGTACGTTCGACATGTTGACACAGCTGGCCGTGGGCGCCCATGTGGTGACTTTCAATAAGGTTCCTTCACCACGCGTGCTGATGGCTGCGCTCGCCGAGGTCAAGCCTACGGTGGTGCTTTGCGTACCGCTTATTCTCGAGAAGATTTATCAGAAGATGATACAGCCGGTTATCGCCAAGCCTTCGATGCGTCGACTGATGGCTCTGCCGATTATCAATAAGAAAGTATATAAGAAAATCCGCAATAAGCTCGTAGAGGCTTTCGGTGGAGAGTTTAACCAGATAATAGTAGGTGGAGCACCCCTTAACCCTGAGGTGGAGGCTTTCCTCTATAAGATTGACTTTCCGTTTTCAGTGGGCTACGGCATGACGGAGTGCGGACCGCTGATCAGTTTTACGCCTTATCCCAATTTTATACCCGGCTCGTCGGGACGAACCCTCCGCGGGCTGATGCACTCGAAGATTCTGAGCGACAATGGAGCTATAATCCCCGGCGAGATATGCGTCAAGGGTGAGAATGTGATGAAGGGATATTATAAAAATCCTGAAGCTACGGAAGCGGTGCTCGACAGCGAGGGTTGGCTCCACACGGGCGATATGGGTACGATTGCCGACGCCGGTACGATATTTATCCGCGGACGCTATAAGACGATGATTCTCTCGGCAAGTGGCCAGAACGTATATCCCGAGGAGATTGAGGCGAAACTCAACACGATGCCATACGTGGCGGAGAGCCTCGTGCTGCAACGTGGTAAGAAGATAGTGGCGATTGTCTATCCCGACGTCGAAGCCATGGATAAGGCGCATCTGCGCCACGCCATGATGCCGGCCGTGATGGAGAAGGTGCGTCAGGAGGTGAACCGTCTGCTTGCTTCTTACGAGCAAATCAACGAAATCGAACTCCGCAGTGAGGAATTCGAGAAGACGCCCAAGAAGTCGATAAAGCGTTATCTATATTCTTAATTATTAAGGAAGAGTCGGGTAAAGAGCATCCGAACCATTCTGACTCCATCCATACCATCCGGGTATATACAAGACGGTGTGTCAAAAAACGTTGAATTTTGACACACCGTCGCTATAGTTTCAGTCGTGACTGTTCAATCGGGGATGGTGACAGGGAAAAGGGGGTTGGGAGTGTGCTCGCGGTAGATGACCTGTTTGAGTTCGTCGACGATTTCGGGATGAAGGGCTGCCACGTCGTGATCCTCATGGATGTCGTCGGCGAGGTTGTAGAGGCTGCATTGGCCGCCTTTGACAATCAGTTTCCAGTCGCCACGGCGAACACCGATCATATCAGTCTCGTGAAATTCCCAGTATAGGGCGTCGTGCTCGGGTTGCGTGCCAGCACCTGCAAGAGTGGGATAGAACGAAATGCCGTCGAAATAGTCGGTGGCGAGCTGGGGATTGGTGTAGCGCTCGCGGTAGTTTTTGATTCCGGCGATGTCGCAGAATGTCGGCATGAGGTCATAGAACGCAAGCTGATGATCGGACACTGAGCCGGGTTTAATCTTTCCGGGCCAGCTGACTATGAATGGTATGCGGATGCCGCCTTCGTGGGTGGAGCGTTTGATACCGCGCAGCAGTCCGTCGCGGTTGAAGAACGTCGGGTCGGCACCGCCTTCTTCGTGAGGACCGTTGTCGGAGGTGAAGATTACCACGGTGTTTTCGTCGAGGCCTTTTTCACGAAGTTTGGCCATAATTTGTCCGACCTGGGCGTCGAGGCGCGCAACCATGGCCGCAAATTCGGCATGACCGATGTCGGTGGGATTATAGCGGGAATCCTCGCTGCCGCCATAAGTGCGCTC
>CAYUYQ010000027.1:0-4490 GCA_964449335.1 uncultured Bacteroides sp. | reverse complement strand
TGGCGCGAATATTCATTGAGGAAGTTGGGATAGTAGAGATGGGCCTGAAACTGGCAGATATATCCGAAATATTCGTCGATACCGCGTTTGTCGGGCGTAGAAGGGGAGCCTTCGTAGCCACCGGCCCATTTGCCAAACATACCTGTAGTATAGCCGTTGTCGCGGAAGATTTCGGGAATGATTACGTGGGCTGTGTCGTAAGGCTCCTGACCTACTACGGTGAAGTCGGCGTTCTTGCCATAGAGATTGGGCTGGAGTTTGTCGCGCCAGTATTCGCGGTTGCCGCGCACGTGGGTGTGGCCGCTGTGCTGCCCGGTCATGAACGTGGCGCGCGACGGTGCTGACACCGGGCTTCCGGCATAGGCCTGCGTGAAGCGCATGCCAGAGGCTGCAAGAGAGTCGATTGAAGGCGTTGAAATGAGCTGCTGACCATAGCAACCGAGGTCGCCATAGCCCATATCGTCGCACATTATGTAGAGTATGTTGGGTCGCTGAACTTTTTGCTCGGTCTTTTGAGTGGCATTGGCGGAAGCGACCAGCGCGCCGGCGGCTCCGAGAACAAGAGGGGTTTTCATGGGAATGAGATGATGTTTGAGAGGTGGCAGATGGTTAGCGGGCGTAGCCGACGGGGTTGTTCATGAGGGGGAGTTGGGCGGGGGTGAGGTTGAGGAGGAGGGCGATGGCTTTAGTGTCCATCGAAGCGCGGGGAACGGTGGCGAGGCCGTTGGCTGCACAGAAGAGGTTGATGTTTTCGCAGACTATGCCGGCATCGACTGCTGCCATTGTCGCGGAGTGGGGATTGGCGGGGTCGCCGAAAAGGGCAACGTCGGCCACAAGCACAAGCGATACGGGGGCATCGGTCACGAAGGCTTGCTGCCCGGCAACGAGCTTACGATGGTCGCCGTCGGCAATGGGGTGGAGCGTGTTGGCAAAGGGGTCGTAGAGCGTAACGCCTTCGGCCGAGAAGACGTAGACGGAGATTTCCTGTTTGTTGAGCGCTGTGGGATTGGTGCGTTTGCCTTCGTCGGGACGGTTGACACCGCAGGCAGCCCAAAGCAAGTCGGAAAGCTGTTGGGATGTAAGAGGACGCGAGGAATCGAACTGGCGGCAGCTATGGCGCGAGGCGAGAGCTTCGGATAGGGTTGCTCCTCCGGATTGGGTGGGCGCGGGGAGGTTAATGTCGGCGCCTATGGCCGTGTTGACAGCCAGGATAGAGGTGAGCAGGAGAAAGTTGTGTCGCTTCATATTGCGGATTGTCTAAAAATTATTCTGCTAAGATAGCAATATTAGACAATACGTGAAAATATTTTGCGATGAGTGTCAAGGGTCGACGTTGGATGCGGGGGCTTACCGGTTGGTCAGGAGCAGAGTAAGGGTAGTTTAGTCGAGCATTAGCGACATGTGGACTCGCTCTGAGGGCATGCCGGTGACGTCGCCGACACGAGAGGAGCTGAAGATGAGGTTGTTGAGGACGTGGATGGGGACATCGAATGCGAGCTGTCCGGAGAAGGAATCGTCGATAGTGCACTGACCGCGGTCGATGATGAAGGTATGGTTGTTGTCGGGAATAATATGGTCGGAGAGGCGGATGCTGGTGTGCCAGCGCGGATTGGCTTCGGCCATTGCCTGAAGGAGCATGCGGGCGTTGACTATACGCGCCATGCCGCGGGCGTAGAGGTGACGGTGGCCCTGCGCACCGGCCGGGGCGTTGACGAGCACGGGCGTCTCAGGGAAGCGGAGACGGAGTTGCTGCAAGGCGCCGGTGATGGCGTCGGCGTCGATGCCGAAGACATCTTTGACGCGCAGCAGTCCGGAATCGGTGAGGGAGGCCCACGCCATGGCCGCTATGCCGCAGTCTTTGCGCCCGACGGCCACGAACGTTCCGCCCGGGTCGAGGGCAAGGTCGTCGAGTATGTTGAGAAAGTCGCGCTGGGAGTGGAGCACGGTGGCCGGACGCTGACGCTCGAAGCGGGCGAAAGCGGCATACATTTCATCGCTATAGGGATTGTCGACGAGGAAATAATGGTTGTCGGTGGGGAAGGAGTGGAGGGCGGTGAAGCGCTGCACGTCGGCATAGAACACGGTCGAGAAACCGAACTGGTCGTAGAAGAAGTAGAGCCAGTCGTGGGCAGGGATGAGGGCGCACAATGCGTCGCCGCGTGCAGCCGACTCACGGAGGGCGTCGGCCATCAGGCGACTCATGTAGCCTCGTCCGCGCATGTTGCGGCGCGTAGCTGCGCCGGCTATATAGGCCATAGGGAGTTCGCGACCCTGAAACCACAGGGTGTAGCGCTGGAGCAGAAGGCTGCTGATGAGTCGTTGTCCATCGTCAATCGTGATGCCGTCGGCCTCGCGATAGACACGGTCGAAGTACATGTCGACGTATTCGGGTGAGTCGCCGAATGTGTCGCTCCAAAGTTTTTTTATTTCGTCTGTCTTGTTCATTTCACTGTTTAAAACAACTCACGCCCCGTCTATGTTTGATGACGGAGCGTGAGGAGGGATGCTTTATCGGTAAGCGGTGACGCTTAGCTCTGGTGGGCGGGACGGAGCAGGTCGTTGACGGTCTTCACGGGGTTGAACGTCGAGACAGGCACTTCGACGAAAGCGGTGTTCCAGTTGCTCATGGCTCCATTCCACAGGCCTGGGAGCTCGAGAGCGCGGAGTTCTTTGCCGTGCGACGATTTGGACGAGATGAAGCCGGTTGCGGGGTCGACATAGTCGGGAAGATTGAATCCTTTGCCGTGAAGGTCTTTGATGTAGCAGACGAGATCGACGGGGTTGAAGTGGGTTGCGCCCGACATCATTTTTGCGTATTCCTCGTTGGCGGGGTCAATCTGGGTGCTTTCGAGAATTTGAGGCGACGCGGAGCCGTCGGGGTTGTAGGCGATGAAAGGACCGCCGCCGGGCTCACCTTCGTTGCGCACCATGCCGCAGACGCGCAGCGGGCGATTGAGCTTTTCGTGGAGGTACATGGCAAGGTCGGTATCGTTCATGGCGTCGATTGAACGGTCGGTGATGCCGAGTTTGAAGTGGAGGAAGGCTACCATGTTCTGCAGCTCGCCACGGTTGTAGTGGCCGGTAGCAAGTTCGTGGAGGTATCCGGCTATGGTATCGTGGAGTTCCATGAGGTAGCCGCCGAGTACCTGCTTATAGTGAATGGTCGATTCGCGACGGGTGTCGGGCACCACGTTGTCGATGTTTTTGATGAATACGACTGCAGAATCGATGTCGTTGAGATTCTGGATGAGGGCGCCGTGGCCGCCGGGACGGAACACGGGTTTGCCATCCTCGCGGAAAGGCGTGCCGTCGGGGTTGGCGGCAATGGTGTCGGTCGACGGTTTCTGCTCGGAGAGCGACACGTTGAATTTGACGCCGTAGCGACGGCCCATTTCGTCGGTCACTTCGGCCAGTTTTTCCTCGAATAGTTTGCGATGGTTTGACGAAACGGTGAAGTGGAGATTGACAACACCGTTGGAGTTGGCAGCAGTCTGTGCGCCCTCGGCAAGCTGCTCCTCGACGGGAGTGCGATTGCCCTCGGCGTAGGCGTGGAATTTGAGCAGACCTTTGGGAAGAGCGCCGTAATTGAGACCTTCGGGCTTGATGATTGCGGCAATGAGCTCCTTGTCGCGACCCTCGGCGCGGAGCTCAACGGGCGTTTTGCCGTAAAGACGCTCGGTGACTTCGGTAAGGTCGGGGAAGAAGGCCGTTTTTTCAATGTCGGCAATCAGTTTGGCCACAGGCGAACCCTCGGCGGGATGTGCTTCCTCGCCATCGACGAAAGCGAAAAGAGCCTTAAACATGCGCGAAGCAGCTCCGGAAGCGGGCACGAATTTACACACCTCGCCACCGTCGGCCAGATATTGCTTCCAGCGCGCGATGGCAGCCTCCTCTTCCTCGGGAGTGAGGACGGTGATGCCTGCCGCCGGGCTGGCGGGAGATTTTATTTTCAGGTAGGGAAAGCCGGTTTCAAAACGATGGAGCTGAGCTTCAACCTGCTCAGGAGTAATTCCTTTTGCCTCGAATAGGGCCAGATCGTCAGGGCTAAACATGGTCAGTCAAATTTAAGTATTTTGAAAATTGGTTTTGATTCACAAACTTAATGATAATATCTAAAATATGCAATTTTAAATTTTTGAGTCATTTTTTAGGGTTATACTTTACGGCTGCTTGCACGACATTTCTGTCGGTTTACGTTTTTCGGAGGCAATCTTGATGTCAAATTCGAACGAAATCGCCGGATGGACCTACGTTTGTTGCCAAATCTGTGATGCCAAATCAGATTTGTCAGACTTATCCGTTTGTCCGTGACTTGTCAGAAGACAAAAACAGAAGACAAAACCTTGAAAAAACAGAAAAAACTTGCACAGGTCAAAAATAAACAGTAGCTTTGCACCGTTTTTAGAAGGCACCCGATATATTCGCCTTCCGCGAAAACAGCCCAGGTGGCGGAATGGTAGACGCGCTCGT
Organism: uncultured Bacteroides sp.; assembly: GCA_964449335.1. GTDB lineage: Bacteria > Bacteroidota > Bacteroidia > Bacteroidales > Muribaculaceae > Paramuribaculum. Next base: position 20 of record CAYUYQ010000027.1, on the reverse strand, counting down.
TTCAGGTGCGAGTGCTGCGA
>CAYUYQ010000026.1:0-17891 GCA_964449335.1 uncultured Bacteroides sp. | reverse complement strand
CACCCAGGGAGTATTGGGTACGCCCGCCGTAGTATGTGGCAATCATTTCGCGGCGAGGGTCGCCGTTTAGAGCGAAATAGTCGATTGCTTCACTAATCAGCGAATCGTTGGTGAGCGCCTGATGATTTTTGTCGAGCGCTTCGGTAAGCAGCATGGCGTAGAGGGCGCGGTCGGCTTTGGAGCGGATGGCTGTGGTGTCGATTGACTGGAGGAGGGTGAGGGCAGAGTCGGGATGGTCGTCTACGATGGACTCGATGTGGCTCAGGCGCGTATGCTCGGACGATGGGGTGCACGATGTTGGCCACAGCATCGAGAGTGCGGCGGCGAGGATGAGGAGTATGGGGGCGAAGGTTGGTTTCATGGCGGTGAAAAAAGGCTCCGCTTCGGCGCGGCGGGATTGCAAAGATAGTAAAAAATTGTGTGGAAGCAGACTTATCACTTTGTGGGTGCCGGTCGGGAGACCGGCACTCCTAAGCTGCCCGGCGTGAGCCTGGGAGGGGGTGTGACGGCGTAGCTTAGGAGTGTTGGCCTCCTGGCCAACACGGACTTCCTGTAAGGGCAACCTCTCTCTTTTTATGCCGGTCGGGAGACCGGCACTCCTAATGGCGATTATTGACGGGAGGGAGCTGCGGGGGCGAGGAGGGCGACGGTTTTTTGGAGCCAGTGGGCGTCGGTGGCGTCGAAGGTGGCGGGCGATGCTGAGTCGATGTCGAGGACGGCGATGATGCGTCCCTCGGTGTCGCGGACGGGAACGACGATTTCGGAGCGCGACAGCGAGCTGCAGGCTATGTGGCCGGGGAAGGCGTCGACATCGGGCACCACGAGGGTCTCGCCGCGTAGCCACGCGGTGCCGCACACTCCGCGCCCGCGGGCTATCCTGACGCATGCCACAGGGCCTTGAAAGGGACCAAGAACGAGCTGATTGCCATCGACGCGATAGAAGCCCGTCCACAGCCATCCGAAGGTTTCGTGAAGGGCGGCGGCGATGTTGGCCATGTTGGCTATGAGGTCGGTTTCGACGGAGGTTAGCGCTTCAAGCTGGGGCAATAGTGCCTCGTAGGTCTGCGCCTTGTCGGCGTCGGCCGGGATATGGATGTCGTGACTCATACGTGGAATACTTATGACGTTAGTTATGGGAATGGCAATGGTGTGGCGCGGAGCAGGCGTGACAGCTCGGCTTCGCGGCCGTCGCAATAGGCGTTGCAGATGGCGTGGAAGCGCGGCGAATGGTTCATCTCGGAGAGATGGGCAAGCTCGTGACAGATGACGTAGCGGCGCAGTTCGGGCGGCAGAAAGGCCATGGTATAGGAGAGGCTGATTTCGGTCCGTCGTCCGGAGCGGCGGCAGGTGCCGAACGTGCGCCGTCCATGACCGACGGTCCAGCCGTCGGGACTCGCGCCGAGTTCGGCCGCTATCGCCTCGGCTTCAGGAATGACGTAGAGCGCCACGACATATTCGCCCCAATTCTTGAGCACACGGGCGATGCTGAGTATCGTAGGGCGCGCGGCGATGTCGAGCGACGGGTGGATGGACAGATTGTAGCCGTCGGAGTGGCGGAGACACTGCACGCCCATGAACCGGTCGCCGTCGGTGAAGCGTATGTCGCCGAACGATGTGGCTATCGTCTGGCCGCGGCTGTAGAGCGCCTGAGGGCGGAGCTTGTCGATATTGTCCTCGAGCATCTTCTGAATGATGGGCATGACGGTGTCGGAATCGCAACCGTAGGGCACCGAGAAACTGACACCCGTAGGCGTGCGCCGCATGATGATGCGCCGGCAGTTGACGCGGGGCACTATGCTGATTGTGGTGCCTCCGCTGATGTCTTTTACTGTGCGTACTATCGAACCCATTGAGCGATACGCGTCAGAGGCCCCAGCCAAGTTTCTGGCGGAGAGTGTCGATGAAATTGTAGTTGTGGCGCATGGCTACGTAGACATCGTATGGCGCTTTGTTGAGCCGCAGACGGCAGTCGACCGGCACGTGTATGGCCGAGCCGTCGATGCTCAGGAGGTAGTTGGCGGAGCGGGCTGTTACGGAGATAGATATTTCGTTGCGGTCGGAGACCACGAGCGGCCGCATGCTCAGCGAGTGGGGCGCAACCGGCGTTATGGCCCACACCGGAGCCGACGGGTCGAGCAGCGGGCCGCCGGCCGAAAGGTTGTAGGCTGTGGAGCCGGTGGGTGTCGACACCACGAGGCCGTCGCCGCTGTAGCTGACGGCGGGCGAACCGGTGATGCAGCAGTGGGCCGTAATCATCGATGCGGTGTCCTGACGCAGTATCGCCACTTCGTTCAGTGCAACCGACGCACGGATTATGCGGCCGCCGGAAGCCCTGACTTCGATGGCCGTGCGCGGACTGACCGTGTAGCTGCCCTCGACTATATCGCTCACTATCTCATGGGCCCGGTCGATTTCAGCAGCCGCGAGATAGCCGAGATGGCCCGTGTTAATACCCATGATGGGGATACCGCAGGGAGCTACGGCGCGGGCGGTGGTCAGAAACGTGCCGTCGCCGCCGATGCTCAGCGCCAGATGGAAGCGCTCTGCATTACCCGCCGAGCCACGCAGATTAAGGTAGTGGAGCCATGGGCCAAGATCGGGGGCCGAGGTCAGGAGAGCCTTGCGAAACGCCGGCTCGACGTAGAGACGCAGACGGTCGCTGCGGGCTGCGAGCGCCCTCAGAAACAGGAGCAGAGCCGGGGCGTCGGTGCGCTGGGCTGTGTTGCCGAATATGGCTATGTCAATCATCGGGATGTTGAGAGAAGTGAAAATGCTGGTTGGATGGTTGCGACCAAGGCCGGAGCGCCAGCCCTGCGGTCAGTCGATGCGGGCGAGAAGCTGGTCGATGCGGCTCTGCATCACTTCCTGCTGCGCGTCGTAGCCTCCGGTCGACGACACGACGCGGTAGCCGTAGCGCTCAAGCGACCGGCTGACGGCTCCGCTGTCGCGATGGCTCACGCGGAGTTCGACAATCAATTCGCCCGAGGGGAGGATGTCGTTGGTCACGTTGAGGTTCAGAAGATGTGCGTCGCTATCTTCGACGGCGCGCGCGATTAGCGAAGCGCTGTAGTCGGCCCGGAAACACGCCACGGTTATCTCGCAGCTCTCGCGCTGTGGCGGATACATCCGCTCCGGCAGACGCCGAGGCGACACCGCCATAGACTCTATGCCGTTAGCCGCTGCCAGGGATAATATGTCATCTTTTCTTATCACGCTTTTTTTTTCCGATTAATTCTGCCTAAATTTGTAGGCTGAAAACGAAGTGCAAATTTAATAAATTTCACCGACATTTTCTTCATGAATATAACGCACTGAATTAACAGTTAGTTTTACCTGCCAAAAAAAGATGACGAACCTCAGCGTAAACATAAACAAAGTGGCTACCCTGCGCAACGCCCGCGGCGAGAACAATCCCAACGTGCAGCAGTTTGCCATAGAGTGCGAACGTCTCGGCGCCAACGGCATCACGGTTCATCCGCGTCCCGACGAGCGCCACATCCGCCACGACGATGTGTTCAAGCTCCGCCCGCTCGTGAAAACCGAGTTCAATATCGAGGGCTATCCGTCGCGCGAGTTCATCGACCTCGTGCTGAAAATAAAGCCCGAACAGGTGACGCTCGTGCCCGACTCGCCCGACGATCTCACAAGCCACGAAGGCTGGGATGTGGAGCCCAACATGGAATTTCTCACCCAGACTATCGACACACTGCGTGAGGCCGGCATACGCACCTCGATTTTCGTAGGCACCGACCCCGACAACATACGCGCGGCCGCCCGCACGGGCACCGATCGCGTCGAGCTCTACACCAAACCCTACGCCGACATGTACCCCGCCAACCCCGAGGCCGCCGTGGCGCCCTTCGTGGCAGCAAGCCGCATGGCTCACAACGTGGGTCTGGGCGTCAACGCCGGCCACGACCTGAGTCTCGAAAATCTTGCCTACTTCCGCCGCGAGGTGCCGTTTCTCAACGAAGTCTCCATCGGTCATGCCCTTATTGCCGACGCTCTTTATCTCGGACTGCCCGAGACCATAAAGCGCTACAAAGAGGCTCTTAAATCCTGATACCGCCATTAGTCCGGCGCGCTGCGCGCCGACACCGCGATAATTCAATCTTAAATCTCATCTCTTCACTCGTAAAGCCATGCTTCAGTCAACCAATGCGCTCGCCGACACCGTCGTAACCGTCCTCGCCGACTCAATAGCCTCAGGAGCTCCCGCCGCTCAGGAAGCTGCCGTAAAAGAACTGTCGGTGTGGGAGCTGTGCGTCGAGGGCGGCTTCATAATGATTCCGCTCCTCGTGCTCGCCCTGATATCAATCTACATATTCATCGAACGCACTATCGTGTTGCGCCGCGCCGCTCAGGACGACGCCCACTTCATGGGCCGTATCAAAGACTATATCCATCATGGCGAACCCGACGCCGCCCTGCGCCTCTGCAACCACACCAACTCGCCCTATGCGCGCCTCATAGCCAAAGGCATCACGCGTATAGGCCGTCCGATGAACGATGTGCTCGTAGCCATCGAAAACACCGGTAACCTCGAGATTGCCTCGCTTGGCAAAGGCTTGCCCTGGCTCGCCACGACGGCCGCCGGCGCTCCGATGCTCGGATTTCTCGGCACGGTTATGGGCATGGTGCAGGCATTCTACAATCTCGCGAGCGCAGGTTCGAGCGCCAACATCGACGTGCTTGCCGGCGGCATCTACGAGGCGCTTGTGACGACCGTAGCCGGTCTGATTGTGGGCATCATCGCCCTCTTTGCCTACAACTACCTCGTTGCGCGCATCAACGGCGTCATGACCGCTCTCGAAGGCAAGACGATGGAATTCATGGATCTCCTCAACGAGCCCGTGAAATAACCGTAAAACCGTAAGCTATGGCCCTCAAACGACAATTCGACATGACGTCGCTTTTCTCCATGGCCTCCATGACCGACGTCATTTTCCTCCTGCTCATCTTCTTCATGGTGACGTCGACATTCGTTTTCCCGACGGCGCTCGAAATCAACCTGCCGCAGAGTTCGCAGCAGACAGCCCTCAAGCCATCGACACGCATTTACGTTGATGCCGACAAAATCATCTACACCTCATTCTCCGACAGCGAACCTCAGGCCATGAACAAGGAGCAGCTCGCCGCCTTCCTGCAGCTCGCCCGCAGTCAGGACCCCGAAGGCTGCATAGCCGTCTATGCCGATCAGGAAGTGCCCTATGGCACCCTCGTCGAAATCCTCGACATCGGTTCGCGTCACAACCTCAAAATGGTGCTTGCCACCAAGCCGGCGCCATCGTCGGCCCGACCGTCTAACTAACCTCCCTTCCAACTCCCCTCCCGTGAAAAAGCAAGACGCCACACCGCCCACCGCTCCTACCCGCCGCGACCGCATCATAGCCGCTGTCGTCACGGTAGCAATAGCCGTGGCCGTGTTCGTGCTGCTCATCACCGCCGCACTCCACTACAGCCCCGCCGAAGAGCGCGTGTGGCCTCCCGTCGACTCCGCCGAGCTCCTTTTCGAAGGCGAATACGTCAGATTAGGCGACGTGGCCAAACCCGTAGCGCAACCGGCTCCGGCCCGCGAGCGCAGCAACACCGCCGAGCAGGCTCCCGAGACCCACGACCGCACCGATGCCGGTCCGGCCGGCGAAGAACCCACGCCACCCATAGCCTCCGAGCAGGAGTCGCCGATGAAAGTCGAGCCCAAGCCCAAACCGGCCAATCCCGGCCCGTCGAAAGAAGAGCTCGCACGCCGCGAAGAAGAGCGGCGCCGCAAGGAAGAAGCCGGCCGCATCAGCAAGCGTGTCAGCTTCGGCGCATCAAAATCGACCGGAAAGAGCGGCGAAGGCACGCCGGGCTCGCCCAATGGCAACGCCGACCACGGAGCCCTATCCGGCGCTCCGGGCACATCGCTCTCCGGACGCACCCTCGAAGCATGGAGCAAGCCCTCCGGACGCGCCACCGGCCGAATCGTCATCTCCGTCCGCGTCAACCGTCAGGGTAAAGTAGTCGGGGCCTCCTATCGTTCGGGCAGCGGCGCCGTGGCCTCGCTCACCGCCGCCCGCCAGAGCTGTATTCAGGCCGCCCTCAACTCTCGCTTCTCTGTCAACCTCGACGCCCCCGCCGAACAGACCGGCACCATTACCTATAACTTCGACTAAATCCTCGAAATTCAATCTATATATATATCACCACCACTGATGAAACGTCTGCTTGTTATCACTGCCGCCGCGGCTGCTCTGGCAGCTTCGCCAATAGCTTCAGCCGTAGGGCCCAACAGCCCCGGAGCGGCCGGTTATTTCGACCGCGGAATAGCAATGTTCCGTAACGGCAACTTCAACGGCTGCATCGATCAGCTGAATTACATGCGCAATCTGTCGCCGACCCCGCAGCAGTCTGAGACAGCCGACTATTATCTGGCGCTGGCGTCGCTCTACATCGGCGACGACGAGGCTCTCGACCTTCTCACCCGTTTTCTCGACACCTATCCGGCTTCGCCACTGCGCCCCGACGCTAAAGCGGCTATCGGCGAGTATTATCTGACGCGCGCCAACTATGGCGAAGCTCTCGCCTGGCTCACCGAAGTGAATCCCGACGCCCTGTCGCTCACCGGCGCCGACAAGCTCAGCTACAATACCGCCTACTGCTACCTGATGCTCGGCGACCTTGACCGCGCGCGCACGCTTTTCGGCCGGGTGTCGGCCGACTGCGACCTGGCCCACGCATCGCGTTTCTATCTTGCTTATATAGCCTACTCCGACGGCGATTACCGTCTGGCGCGTCAGTTGTTCGACAGCGTTGACCCATCGCGCGCTCCGGGCAATACGGCCGACTATTATCTGGCGCAGATTGATTTCATGGACCGAGAGTATTCCGCCGCACTCAACCGCGCCCAGAAGGCGCTCAGCCGCGGCGGCATCGATGGATTTACCCCGGAGCTCAACCGCATAGCGGGCGAAAGCCTCTACCATCTCGACCGCACGGCCGAGGCAATCCCCTATCTCGAGCGCTACGCTGCCGGCGTGGAGTCGCCTCAGCCCACAGCGCTATATATGCTCGGCGTGAGCGAATTTAAGGCCGGAAACTATAAGGCGGCTGTCGACCGGCTCCGCCACGTCACCGACGAAGCCAACGCCATGGGCCAGAGCGCATATCTCTATCTGGGTAATGCTCTGGTGAAGGAAGGCAACGCCGACGGTGCAATCATGGCTTTTGAAAATGCCTACCGCCTCGACTACGACCCCGATGTGACGGAAACGGCATTCTACAACTTCATTGCCGCGCGCATGGACGGCGGCCGAGTGCCTTTCGGCAATTCGGTCAATCTTCTCGAACAGTTCCTGAACCGCTACCCCAACTCGCGCTACGCGACACAGGTGCGCGAAAGTCTCGTTTCGGGTTACATGTCGGGCAATGACTACGAAAGCGCCCTGCGCATACTCGACAACATCAACAACCCGTCGGCCGAAATGCTTCAGACGCGCCAGAAAGTTGAATTCGCTTTAGGTACGAATCTTTATAAGAACGGCGAGACCGCCCGCGCGCTAAAAATGTTTACGGCGGCCGCATCGTCGCGCAATGCCGACCCCACGGTAACCCGCCAGGCCATCCTCTGGAAAGCGAACTGTCTCTACGACCTTGGTCGATGGGACGAAGCCGCCAATGACTATCAGCAATTCCTGCGCCTCGCTCCCGCTTCCGACCCCAACGCGACGCTGGCACGCTACAATCTGGCCTACACCCGCCTCGAGCAGGAGCGCTATGCCGATGCTCTGAGCGGTTTCGAACGTCTGGCCGATGCAGCCGATGTGTCGCCCGCCATGCGTGCCGATGTCTACAACCGCGCGGCCGACTGTCTCTACTACGGCGGCAATTACGCCAAAGCTGCCGACCACTACCGCAAAGCCTATTCGCTCAACCCCGATGCCGGCGACTATGCACTCTACCGTATAGCAATGATGAAAGGCATGGAGCGTGACTATCAGGGCAAACTTTCGGGTCTCGACGAACTGATAGAGCGATTCCCGACATCGGCCATGGTGCCCGCCGCACTGCTCGAAAAGGCCGAGACCTATGCCGCACAGAACCGCGGCGACGACGCCATAGCAACCTACCGCCGCCTGGTGGAGAAATACCCCTCGACATCGTATGCTCGCGGAGGCTACCTGCAGCTTGCCATCACCTATCTCAGCTCAGGCAAGACCGACAACGCTATTAATGCCTACAAGCACGTAATCACCGCCTATCCCTCAAGCGAGGAAGCCGCCGTGGCAGTCGACGACCTCAAGCGAATCTACGCCGCGCAGGGACGGCTTTCGGAGCTGGCCTCATTTGTCAATTCTGTCAGCGGCGCCCCGCGCATCGACCCGTCGGAGCTCGATGCCGCGGAATTCCGCTCGGCCGAGGAGGCTTACACCGACGGTGGAGCGACCGCACGCCTCCAGGCCTATCTGCAGTCTTATCCCCACGGCGAATATGCCGCCCAAGCCCTCTTCTATCTGGCCGAAAGCGCCGACGCTGCCGGACGCCGCGACGAGGCGATAGCCTACGCCTCGCGCGTAATCGACGGCCATCCCCACGCCGAGGTAGCCGAGGACGCTCTGCTCATCCGCGCCCGCAACGAGGCTGCCGCCGACCGCAAGCCGGAGGCCCTCGACTCCTATCTGCACCTCGAATCGATGGCCTCCACTCCCGCCAACCTAACCAGAGCGCGATTCGGAATAATGGAGACCGCTCTCGAGATGGAAGACTACCCACGGGTGATTGAAGCTACGGAAAAACTGCTTGCCACCTCGGCAACATCTGGCTCCGAGATGCGCCAGGTGAAATATGCCCGAGCCGTGGCTCTGAGCCATTCGGCCCGCAGCTCCGAGGCCATCAGTCTCTGGACCGAACTGTCGGCCGACACGTCCGACGAAGCCGGAGTGCGATCAGCCGTTCTACTCGGCGAAGCGCTGCTCCGTAACGGCGATGCCGCGCAGGCCCGCAAAGTGGCCGATGCCCTGATCAATGCCAATCCCTCACAGCAATACTGGCTCGCCCGAGGCTTCATTGTGCTGAGCGACGCTCTGCGCGCCCAAGGTGAGACCTTCGAGGCCGACGAATATCTGAAGAGCCTCAAATCAAATTATCCCGGCGACGAAGCCGATATTTTCCAAATGATTGAAGCACGCCTCAAGAAATGAAAACAGCCATTGCCCGAATCATCCTGCTCTGCGCCGCTACAGCTCCGATGCTGCCCGCCGCAGCCCAGTCGCTTAAAAAGGAAATCAACGTGCGCCACGAGAGCGCTCCGGAACGTATCGACTCGCGCCGTCTGCCCATCAATCCGCTCATCACCCTCCCGCAGTCGAAAGCCCACAACCTGCGCTACAGCTCGCGCGATGTCAGCATCGACATTCCCGAATCCCTCACTCCGCTGGCGCCCACCTCGTATGGCGATACTCTCCCGTCGTCGCCATTCCGCGGCTACGCCTCGCTCGGCTTCATGGCGGCTTACAATCTCGACGTCTCGGCCGGATACCGCTTTTTTGACACCGACCGCACCCGCCTCAATGCCTGGCTGCAATACAACGGCACGGCCTATCGCCCCGACGAGACGAACGACTATGTGCGACGCCACACGGCAACTGTCGGCGCTAACCTCCACCGTGCGGTTGGTCGCGAATCCTACGTCGACGCTTCGCTCGACTACACCTTCGCGCGCTACAACACCCTTCCACTCTCTCTCGAGTTGGACCGCCTCGGACGATTCTCTTATCAGACAGCCCACCGCTTTAACGCATCGGCTCTATGGTCGATAAACCGCGCCGACTTCTTCGGCGGACTCGGAGCGGGATTCTCGCGATTCTCCTATGCCGACCAAGTGCCTTACATCGGTAATATTACCGGTGGCAACGCCGGCCAGGCTGCTGCAGCGGCTGAAAACGTGGTGCGCGTTCTCGCCACACTCGGTGGAACGGCCGGTGACTCACAACGACTGGGCATTGACATGGACCTGAGCGTGGTCTGCAATTCCCCGTCATCGCTACTCACCTGGGGCTGGATGACATCGCAGCCCGAGATGACGATGATTATCTCTGGAGGCCGTGACTCGTGGAAACACGGTCTGGCTACTTTCGCCCCCTACTACCGCTTCTCGGTCAACAGCTTCGACCTCAATCTGGGTGCGCTCGTGCAGCTCACCATCAATTCGGGCAAGGCTTTCCACATAGCCCCCAACGCATCGGCCACATGGCGCCCCGTCGCCGACTTCAATCTCTACGTCAAAGCCGGAGGCGGCGAAGTGCAGAACACACTCGCTTCGCTTTACGACGTAAGCCCATACACCACGTCGCTGCTCAATTACGGCAATTCCCATGTGCCGCTGACGGCCGAAGCCGGATTCACCATCGGTCCCTGGCGCGGAGGCTACGTAGGACTTTCGGCAACATACGCCCGCGCCAACGACTGGCTCATGCCGGCCTCCGGCCCCGACGGATGCATAGGTACATGGTTCCAGCCCGTCAACATGCGTGGCTACAAGATTGCCGTCAGCGCCGGATATACCTACCGCTCGCTGATAGCCCTGTCGCTGCGCGGCGAGATGGCACCGCAGAAATACGACTCAGGCTACTATCTGTGGCGCGACCGTGCGCGCTATGTGGTCGACGCCGATGTCACCGTGACGCCCATACGCCCGCTCGACGTAACCCTGGGCTGGAGCTTCCGCGCTCGCCGCAGTCAGGCCCTAATCTGGGGTGAAAGAACCTCGGCCGAAACCGAACCGCAGATTCAGGCGCGCCTCGTGCCGCTCGGAAGCCTCTCTGACTTACATCTGAGAGCCAACTACCGCTTCAATACGCGCTGGAGCGCCTTCGCTTCCGCATCCAATCTTCTCAACCGCAACTACTCACTCATAGGACTTATGCCTGCTCAAGGCATAACCGGCCTTGTGGGAGCCAACTATAACTTCTGATAGCGTAATGACCACCCAATCCACATCAACGCCGGCCACAAAGCCAAGCGACAGCGTGGTAATCATCCCCACCTACAACGAGAAAGAGAACATAGCGGCGATAATCGACGCCGTCATGGCGCTCCCTCATTCATTCGACGTGCTCGTAATCGACGACGGCTCGCCCGACGGGACCGCTGATATCGTGCGCAGCAAGATGCAGCAGCTTCCAGGGAGGGTCCACCTTGTAGAGCGCGAAGGTAAACAGGGGCTCGGCACGGCCTACATAGCCGGATTCAAATGGGCGCTTGAACGGCCCCAATATCTCTATATCTTTGAGATGGACGCCGACTTCTCCCACAATCCGCAGGACCTGATGGGGCTCTACGCCATCTGCTCGTCGGGCGAGGCCGATATGGCTGTAGGTTCACGCTACGTCACGGGTGTCAACGTAGTCAACTGGCCTATGGGACGAGTGCTTATGTCGTATTATGCATCGGCCTACGTACGGTTGATAACCGGTCTGCCGGTGCGCGACACCACGGCCGGATTCGCATGCTACACCCGCCGTGTGCTCCAGACCATCCCGCTCGATAAAATCCGCTTCAAAGGCTATGCTTTCCAGATTGAGATGAAGTTTACCACCTACAAATACGGCTTCCGCATCAAGGAACATCCGATTATATTCGTCAACCGCGTGCTGGGTACGAGCAAAATGTCGAGCGGCATTTTCGGCGAAGCCGTGTTTGGTGTCATCAGCCTGAAAGTCAACAGCTGGTTCAAGAAATATCCCCGTAAGAAACAATCTCTCACATCCGGCAATGGAAAATAAGACCACCGTCATACACCGCGCGACTATTGTCAACGAAGGACGCGCGTTTGAAGGCTACGTAGTAGTCGAAGGACAATTTATCAAGACCGTAGGCGAAGGCGCGGCTCCCGCCGGACTGCTCAGTGGGGCCGACGAGACAGTCGATGCCGCCGGACGCCTGCTGCTGCCGGGCATAATCGACACCCACGTCCATTTCCGCGACCCCGGGCTGACCCATAAGGCCGACATGGCTACCGAAAGTCTTGCGGCCGTAGCGGGAGGCGTCACCTCTTTCATCGACATGCCCAACACCAAACCCGTCACCACAAGCGTCGAGGCCGTCGAGGCTAAAAACGAGCGGGCGGCTGAGGTATCGATGGCCAATTACGGCTTTTTCATCGGCGCCACGGCCGACAATATAGCCCAACTCGCTGCGGCTGACTACAGCCGGATTGCCGGCGTGAAACTCTTTCTCGGTTCATCGACCGGCGGCATGCTGCTGACCGAAGACGCCTACCTCGAACAGCTTTTCTCGTCAGTGCCGGCGCTGATTGCCGTCCATGCCGAAGATGAGGCCATACTGCGTGCCAACCGCGACGCCGTCGTGGCCCGCTACGGCGAGAATCTGACGATGGATTTCCACCCCGTCATTCGCAATCACCGTGCGTGCTTTGAGGCGTCGGCGCGCATAGTCGGCCTCGCCCGTCGCTACAATCACCGTCTGCATCTGCTCCACGTGTCGACTGCCGATGAGCTCTCGCTCCTCGAGCCGGGCGCCCCGCAGGGCAAACTCATCACGGCCGAGACATGCCCGCAATATCTCGCCTTTTCCGACGAACAATATGCCATGCTCGGCACCCGCATAAAATGCAACCCGGCAATAAAGCGCCCGGCCGACCGCGACGCCCTGCGCCGCGCCGTCTGCGAGGGCCTCATCGACACGATAGCCACGGATCACGCGCCTCATCTTCCCGAAGAAAAATCCGGGACGGCGCTCACGGCGGCTTCAGGTATGCCGCTGATACAGTTTTCGCTCACTCTGATGCTTCAGATGGCCGAGGAAGGATTATTCGACGTCCCGCTGCTCATCGAGAAAATGGCCCATAATCCGGCACGCATCTACGGCATAGACCGCCGCGGATTCATACGGCCCGGCTATTATGCCGACCTCACTTTGGTCAACAACGATTGCGAGCCATACACCATCACCGACCAATGGGTGCTCAGCCGCTGCGGCTGGACGCCGCTCAACGGATTGACCGTCAGCAACAAGGTCGACATGACCTGGGTCAATGGTCAGCTTGCCTACCGCTTCGGCGTAGGATTCTCGGCCGTGCGCGGATTACCGCTGAGTTTCGGTCATAATAACGATTAATATCTAAAGTAACCATCCATGATAGATTTCACCTACTGCGCCCCCACGCGCTATCGCTTCGGCCACGGCGCCGAAAACCATGCCGGTGAAGAGCTTCGCGCCATCGGCTGTAAAAAAGTGCTTCTTGTCTACGGTCATTCATCGGCCGAACGCAGCGGACTGATAGCCCGCGTGGAGAGTTCGCTCAAAGAGGCCGGCATCGAATGGTCAGTGCTAAAGGGCATTGACCCCAATCCGGTTGACGGACCGGTGCGCGAGGGCATCGAAATCTGTCGCCGCGAAGGCATCGACGGCCTGCTGGCCGTGGGCGGAGGCTCGGTAATCGATACAGCCAAAGCGATTGCCGGCGGAGTGCCCTACGAAGGCGATTTCTGGGATTTCTGGGTAGGGAAGGCCGTGATGTCGGCTGCGCTGCCCATCGGCGTGGTGCTCACCATACCGGCCGCAGGCAGCGAAGGCTCCGGCAACTCGGTGATTACCAACACTGCCACCAACGCCAAAATCAGTCTGCGCACGGATTTCTGGTTACGCCCGAAATTCGCTCTCCTTGACCCCGAGCTGACCTACACGCTGCCGCCGTTCCAGACCGCCTGCGGCATCGCCGACATGATGGCTCACATCTATGAGCGCTACTTCTCACCGACGACCGACGTCGAGGTGACCGACCGTGTGTCGGAAGGCGTGCTCAAAGCCATAATCGAAGAAGGACCGAAAGTGATGGCCGATCCCGCTGACTATCAGGCACGCGCCAATATCATGTGGGCCGGAACGCTGGCCCACAACGGAGTGTGTGGCTGCGGCCGCGCCGAAGACTGGACGTCGCATGCCATGGAGCACGAAGTCAGCGCTCTCTACGGTGTGGCCCACGGTGCGGGACTGGCCGTTGTCATGCCCGCATGGATGACCTTCATGGCCCACCACGCGCCCGCTAAAGGCGCCCAGATGGCCCGCCGCGTTTTCGGCGTCGATATAGCTGGCGACGATACGGCCGTGGCGCTTGAAGGCATCGCCCGCCTGCGCGCTTTCTTCAAATCACTCGGCCTGCCGCTGACATTTGCCGAACTCGGCGTAGCTCAACCCGATATCCCGGCGCTCGTTGAAGGTCTGCACCGCAACAAAGGCGCTCAGATTGGAGGCTACTATCGCCTCGACGCCACTCAGACGGAAGAAATCTACCGTCTCTGTATATGATTACGGCTCGCGAAGTAGGCCGCCAGGCTTACTCCGAAATGATGGCGGGAGTTGATTCCCACATGTTCAACAGCCCGCGATATGCCGAGCTTTACACTCACCGTTGCTGCCGGCTCCACTATATAGTGCTGGCCGACAGTCGTGTGCGTGCGGGATTAATAGCCGGAGAGCGCGACGGTCAGCTTCAGTCGCCTTTCTCCGCCCCCTACGGTGGACTGGTCTTGCCGCACCCTTTGCGCTTCCCCCTTCTGGCCGAGGCGGTCCAGGCCCTCGATGACTACGCCCGCAGCTTCTCGCTCGGGCTCAGAATCACGCTGCCGCCGGAGTTTCACACCGCCGGACAAGTGGCTGCACAGGCTTTTGCCTTCGGACGTCTGGAGGGAATCCGCACCATTACCGACATTAACTATCATCTGCAGCTGAGCAGCGGGACCGACGTCAGCGAACGTATGGGCGCCTCGGCCCGCGAAGCGCTGCAGCGCGCCCTGCAGAGCGGATTGAGGTTTGACATCGTGCCGACCGACGAAGCAGGCGTGCGCCGCGTCTACGCCATAATTGCCGCCCATCATGCCGCCCATGGCTATCCGATGAACGTGTCGCTACACGATATGATACGTACGTGTCTGACATTCGACGCCGACCTGTTTACCATCTCCACAGCCGACGGTGCTGACGCCGCGGCTGCCATTGTCTACCGCCCGTGGCCCCATACGGCTCAACCCGTCGCATGGGGCGACCTCGACGCGTGGCGCTCTTCGCGACCGATGACACTGCTCGCCGCCTCCCTCGCGCGCCACTACGCCGCCGCAGGCCTGACAGCGCTTGACCTCGGTCCCGCCTCGCAAGGTGGCCATCCCGACCCGGGCCTCTGCTTCTTCAAAGAATCGCTTGGATGCCTCTCCTCGCTCCGCCACACCTTCCTCCGTCACGCGCCACACTGCTGATTCCGTCCCCCGGCAGCCATATAAAAACAGCTTGAAAATCCGAGCGGCTGTTTGTCATTTGCGCTTTTTTCAGTAATTTTAATCTGTAAATCAACCTACCAAACCAAATCAGATTAACGACTACGTAATGAACCGATTATCAGACATTGCGATTAAACTGGCAATCGCATGCGCTTTAACGGCGATTCCGAAGACTTACGCCGAATCAAACTGGACACCTAAAGAATGGCCCGTACTTAAGCACTACGATGCCGATCATCTCTATCGCATAGCACTACCTCTCGGAGGTATCGGCACAGGCACAGTCTCGCTTGGCGGACGAGGCGAATTGTGCGACTGGGAGATAATGAACGTTCCCGCAAAAGGCTACAGCACAGTTACTACCGGCAACAACGCCCCTTTCTTTGCCATACACATCGATGAAGAAGGCAAAGAGCCCGTCACTGCGTTACTGGAAGGCCCGTTGTATTCGCAAGAATATCTTCACTACGACGGACGTCCGGCCAACCACCATGGATTTCCACGCTTTTCCACCGCTTCTTTTGACGCGGCCTATCCTTTCGGACAGGTCAATCTGAGCGATCCCTCCCTTCCTGTCAAAGTCAGAATCAAGGGATTTAATCCGCTTGTCCCCGCCGATGCCGATGCAAGCGGCTGGCCGGTAGCAGTTTTATCTTATGAAGTGACAAACTGTAGCGAGAAACCGATTGTGGCGAGTATCTGTGGAGCACTGCGAAATTTCATCGGCAGGGACGGCTCTGTGTATTCCTTGAACTGGAAGGGCGATTATGTGCCCGGCGGTGAAAATAAAAACGTCAATGCTTTTCGGTCGGACGGCAACCTGAAAGGTATCTACATGTATTCCGAAGGTGTCGACTCGCTTAATCCCGCATGGGGCACAATCGCACTTGCCACTCCGGGAGGAAGCGAGATAAGCTACCGCACGGACATGGCTGCCGACGACTGGAATAATGCGATTCTGGATTTCTGGGACGATTTCAGCAGTAACGGCATCATGGATAGTAGCGCAAAACCATCCAACGAGAACGACCCAATGTGTGCACTGGCCTCCCGACGTCTTATCCGTCCCGGCGCTACCGAAACGTTCACCTTCTATATAGCATGGAATTTCCCCAACCGCAAGGCGTGGGCCGCGCAACCTGTAGGAAACTACTATAGCTGCAAGCATGGAAACGCATGGGAAATAGTAAAGAATTTTGCTGACTCGGTCGACACACTGGAGACGCGCACCCTTGCGTTTGTCAATAGTTTTCTGGCAAGCACCTATCCGCCGGAGGTAAAGGAGGCAGCTCTGTTCAATCTGGCTACGTTGCGCTCCCAGACCGTTTTTCGACTGCCCTCGGGCCATCTGATGGGTTGGGAAGGCGTGATGGATCGCTTCGGGTCGTGCTACGGCTCATGTACCCATGTATGGAATTATGAAGTCGCCACACCGTTTCTTTTCGGTGAACTGGCGAAAACGATGAGAGAGGTCGAATTCCGTTATTCCGTCAACGACCAAGGTCTGATGAATTTCCGGGCAGCACTTCCCTTGAGCGAAGCCAACAAAGGGACGGCTGCGGCAGCCGACGGCCAGATGGGCGCAATCATGAAAGCTTATCGCGAGTGGAATATGTCGGGCGACACGGAGTTTCTGAAAGCATTGTGGCCAAATATCCGTAAAAGTGTTGAATTTGCCTGGAGGGAACGCGGCTGGGATGCGAATAAGGATGGAGTGATGGAAGGCGCCCAACACAACACGATGGATGTAGACTATTACGGACCTAATCCTCAGATGGGGTTCTGGTATCTCGGCGCGCTACGGGCAGCAAGCCGGATGGCAAAGGCCGTTGGCGATGACGGCTTTTCGCACGAGTGCGACGCCGTCTTTAACTCCGGTAGCGCCTGGATTGACGCGAATCTGTTCAACGGAGAGTACTATGAGCATAAAATAGCCAATCCGGCCACCTTTGAGATTTTGGCGGACGATGCTAAGGACATCCCTCCGTTCCAGTTGGGAAAAGGGTGTCTCGTCGATCAACTTGTAGGCCAATATATGGCTCACTTGTGTGGTCTTGGATATCTGGCGGATAAACGCAATATATCAACGACCATGAATAGCATAATGAAATACAATTATGTGAAGGATTTCAGTCGCCATTTCAACAACATGAGGTCTTACGTCATGGGCAACGAGAGTGGTCTCGTCATGGCTTCATGGCCCAAAGGACGACTGGCGGTTCCGTTTCCCTACTTTGCGGAGGTCATGACCGGATTTGAATATTGCGCGGCTACAGAAATGATTTACGAAGGGATGACCGACGATGCGCTGCGCTGCATAAAATCAGTAAGAGACCGTCATGACGGCGCCAAACGAAATCCGTTCAGCGAGCCGGAATGTGGTCATCACTATGCCCGGTCAATGGCCTCATGGTCGGCGATTCCGGCCCTAAGTGGCTTTCTGTATTCGGCCGTAGATAAGAAGATTCAATTTACGGACACTCCCGGGGTTTACTTCTGGAGCAATGGCTATGCGTGGGGCAACTGCACTATTACCGATTCGGATGCATCATTGAAAGTCATAGAAGGCAATCTGGAAATCTCCGATATACATATAGGCTCAAAAAAATTCGCCTCGCC
>CAYUYQ010000025.1:0-18255 GCA_964449335.1 uncultured Bacteroides sp. | reverse complement strand
ATCGAACAGGAAGGCACATATCCCCTGCCCGAAGCTCAGGTCGACCGTTTCCTCTTAAAAGTCATCATTGGTTATCCTACCAAGGAAGATGAGAAACTCATCATCCGTCAGAACATCTCGCCTGTCAAACGAGATATTCACGCTCTGCTGCGTCCCGAAGAAATTCTTGAGGCCCAGAAAGTGGTCGAATGCATCTATCTTGATGAAAAAATTGAACGTTACATCGTCGACATCGTTTTTGCTACCCGCCAGCCGGCCGACTACGACCTCAAGAGTCTCGAGAATATAATTTCATTCGGCGCATCTCCGCGTGCATCAATCGGCCTTGCCCGCGCAGCCCGCGCCTACGCATTCCTGCGTCAGCGTGGTTACGTGAGTCCGGAAGATGTCCGTGCCGTTTGTCACGACGTGCTCCGTCACCGTATCGGTCTTTCCTACGAAGCCGAAGCCAACAATATTACGGCCGACGAAGTAATCTCTGAAATCCTCGATAAAGTACAGGTGCCCTAATGCCACTTGTCCATTATAAAAACTCAATTCTCCTCTCTCCAATTCACACCATCGCCGCAACTAAACAAGAAGTATGGAAGCAAGTGAACTTCTAAAAAAAGTTCGAAAAATCGAAATAAAGACCCGCGGACTCTCGCAGAATATTTTTGCGGGTGAATACCACACAGCATTCAAAGGACGCGGTATGACTTTTTCTGAGGTGCGCGAGTACCAGTATGGCGACGACGTCCGCGATATCGACTGGAATGTTACCGCCCGCCACAATCACCCCTATGTAAAGGTCTACGAGGAGGAACGCGAACTAACTGTGATGCTTCTCGTCGATGTCTCAAATAGCCGTATGTTTGGAGCTGATGGCGATGAAAAGCGCGAAGTGATAGCGGAAGTTGCTGCCACAATTGCATTTTCGGCCATTCAGAACAATGATAAAATCGGAGTCATTTTCTTCTCAGATAAGATTGAGAAATTCATCCCTCCGAAGAAAGGACGAAAACACATATTATTTATAATCAGCCAGCTGCTCGACTTTAAACCGGAAAGTCAGGGCACGGATATTTCGGTTGCTCTCCGTTACTTTACTGACGCGCTTAAGAAACGCTGCACCACCTTCCTTATCTCGGACTTCATCGACAATCACGAATATCAGACTGCCATGTCTGTCGCGTCAAACCGCCATGATGTAATCTGCATCCAGATCTACGACAAACGCGACGCCCAGATGCCCGATATCGGTCTTGTCCGCGTGGCTGACCTTGAGACCGGTGCTACCCGATGGATCAACACTTCGTCATCTAAAGTCAGAAAAGCCTATGGAAAATGGTGGTATGAACGCCAGCAGGCAATGATGGAGACTGTACAGAAATGCCGCGTCGATATAGCATCAATCGACACCTCTGAAGACTTTGTGAAAGCCCTTATGGGTCTCTTTAAAAAACGTGTGTTAAGACGATAATCAAGCTTATGAAACGATATATACGCTACATCCTGTCAGCATGTCTGGGCGCGTTCCTGATGCTCCCGGCCAATGCTGCTCCGTCGCAGTTTTCTGCCAAGGTGTCGCTTGACTCTATCTATATACTGATGGGTAAACAGACACCTCTCCATATCGAAGTGATTGGTCCGCTTTCAGAAACCGGAGGAATTGTCACGATAGATTCAATGTGGACTGATGTGGAGATTGCTGCCGTTGGTCAGCCTGTGATTAACGATCTCGGCAACGGCCGTAAACAGCTTTTGCAGGATATGATGATTCAGTCTTTCGACTCCGGGATGTACACTCTACCACCGGTAATCTACCTTCAGGAAGGAGAAACTATCATGTCAAACAGACCGGTGCTTAAAGTTTTACCCGTAGCGGTCGATTCGATGGTCACCGTTCACGACTTTGCCGATGTAGCTGATATCAATCGACATATACTCGATTATTTCCCTGACTGGTTTACCGACTACGGAGTGTGGATTCTCCTTGGACTCGCACTGATTGCAATCTGTGCGTTCGTTTATTGGAAGTGGCTCCGTAAAGGCACTCTTCCCCTGCTGCCCAAGAAAAAGCCCGAACCACCTTACGAGGTGGCCGTCAAGTCTCTCGAAGCGCTTCACAGCGAACACCTCTGCGAACGAGGTCAGGAGAAAGAATACTATACACGACTTACTGACATTCTACGCGTCTATCTCGACAAACGTTTTGGCATCAACGCTATGGAGATGACCTCCACCCAGATTCGTTCGGCCGTCCGTCACCATGAGGAGACTCGTGCAAGCGAAGCGTATATAGCTAAAATTCTTGAAATCGCTGACTTCGTGAAGTTCGCAAAAGTTCGTCCGATGCCTGAGGACAATGAGCGTGCGTTCCGCGATGCTCTGCAATTTGTCGAAGACACCAAGCCCGTGGAAGCTCCCGAGGAGGAAAACGAAGACGAAGAATCAGGTAAAACAACAACCAAAACCGAAGAAAGTAAATAATACAATATGCTTTTTGCGCATCCCTCATATCTATGGCTACTGCTCCTGCTGATTCCGTATGCCGCATGGTATATATGGCGTCATCGCTCTGACTATCCGTCGTTGGCTCTCTCAACCACAGCCCAGTTCCGACGCCTGCCAATTAGCTATAAGGAAATATTGCTTCACGCAATGTTCGGACTCCGTCTGCTCGCAATTGCCGCCCTGATTATCATTATTGCACGACCGCAGACTCGCGATAACTGGAGCACATCGCGCACCGAAGGCACCGACATCGTGCTCGCACTCGATATCTCAACGAGTATGCTTGCACGCGACTTCAAGCCCGATCGCTTTGAGGCGGCCAAGAGCGTTGCCTCGAAATTTGTCGCCGGACGCGAAACAGACAATATCGGTCTTGTCATCTTCGCCGGCGAGAGTTTTACAGCTGTCCCCATGACTACCGACCGGTCTATGCTCGTCAATTACATCCACGACGTAAGAATGGGCATGTTGCAGGACAACACCGCCATCGGTGACGGTCTCGCCACATCAATTAACCGCATAAAAGAAGGGCATGCAAAATCTAAAAGCATCATTCTTCTTACTGACGGTTCAAACAATACCGGCAACGTTGCACCTATCACCGCGGCTGAGATTGCTCGACAGCTCGGAATAAAAGTTTATACGATAGGTATTGGCCGAAACGGCATGGCGCCCTACCCGGCTGAAGACGAATTCGGACGAATGTCGTTTGTCAACATGCCGGTTGTCATCGACGAAGCGACGCTCAAGCAAATTGCGTCGATTACGGGCGGAAAATATTTCCGTGCGACCGACAACAACGTGCTGTCGCAGATATTCGATGAAATTGACAAACTCGAAAAAACCGAACTCGACGTCAGAAATTTCTCCCATACCGAAGACAACTATCTTCCTTGGGCCATTCTTGCACTGCTCCTGCTGGTTATTGAGCTCGTATGCCGTCAGACCGTCGTACGGACACTGCCATGATGAGCCTCCTTTTTCCTTCACCGATTAAAAGAAATTGAATCATGATAAGTTTCGCAAATCCGCATCTGTTATATCTGCTGCTGCTCGTACCGGCTCTTGGGGGGCTGTACTATCTCGGCAGACTGGCACGCAGACGCAAGCTCAAGAAATTCGGACGTCCGGAGGTAATTGAGCGCCTAATGCCCGAAGCGTCGCGCTATATGCCGGGAATCAAGATTATCCTCGAACTTCTTGCGGTCGTGTTCATAATCATAGCTCTCGCACGTCCTTACGCACTCAATGCCGATCTTACTACAAACGAGGAGGAAACCTCAGCCGGCATAGAAGTGATGATATGTTTCGACCTGTCTAACTCAATGCTTGCGTCGTCGACCGATGACCCTAAAGGCGTAAGCCGACTCCAGCGGGCAAAATTTATTCTTGAGAAACTCCTTGATAAACTCGGAAATGATAAGGTCGGACTAATTGTCTTTGCCGGTGACGCCTACACTCAATTGCCTATCACCTCCGATTTCATCTCAGCAAAGATGTTTATCAACAATCTCACAACTGACGTTGTGCCCACTCAAGGCACAGCGATTGGAGCAGCAATCAATATGGCTATCAACTCGTTTACACCTGAAAGCGACTTTCAGAAAGCCATAATTCTGATTACAGATGCCGAAAACTTCGAGGACAATGCCCTTGAAGAGGCTAAGCGTGCCGCCGATGCCGGTATTCAGGTTGATGTGGTTGGTCTGGGCACGGCTAAAGGCAATCCGATACCACTCAATGCCAACGGCACTGAATACATGAAAGATTATGAGGGCAACATTGTAAATACTGCCCTCAACGAACAGCTTGCCGATGAGATTGCTAAAGCCGGCAACGGCATCTACGTCTGGGGAGGCAACCGCAACGTTGTTGACGACCTCGACAATCAGCTCGACAAACTCTCAAAGACGGAGTTCAAGCGGTCGGCCGCTCCTTCGGCCGCTGCAGAGCTTTTCCCGATTGCCATTGTGATCGCTCTATGTCTGCTTCTTATTGACATGCTGCTCCCCTACAGCAAGATTGAGTGGCTTACAAAATTCACATTCTTCTCCAAAACCGACAAAAAATGAAAAAGCAAATAAAAACCGTATTGTTTACGCTCCTTGCTTTGCCGGGACTTGTCGGACACGCCGCCGATAAACCGTCGAAGGAAGAAGCGAAAGAGATAGCGACAATCAAGCAGGAACGAAACTTCATTGTCGAGGGTAACAAGCTATATCGCAATCAGCGTTTCGCCGAAGCGGAAGTCCTCTACCGCAAGGCTTTGGAGGTTGCTCCCGGAAGTGAAACCGCAGCTTACAATCTTGCGGCCTCGCTCATACGTCAAGCCGGCTCGGCCGATCCGAATGCGGGTAATAATCCTATGCAGGAAGCTCAGGCGCTTCTTTCTGGCCTTGCCAAAAATGCAACCGATGTTTCCATCTCCGAAAAAGCTTATTACAATTTAGGTAACATGAGCTTCAATAAGGAAGACTATGCCCAGAGCATCGAAATGTATAAGAACTCTTTGCGTAAAAATCCTGACAATGACCTGACGCGTGAGAATCTCCGTCTGGCTCAGCTTAAGAAAAAAGAGCAAGATCAGAATAAAGACAAGAATCAGGATAAAAACCAGGACCAGCAAAATCAGGACCAAAAGCAGCAAGACCAGCAGAAGAATCCCGATCAGAACCAGCAAAATCAGGATCAAAACCAAGACCAGCAGCAACAGCAGCAGGACAAAGATAAGGACAAAAAGCAGGACCGTCAGCAACAGCAAAGCATCAGCCAGTCCAATGCCGACAAAATTCTTAAGGCAATGGAAAATGAAGAGGCTGCCACGCGTCGGCGAATCGAGGCTCAACAGCGCAAAAATGCTGAAGGCGGTCGCCGCCATGTCACCAAGCCATGGTAATCGAATCTGTTTTTATCCAATTATCTGCAAAAAAAGACCTGGATTAAAGCTTAAAAACTCATAGCCCAACAGTTTCTTTATGAGAGAATATATAAAACGCATTTCAGCCACAGCCATTTTGATGGCATTATGCCTCGTATCAGCAATGGCGGCTCCCAGCTTTACGGTCAATGCTCCCGGACGGGTGTCGGCCGGAAGTAAGTTTGCCGTAACATTCCGTCTGCGTGACGCCGAAGGCTCAAGTCTGAAAGTTCCACAGATCAACGGATGTACACTCCTGTACGGTCCGTCAACATCGACAAGCCAGAGCTATAGCGTGGTTAATGGTCAGATGTCGTCAAGTTCGACGGTTGACTATACGTATTACTACCGCGCCGATCAGGAAGGCACATATACCATCGGCGAGGCAACGATTATGGCTGATGGGAAACGCATGTCGACACGTCCGACACAGATTGTCATCGGGCCCGCGCCTGACACCGACGCCTCAGGTCGTGCCAACCCCAATGCTCCGGTTAATATCGACGATATCACTTCGCAGTCGAGCGACCGCAACGTATCGTCAAACGACGTGTTCGTACGCATCATTCTCTCGAAGCCGACCGCCTATGAGCAGGAGGCTATTGAGTGTACCATCAAGCTTTATACCAAATATTCCATCTCGTCGTTCTTCCCCACCAAGCAACCGAGTTTCGACGGCTTCCTGATTGAAGAAATGAACCTTCAGCCCTCGCTTAACCAGGTTGAGGAATACAAGGGACAGCGCTACATGACCGCCCTCCTGAAAAAATGTATAATCTTCCCGCAGAAGTCAGGAAAACTGACTATCAACTCGGGCAATTATGATATAAAGGTTGTTCAGTACGATAATGTCAATATGGGCTTCTTTACTGTTCAGAATCCTCAGGAACGTCAGATTCAGGTCAGTTCCAACAGCGCATCAATCGACATCAAGCCTCTCCCCACTCCTCAACCCGAGGGCTTCACCGGAGCTGTCGGCGAGTTTAAGATTGACAGCCGCCTTGTAGGAAACTCATTCCGGACAAATGACCCTGCTACGCTTATCTACACAATCTCCGGTACGGGTAATATCAAATACGTAAAAGAGCCCGTAATCGACTTCCCCTCTGAATTCGAGCAATATACTCCTAAGAGTGATATTAAGGCTCAGATTAACGGTGCTAACGTCACCGGAACCATGACGGTCGAATACACATTCGTTCCTCAGGCCGTGGGCGATTTCAAGATTGGCAGCGACAGTTTTGTATATTTTGATTTGGCAAAACATGAGTACGTAACCCTCACCACTCCGTCCTACGACATAAAGGTCGCCAAAGGTATTGCTTCTGAATCAAGCATTGAGCGAAAGGATATTGAAGCAAAAAATACCGATATTCTCTACATCAAGACCGGCGATAAAAAACTTTCGGCTGACCACACGCCTATTATTGACCGCTGGTGGTACTGGGCTATCTACATTGTTCTTGCCGGAGGGCTCTGTGCGGTGCTCGTTCTCAACCGTCGCCAGATGAAACGCGCAAGCGATATACGCGGAATGCGTCTGGCCAAAGCGAGCAAGGTGGCACGCCGCCGTCTCAAACTCGCAGCTGATTACATGCAGTCGAAGGATTCTGATAAATTCTACGAAGAACTGCTGCGTGCCGTGTGGGGGTATTTATCTGATAAACTTTCAATCCCCGCCTCTCAACTCTCGCGCGACAATGTCGCTTCGATGCTACGCGCATACGGTGCACCCGAACCTTTGTGCAACGACTTCATGGATGTGCTCGACGAGTGTGAGATGGCACGTTATACCCCCTCGGCTTCTCAGGAAAAAATCGAGAAGCTTTACGACAAAGCAACCGAATCAATCAATGGCCTTGAGCGCATCAAAGCACAGAAATAGAATAACGAATTGAATATGAAACGTCATATATTTTTCTTATTAGCGGCGATTCTTGCCAACGTAGCAGTGTCGGCCTCGCCTCTCGACGAAAAAGCGGACTCAGCCTATACAGCCGAACAATACTCCGACGCGCTGTCGCTCTACCTTCAGGCCGCTGAAACCGAAGGCACTTCATCCGAGCTGTATTACAACATCGGAAACACTCTATATCGTCAGGGGAAAATCGGTCAGGCAATCATAGCCTATGAACGCGCGCTTAAACTTGACCCGACTAATGCAGATGCGCGAGCTAATCTCGATTTTGTCAACTCCAAGATTGTTGATAAAGCGGGTGAGCGGGGAACATTCTTCTCCAACACTATGGACGCTATCGCCCGAATCATGACTCCTAATGCCTGGGCGTGGACTGTCCTTGTATTCTTTATTCTGACTATTGTTTCTGTCTGCCTCTACTGTTTCATGAGCTCCATACCGTTGAGGAAGACCGGATTTTTCGGAGGCATCACTACCCTGCTGCTCTGCATCGTCGGAGGAGTATTTGCGTTCCGGAGCGCATCAATGGCTAAAGCCCGCAACTATGCCGTTGTCACGGTACCATCCACAATCCTGAGCACATCGCCCCGCACACCTAAAAACCGCACCGAGGAAGCCATGCTTCTCCACGAAGGGACAAAAATGCAGATTATGGATTCGGTCAGTGCCCGCATGGACTCGGTAGTCACCCGCTGGTACGATGTTGAAATCGACAACAATCACCGCGCATGGATTCGGGCAACCGATGTCGAAATAATCTAAACCAAGCTTTATAGATTTCAATGTTACAAGAAATAGCTGACAAATAGCATTTTGACCACAATTGTGTTATATAACATATTTCTTTTATCATTAAAAATTTGTTTTTGATAGCAGAATGTTCTATTTTAGACAAACAATTTGACTAATAGAATCGATTTATCTAACTTATAATATTAACAGATATGGCTAAAACTATCACTTTCAACGAACTCCGCCGCATCAAAGACAGTCTGCCCGACGGAGCAACCCACCAGATTGCCGATCAACTCCATACAACCGTTCAAACCGTCCGCAACTATTTCGGCGGTAGCAACTACGAATTCGGTAAAAACGCCGGAGTTCACATCGAGCCGGGTCCCGACGGCGGTATAGTAGTTCTTGACGACACTACTATCTACGATATGGCCGTTAAGATTCTTGAGGAGCAGAAAAAAGACTAATCGTCCCCCCGGCTTACAACTGTAAAAATCTCATTCTCCTTTCTCCTTTTTTAATCTCTCTCACCGTCAGTAATGCCTCATGACAACTGAAGACGATCGCCTCATCACACTCGCTATACACACATTTGAACACTCTCTCGGAGTGAAATCGCTTCTTGAAAGTGAAGGTATCGATGTCGTTCTTCAGAATGTCAATCTTGAAAGCCCGGAGGTTTCAGCCGGAGTGCGCATACGTATCCACGAATCCGATCTACCGGCTGCGCTGCGAGTCATAGAGAATCCCGACAGGAATAAAACGCAGCTTCCCTCCTACACACCGACTATCCTTTATCCCACCGACTTTTCCCCTCACTCACTTCGGGCCCTTGATATCGCTTTTGAAGTCGCTTTGCATCACGGATGTGGAGTTACTATTCTTCATTCATTCTACGACCCGAAATATCCTTCAAGACTTCAGCTCACAAAAACGCTCAATTTTTCAAATCCAAATCTCGCCGAACGTCATAAACTCGAGCGTAAGGCATGGCTTGATATGAAGCGATTCACCGACATGATTGAACGCAAGATGGCCGATGGCGAACTTCCCCGGATTAAATACAAAACAATTCTTCGCGAAGGCGTTCCTGAAGAAAACGTTGTTCAGATAGCCAAAGAACTCAACCCGCTAATGATTGTAATGGGCACACGCGACTCCGACCTTAAAGAGCGTGAGACAATGGGTAGCGTCACCGCAGAGGTGCTCGACAATTGCAGTTATCCCATATTTGCAGTGGCTGACACCACAAGCTCTCTGGCAAGCAAACGCAATATCATAATGCTCTGCACGCTCGACCAGGCTGATTTACTCGCAATCGACAATCTGATGAAACTCATCGACAACGAGAATCGTCATATATACCTTGTCAGCCTTCCACCCCGCAAACCGGGAGAAAACCGGAGCGAAATACTTGAAGCACTGCGGTCATACTGTGAAAAACACTATTCAGGCTCGACATTCGGTTCGTTGGAGATGCAGCTGCCCAATAGCGATACTGCCTTAAGCGATTTCGTAAAAGACAATGAAATAAGCCTTGTCGTAGTGCCGAACCGCAAGAAGAACGTCTTTGCACGCATCTTCAACCCCGGCTTGGCCCACAGACTTCTCTTTCAGTCCAACATGCCGCTTATAGCCGTGCCTGTCTGAGAAAAGCCTGTCAATATAAGTCAATCTTACTACTTTTAGTCTTTACGGATGATGTTAGCTCCCAGACGATTGAGGCGCACGTCTATATCCTCGTATCCGCGATCAATCTGATTTATGTTGCCGATTTCACTTGTCCCTTTGGCCGACATTGCAGCAAGTAGCATGGCGATACCGGCTCGGATATCGGGTGACAGCATGCGGTTGGCCCTCAACGGCACCCTATGGTCAAGCCCTATCACAACGGCGCGATGTGGATCGCAAAGCATAATCTGGGCTCCCATATCTATCAGATGGTCGACAAAAAACAGTCGGCTCTCAAACATCTTCTGATGAATCAGCACACTTCCCCGACACTGCGTAGCCACAACAAGCATGACACTGAGAAGGTCGGGCGTGAGACCGGGCCAGGGAGCATCGGCTATGTTCAGTATCGAGCCGTCGAGAGCTGTCTCTATTTCATAAGACTCCTGAGCAGGCACAACAATATCATCACCCTCGCGATTGATAACGATACCGAGTTTACGGAAACTATCCGGTATAATGCCAAGGTCGTCGTAGCTTACATTTTTGATACGTATGGTACTTTGAGTAATTGCAGCCAGACCTATAAAACTACCGACCTCAATCATATCAGGCAGAATCCTATGATCTGTTCCATGGAGCGATTCCACGCCCTCAATTGTCAGCAGATTGGAACCGATACCGGAAATGTGTGCGCCCATTCGCGAGAGCATGCCGCAAAGTTGTTGCACGTATGGCTCGCAGGCAGCATTATAGATTGTGGTCTTACCGCGCGCAATCGAGGCCGCCATTATTATGTTGGCCGTGCCCGTTACCGATGCCTCGTCTAAAAGCATATAAGTTCCTTTCAGGCCTTCGGGAGGACTTTGTAGAAGATATGATTTGCGCTCGGGGACGTATTCTACCGACGCGCCAAGACTGACGAGGCCCGAAATGTGAGTGTCAATTTTCCTTCGCCCGATTTTGTCTCCGCCCGGTTTGGCAAAATAGGCCTTACCGAAGCGGGCCAGAAGCGGACCGACGAGAAGCACCGAACCGCGCAGTGAAGCACAATGTTTCACGAAATCGTCACTTTCAATAAAGGCCGTGTCGATCGCATCAGCAGTAAAAGTGTAGTCTCCCTTGCCGTGGCGCTCAACTTTCACTCCCATGCCTTTAAGGAGCTTTATCAGATTTTTTACGTCAAGAATCTCCGGTACATTTGTTATTCTGACCGGATAGGCTGTAAGCAACGTGGCGCTGATTACCTGAAGCGCTTCGTTTTTTGCACCCTGAGGTTCTATTTCGCCGACCAGATGGCGGCCTCCTTCTATGATAAATGTGCTCATCTCTTACGGATTATATATGTTCGACTTCCGGTGAAAGCTCTACTCCGAATTTTTCTTTAACTGTTGTGGTTACGTGGTGCTCCACTTCCATTATATCTTTTGCGGTAGCATGGCCTGTCAGATTGACTATGACGAGAGGCTGTTTATCCCACACACCGGCATCAGCATTGCGAAATCCCTTCAGCCCGCTCTTATCAATCAGCCATGCAGCAGGAACTTTCACCCCTGTATCGACAATGAAATGCGGCACCTCTATTTTACCGCCGAACAAGTCTTCAGCTCTCGAACAAAGACACTCAAAATCAGCCGTGCAGAGCACAGGATTCTTAAAGAAACTGCCTGCACTACCGAAGCGATGAACGTCGGGAAGTTTTGCATTGCGGGTAGCGATTACAGCTTCTCGGACTTGAATAGGCGATGGATGCTCGCTATCCACAGCATCGCGCAGATGGCCATAGTCGAGCCGGGGGTGATAGCCTGAGTAAACGCGATAGACGACATAGCATACAATGTAACGGTCGGCATCCTCCCCGCTCTTGAAACGCGAGGTGCGGTAGCCATACCCACATTCGTCCGGAGCGAAGCTCACGAACGAACGGTTTACAGTATCGAAACATTCCACACTCTCTATTAAATCCGAGGCTTCAACGCCGTATGCTCCGACATTCTGAACGGCCGACGCTCCTACATCACCCGGTATGCCTGACAGATTCTCAAGTCCCCAGAATCCACGCTCAGCGCAATAAAGCACCAATGCATCCATCTCCATTCCCGCTCCGACTCTCAGATAAAAAGAGCCGTCATCAAGCGGCGAAACGGTCATGTCCATAATTCGCGAGTGAAGTAAATCGCCATCATAATCACCAGTAAACAGCAGGTTACTGCCGGCACCTATTGATTTAGGCCTCTTGAGTTCAGGATTAGCAAAAATTGCCGGGAGGTCATTCCCTTCGGTATATTCTATCCATCGGCGACATTTTACATCCATGGCGAATGTATTATTATGCCTGAGATTATAGTCGGGTATTACGGTTATCATGAAAAGCGGATGCTTTTGGAGGTGGTCAAAGATTATCGAATGTAGGCATTAAGCCTTTGATGCAAATTTACAATCTTTTTCGCTAAATAAAAAGCATCATTCTATGACGCGCCGCGATAATTCCCGACGTCAGAATCGGAAATGCGCTCCAACCCTCACTCCGCTACGGTCCACTCCGGGATAATCGCGATAGGTCAGACGCCATACATATTCAAGTCTGATAAAATGGAATATGTTATCAATACCCGCACTGACCTCCATATATGGACGCCCCGACATTGTAAGCGTATTGCTAAGCGTCGGAAACTGAAACACGTCATCATTGTATTCGGGATTATTCTTACGGCTCAGATGTCCCACGAAACCTTTAAAGCCGAACACCTCGCGTAATTTCAGTTTCTTTATGAGCGGTATATAATTGAATATAGCGCCATTGGCCCAATACGTTACATCCCAACCTGCATAACTGTCGAGAATAAACTCCATCGGATTCAGAAGTGAGTATGTCTCGGGCTGGATTGTATAAGACAGATTTGCTGCAGGGCTTATCAAATTGGGATAACCGCATTTACTCCATATATGTCCACCTTTCAGCATGACATCGATATATCCGAAAGCCGATAACCAGAAGCGCTTTTCAAAACTTGCATCCGTGCGATTGAGTGCAAAAAGGTTGCCGGCAAATCCTGCGGGTGCAAAAGTATGTGATAACGTGAAAATCGGTGCTTCATGATTAATTGACACTCTTTCCGATTTCGACTGATAGAACTTCTCACCCGGGGCATATCGCAGGCGGAGCGTAAACGAAGTCTCATCATAGTGTGGATAAATGCGTCCGGAAGGAGTGATGAACTTCATCCATTCCGTTGCCTCCTGACGTTCGTGGCGCGCCTCCGCCTCGACGGAGAAATGGTTATCGAGTTCAAACGTGTAAAGCAGACTTGTCAGACGATGATACGTAATCTGATAATCTGATTTCCTACTCAATGCCATAAATATCGAGCCATTCGAAGCTTCGGCAAAATGCTGTCCAAGCATATCCACGTCATATAGGTGGGTCAGTCGAAGCGAATGGACAGGGAACTCACGCGAATGATATTTCTTTTTATTGAACGAGTACTCAAGCTCACCGCCATATTTCCACACCTTGTCGCGAAGACCGTAGGCAGCATAACCTCTGACAAACCAATTAGGACTCAGATTAGCCGTAGTAATTCCTCCGAGACGGAAACGCCATCCCTCGAGCGCATTGTGGCTGACAAGACTGATAAGCGGACCGATATCAACTTTCGAGTCTTTTTTGGCCGTACCGACATACCCGTTTGCCATCAGTTTTATTCCTTTCTCCATCCAGTAATAGAACGGCACCTGGCGCACGGCGCCGGCAAAGCTGTCGACATGCTCCTCCGAACGTGATATAGGTATAATCCGATTATCTACCCAGAACTGAGCGCTACGGACATCCATTGAATCTGTCTTGACTTCTTTTCCAAGCCCGGAGATGAGGGCGATTGTCCGGGTGTCCGGCTCGTCGAAGGAGTGATTGGCGTATGCTGTATTACGCCGCATGTAAAGGCCTTGCGTCCCGGGAAGGACTGACATCTCAGCCACGACATCGTCGCGAATCTTCAGCCGCGAACCATCAGGTCCTCGCTCAAACTCTTGCGAGATAAAAAGATTGTCAACAAAATTCAGGTTAATATCCCGCGGGATATTCAACTCTACCTTTTTTATAAACATTGTTGAGTCTCCTTCCGGAACATAGACATTCCCGGTAAAACCAAACGTCTGTGTGTTGTGAGGCGTGAACGAGAGAACTATGCACCGCTCCCCTCCGACTTCCACTGTGTCCGTTAGAAAAAACTTATAAAAATCGGGAGCTATGCGCGATAGGGGACTCACAAAATGATTGCGTAGCATAACCACATCGTTATCATACAGGTCCACCTCCTGCAAAAACTCCTCATAAAGCATTCGCATGTTGTCAGCATCAAGAAAATCGTCGAGACCGGCCTGCCGATACCCGTTGATTATCTCTTTATTGCGTTTAGGCTGACGGGTATTGACGACTCTCGAAGCTTTTTCGCGAGTGCTGACATTAAGGATAGGATTGCCAGAGACCTCACTGGTGTCAATATAGTCACGAAGCATCCCGAATTTCTTAAGAATCAGATTTTTCTCATCGACCGGACTAAATTTATTAAGTCCCAGTGTTATACGTTCATACTTATCGAATGAGTAATTCGGGTGGCGCATCGGATCGGTGAGCGTATCGGCATTGCGGATTCGCTCCATGAAGATTACCGCCGGATTATTCTTCTTGCTATATTTCTTTTTTCTTGTTTTGACCACTACTTCATCAAGAGCCCTTCCTATCGGACGAAGTCGCACCTTAATATAATTAGGCTTCCCGGTAGTTATTTTCACCATTTTCGTGTCGAAGCCCATTGCTGAAATCTTTACTTCGGTAGTTTGCTTAGACGTACGCAATGAAAAACAGCCGTTGTCGTCAGTCAATCCTCCGACTCCGGTATCCATTATCACCACCGAGGCAAAAGGCACAGGCTGACGTGACAAGGAGTCAGTCACAACGCCCGAAACGGTCGTGACCTGTTCAGCAGTCGCCGCCTGCGGCCATAATAGCGCAGTGACTATAAAAATTATGCAGGAAATAATCTGACGCACGTCTATTAAGCGTTGTCGGTTACCAATTCGTCATCAGGCGTTTCTTCGGTCTCATCCGCCAATTTACGAGTCTCGTCATACTTTTCGTAAGCTTCAACTATACGCTGCACAAGAGCGTGGCGCACAATGTCTTTCTTTCCAAACTCCACGCGTCCGATACCCTTCACATCGTGGAGAATCTTAAGAGCCTGCATCAGCCCCGAGGTTGTCGAACGCGGGAGGTCAATCTGAGTAGCATCGCCAGTTATTATCATCTTGGCATTCATGCCGAGACGGGTTAGGAACATCTTAATCTGGTGAGTGGTAGTATTCTGAGCCTCGTCGAGTACAATGACAGCATCATTGAGCGTGCGTCCGCGCATGAATGCGAGGGGCGCAATCTGAATAACCTTGCTCTCCATATACTCTTTCAGTTTCACCGGAGGAATCATATCTTCCAGAGCATCGTAGAGCGGTTGCAGATAGGGATCGATTTTATCTTTCATATCGCCGGGGAGGAATCCGAGTTTCTCACCGGCCTCAACGGCCGGACGCGAAAGGATAATCTTACGCACTTCGCGGTTCTTGAGAGCCTTAACGGCTAAGGCTATTGCGATATAAGTCTTACCGGTACCGGCCGGCCCGAGTGCGAATGTAAGATCATTGCTGTTGAACTCTTCGACAAGTTTCTGCTGATTAGGTGTCCGCGCCGAAATAGGCTTACCGTTGACACCGAATATTATGACGCCGTCGGAACGCTTCTCATGCGGACGCTCCCCCGACACTATGTCAAGAATCACATCCTCACTCAGCGAATTATACTTTGTGCAGTATTCCTCCATTTCGTGAATCTTCTTCTCAAAACGTGCCGTTTCGTCCTCATCGCCAATCACCTTAATGACGCTACCTCGCGCAGCCATGCGTAGTTTTGGGAAAAGGTTTCTGATAAGCTGCATGTTAGCATTATTGACACCATAGAAGTTTACGGGGTCGGCATTATCTATTATTACAATTCTTTCAATCATTAATCTATGTTAGTTTCTAATTAGATTTAAAACTATAATGCAGGAAAGCATCTTCATGTTTTAGCACTTGGTAAATTATTTCATAAATTTGCCCTGCATAATCTATATCATCGTCATGGGAAAAGAAATCGAGCGCAAATTTCTTGTTAAGAATCAAGACTACAAAAAGCATGCCAAGCGAAAATTAGATATAAGTCAGACCTATCTGTCTGTATCGCCCGACTCTGTTGTCAGACTCCGTGTGACGGACGAAACAGCCTATCTGACCATCAAGAACCGTACGCACGGCTGCGAACGCAACGAATGGGAATACCCTATTCCTGCAGCCGACGCTCGCGAAATGATGGCATTTTGCGCCTGTAGTCCAGTCATTTCGAAAACCCGCTATTTAGTGGGGCGTTGGGAAATAGACGAGTTTCATGGAGCGCTAAGCGGTTTGACCGTGGCTGAAATTGAGCTTAGCTGTCCCGACGAGGAGTTTGAGATTCCTGATTTTATCGGGCGAGAAGTAACGGGCGATTCCCGTTACTATAACTCAGTGCTTGCCGCTGAAGCCAAACTTCCACCAATCGAATAGAGCCTGTCTCCGCACTATTCAGCCGCGTCACCGGATACCGTGACACTACGCTTGACGAGTTTCACTACATTTTCAACATGGTGCGTGTGGGGAAACATGTCGACCGGCTGCACGGCCTCAACTTTGTACTGGCCGTCAAGTAAAGCCAAATCGCGAGCCTGAGTGGCAGGATTACAGCTCACGTAGACTATGCGCTCAGGCGCAGCATTGAGGATTACGTTTACCACATCACCGTGCATGCCGGCACGAGGCGGATCGACTATCATGACTTCAGGCCGTCCGTGCTCCTCAACAAACGCATCGGTCAATACATCTTTCATATCTCCGGCAAAAAATTCGGTATTCGTTATTCCGTTTGCCTCAGAGTTAATTCTGGCATCTTTTATCGCATCTTCCACATATTCGATACCGATAACCTTACGCGCACGCGATGCAACGAAGTTGGCAATAGTGCCCGTTCCGGTATACAGGTCATACACCAGCTCATCGCCGGTGAGAGCGGCAAATTCACGTGCCACCTTATATAATTGATATGCCTGGCGTGAATTGGTCTGATAGAATGACTTCGGGC
Source organism: uncultured Bacteroides sp. (assembly GCA_964449335.1). Taxonomy (GTDB): domain Bacteria; phylum Bacteroidota; class Bacteroidia; order Bacteroidales; family Muribaculaceae; genus Paramuribaculum. The sequence continues at coordinate 1,314 of CAYUYQ010000025.1, read as the reverse complement.
CCACTCTGAACTTCAGCCCCTCCATTTCTTCCTCTATATACGGAGATCCACTGTACAGAACAACTTCCTGGTCAGCAATCGTATCATTAAGCTTCGTATTGACAACATATTGAAGAGAAGTTATCTCCGGAAACTCTTTTTTGACAGCGTCAAGCAAAGCCTTTATTGCCTCAGGCTCATCCTTGCCGAATACCATTACGGCCATAATCTGTCCGGTAGACGCTATCCTTATCATAAGCGTACGCAAGAAACCTTCCTGCGCACGGAGGTCATAGAACGAAAGACCATTCTTCTTACCATACTCTTTTATGAATAGCCGCAAACGGTTGCCGAAATCATCCTGTAGGTGACAGGCTTCAATATCGAGCACTTTATCAAATGCACCCGGAATGTGAAATCCGGCGGCATCACGGTCGGGGAACTCCTCGCCACTGCGAAGTTGATCGAATGTCAACCATTTTTTATTGGAGAACGTGTACTCCATCTTATTACGGTAGGCCCATATTTCCTCCGAACCAAGGATATCGCTGATTTCCGGCAATTCAATTTTAGCTATGCGTTCGAGAGCGTCTTTGACCTGCTGCTGCTTGCATCCAAGCTGAAAATCATACGGAAGATGCTGCCAGCGACATCCGCCGCACACACCAAAATGAACACAGCGCGGCTCCACACGCAGATCCGACGGACGCACCATGCGTACGATATGGCCTTCACTATAGCTTTTACGGCTTCGGTCAATCTTCACGTCGGCGACATCACCGGGTGCGCCAAACGGTATGAACACAACTTTTTCGGCAACCCGGGCCAACGCGTTGCCCTCAGCCGCCACATCTGTTATCTCAACGCCCTCGTAGACGGGCAATTCTTTTCGTTTTCTTCCCACAATTGAGTGTTTATATTGACGTCTTTTTAATCTTGATTAATTAATCAGGGTGCAAAGCTAAGCAAATAAGGTTAATCTTTGGCTCTCCATGAGAAAAATCTTTAATTTTTTTCATGTTTGAGTTTAATGTCTTAAATTTGCACTATACTCCATGACAAACGCATGGCAACCATGTCAAAGTATTCAAGTATAAAACAAACATTTTTTATATACCAAATTTAATACACTTACTGATGAAAAGAGTTTACACGTTTGGAGACGGTAAAGCAGAAGGCGATGCCTCGATGCGAAATCTCCTCGGAGGCAAAGGCGCCAACCTGGCCGAAATGAACCACCTCGGCATGCCCGTTCCCCCCGGATTCACCATCACCACTGAAGTCTGCACCGAGTACACCCAGTACGGCCGCGATGAAGTCGTGAAGCGTCTTCAG
>CAYUYQ010000024.1:0-19247 GCA_964449335.1 uncultured Bacteroides sp. | reverse complement strand
ATCTCCGAGCAGGGACCGCAGGGACCCGTATCGCCCATTTCCCAGAAGTTATCGTGCTTGTTGCCGTTGATTATATGGTCTTTGGGCAGATGTTTCTCCCAGTATGATGCGGCTTCGTCGTCACGGCCAAGGCCCTCTTCGGGCGAGCCCTCGAACACCGTGGCGTAAAGGCGCGCCGGGTCGAGTTTGAGCACGTCAACCAGATATTCCCAGGCCCAGTCTATGGCCTCCTTCTTGAAATAGTCGCCGAAGCTCCAGTTGCCGAGCATCTCAAACATCGTGTGGTGATATGTGTCCATACCAACTTCCTCGAGGTCGTTGTGCTTGCCGCTTACGCGCAGACATTTCTGTGAGTCGGCCACGCGGCGGTATTTCGCCGCCTTATTGCCGAGGATTATATCTTTGAACTGGTTCATACCCGCGTTGGTAAACATCAGCGTCGGGTCGTCTTTAATCACCATCGGAGCGGAAGGCACAATCTTATGGCCTTTTTCGCGGAAGAAATCTTTGAAAGATTCGCGAATTTCCTTAGCTGTAAGCTTTGTCACTGCAATTGTTATTTTAAGTGTCTATGATGTTGTTGTTTCGTTAGTTGTGCGAGCCGAAAAAGCGGAATCGGCAGTCATTTCCACATTTTTCACATTCAGCGCGTCAAATTATATGCAAAATTAGCCTTAATTTCGTATTTTTGCAACTCAATGACAGCCCGATAATCCTCTGCCATGGACGAACTCGACAAAAAATATTACAAAATAAGCGAAGTGGCCGACCTGCTCCACATCCCGGCTTCGACGCTGCGATTCTGGGAAAGCCGGTTTACCGTCATCAAGCCCAAGCGCAGCAAGACCGGCATACGATATTACACCGCATCCGACATCGACAAGATTTCGATGATTCACTTTCTTGTCAAGGAGCGCGGCCTGAAGCTCGAAGCCGCTCAGGAGCAGCTCCGCGCCAATCCCCGCGGTGTCGAGCGGAGCCATCGCGCTCTTGAACGCCTGCGGTCGATGCGGGCCGACATCGAGCGGATGCTCGACTCTCTTCACTCACTCCGGTAAGTTCCGTCCCACCTCCCCGCGAGCCATAAAAATGGTATGAATCAAGGGGAAATGGTTCAGCCGACAATTCAGGGATTTATTTATATTTGCAACCAATCATTCTTCTAAAATTTTATCCACCATAGTAATTTTTCAGTCTACCGTATGTTACGAAAAATCCGTATAGTGCTTGCCGTGGTGTTCATCATCGGTATAACACTTCTCTTTCTTGACTTCACCGGCACTGTGCACACATGGCTGGGATGGATGGCCAAAATCCAGTTTCTCCCCGCTCTGCTGGCGCTCAACGTTGGCGTAATCGTAGGCCTCGTGGTGCTGACGCTGGTCTTCGGCCGAATCTACTGCTCGGTGATTTGTCCGCTCGGAGTCATGCAGGACGGTTTCGCCGCTCTCGGCCGCCGCGCGCGCAAAAACCGCTACACCTATTCAAAAGCGCTCAATGCTCTGCGCTACGGCATGCTCGCCCTTCTTATCGCGGCTTTTATTGTCGGTCTCGGCTGGGTTGTGGCCCTGTTTGCGCCCTATAGCGCTTATGGTCGCATAGTTCAGAATCTTCTCGGACCGCTGTGGGCCGGAGCCAACAATCTCCTCGCATCGGCTGCCGAGTCGGCCGACAGCTACGCGTTCTACCGCACCGAAGTGTGGGTGCGCAGTTGGTCGGTGTTTGCCGTAGCGGTTGTCACTCTGGTCGTGCTCGCCGTGCTCGCTTGGCGCAACGGCCGCACGTATTGCAACACTGTTTGCCCAGTTGGAACTATTCTCGGCTTCTTCGCCCGCTTCTCGTGGTTGCGCCCCGTCATCGACACATCGCGGTGCAACAGCTGCGGACTCTGTGCCCGCAACTGCAAATCGTCGTGCATCGACTCCAAGAACCATACCATTGACTATTCGCGTTGCGTGGCGTGCATGGACTGCATCGGCAAATGCCATAAAGGCGCCATCTCCTACACCCGCCGTCGTTCTCAGCCCTCGGTAGCCACCGCTGCCGCAGACGCCGCGCCTCAGTCGGCATCGCGCCGCACGTTCATCATGGCATCGGCCGTAGCTGCCGGTTCAGCTATGCTCAAGGCCCAGGAAAAGAAAGTCGATGGAGGTCTGGCTGCAATCGAGGATAAAAAGATTCCGGCCCGCAAGACACCCATTGTGCCTCCCGGCGCCAAAGGGCTGCGCCATCTGGCCGAGCACTGCACCGCATGTCAGCTCTGCGTGGCCGCGTGTCCCAACGAAGTGCTACGTCCCTCGGTATCGCTCGACCGCTTCATGCAGCCCGAATCGAGCTACGAGCGCGGATATTGCCGCCCTGAGTGCACGAAGTGTTCCGAAGTCTGTCCGGCCGGTGCAATAGTGAAAATTGAGTTGCCCGAAAAATCATCAGTGCAGATTGGCCACGCCGTGTGGGTCAAAGACAACTGCGTGGTGCTCACCGACGATGTCGACTGCGGCAACTGTGCCCGTCACTGCCCGACGGGAGCAATCCAGATGATAGCATCAGACCCCGACAATCCCGACTCACGCAAGATTCCGGTTGTCAACGAAGAGCGTTGCATCGGCTGCGGAGCGTGTGAGAATCTCTGTCCGGCGCGCCCCTTCAGCGCCATTTATGTGGAGGGACACGAAAACCACAAGACCGTATAAAAATCATGACAAATAATAAGAACCGAAATACATCATCGCGTATGGATCGCCGCGAGTTTCTTCACCGTCTCGGTCTAGGCGGAGCTGCCGTCACCGGGCTGTCGGCAGTTACCGGATGCGCCCGCAAGACGGCCGCCGAAAGCGTCACGGCCGAAACTGTAGCAGACTCGCCCATACCAACCGACCGGATGACATTGCGCACCAACCCGTCGACTGGCGACAAAGTATCGCTCCTCGGCTACGGATGCATGCGCTGGCCTACAAAACCGGCTCCCGACGGAGGCGAAGGCAACGAAGTGATTGACCAGGAAATGGTAAACGCGCTGGTCGACAAAGCCCTCGAACATGGCGTAAACTATTTCGACACATCGCCCGCCTACTGCCGGGGCAAATCGGAAGAAGCCACCGGAATTGCCCTCTCGCGCCATCCGCGCGACAGCTATTTCATTGCCACCAAACTGTCCAACTTCTCGCCCGACACGTGGAGCCGTCAGGCGTCAATCGACATGTATCACAACTCGCTGAAGCAACTCCGCACCGACTACATCGACTATATGCTTCTCCACGCCGTAGGCATGGGTGGCGCGGACGGCGACGGATTCCCACCCTTCAACGGCCGATATATCGACAACGGCATACTCGACTTCCTCGTAAAAGAGCGTGAGGCCGGCCGCATACGCAACCTCGGGTTCTCTTACCATGGCGACATCCGTGTGTTCGACTATCTTCTGTCGCAGCACGATAAATATAAATGGGATTTCGTGCAGATTCAGCTCAACTATCTCGACTGGAAGCATGCTCAGGCATCGAACCCGCGCAACACCGACGCCGAGTATCTCTACAACGAACTCGAAAAGCGCGGCATCCCGGCCGTCATCATGGAACCGCTTCTGGGCGGACGTCTCTCGAAAGTCCACGACCATGTAGTAGCCCGTCTCAAACAGCGCGAACCCGAGCGCTCCGTCGCGTCATGGGCATTCCGTTATGCCGGGACACACCCGGGAGTACTGACTGTGCTCAGCGGCATGACCTATATGGAGCATCTCGAAGACAATCTGCGTTCGTTCTGCCCGCTAAAGCCGCTTACCGACGAGGAAATGCAGTTTCTCTACGATACGGCCGACATCATGGTGCAGTATCCCACCGTGCCCTGCAACGACTGTAAGTATTGCATGCCTTGCCCCTACGGCCTCGACATTCCCGGCATCCTTACGCACTACAACAAGTGTGTCAACCAAGGCAATGTGCCCGAAAGCGCTCAAGCCGAAAACTATCGCCAAGCGCGTCAGGCATTCCTTGTGGGCTACGACCGTAGCGTGCCCCGTCTGCGTCAGGCCAATCACTGCATAGGCTGTAAGAAATGTATTGAGCACTGTCCACAGCAGATTAACATTCCGGCCGAAATGGCCCGAATCGACGGCTTTGTAGAGCATTTAAAGCAAGGCACTCTATGACGGCGGCTGATCGCACATCATCTGCAGCAACCGAGATTCTCCACGACACGGGATGCTCGCTCGTGGTCATTGACCGTCACGGCCAAGTCCATACCTACGGCAGCCGTGGCGTCGCCGACCTTTACGGCATTGTCACCTCCGGTTCCGACATCCTCGCCGATGCCGACCTTGCCGACAAGGTAGTGGGCAAAGGCGCAGCCGCCCTGATGGTGCTCGGAGGCATACGGAGCCTTCACGCCGACGTCGTAAGCCGCCCGGCGCTCGAAATGCTCCGCGCAGCAAATATCGAAGTCGACTTTACCAAACTCGTCGACGGAATCATTAACCGCGCCCGTACCGGCCCGTGTCCTGTCGAGACGCTTTGTCTGCCGCTCTCCTCTCCCGCCGACTGCCTCAAAGCCATCGGCTCATTTCTATCAGCAATAAAACATCAATCAAATTAATGAAAATGACAACATCAATCTCATACCGCAACAGCGCGCTTACGTTCGCCAACGGACGCACCTATCTGCTTGCCCTCGCATTCATTGCCGGCAATATCGCTCTGCCGCAAATCTGTCACCTCGTGCCTCAGGGTGGCATGATACTCCTGCCAATCTACTTCTTCACTCTCGTGGGCGCTTTCGCTTTCGGTTGGCGTGTAGGCGTAATCACGGCCATTCTCTCTCCGCTTGTCAACTCAGCGCTTTTCGGAATGCCCGCTCCCGCCGTACTTCCGGCAATACTCACTAAATCTATACTTCTGGCTTCCGCTGCCGGATTCGCGTCCACGCGCACGCTCCGCCCGAATCTTCTGGTGGTCGCTGCTGTGGTGCTGTTCTATCAGTTCTTCGGCTCCATAGCCGAGTGGGCCTATACATCGAGTGCTGCCACAGCTTTGGCCGACTTCCGCCTCGGCATACCCGGCATGCTCATTCAGATTGTCGGCGGGTGGCTTGCAATTAATTGTATCACCCGCGCCCGTCAGAATTAAAAACTATAGGTTTTTCTACGATGGCAGTATGTCAAAGTCCCGTTTGGCATACCGCCATCGTTGTATATTGCGGATATTGATTGCAATCTTAGACCGGTCCGTCAAAAAATCGAACTCCGAATGTCGGTGGTGAATCGTTCGAAAGCCTCGATGCCTATGAGCGAATTACCGAAACTATTGAGTTCGGGACTCCAAACGGCCATAGATAGTCGGCCGGGCATGTAAGCTACTATTCCCCCACCCACACCGCTCTTTCCCGGCAATCCTACGCGATAGGCGAAATCACCGCTTTCGTCGTAAAAACCACATGTAGCCATCAGTGCGCCGATTCGCTTTGTCTGGCTTTCGGTCAGCACACTTTCGCCACTGAGCGGATTGATTCCGCGGTTGGCAAAAAGAAGGAAACTGCGGGCAAGGTCGGTGCAACTCATAGCCAGAGCACACTGATGGCAATAGACGTCGATTATCGTTTCCACATCGTTGGTGATATTGCCGAAACTTTTCATAAAGTAAGCCAGCGCCATATTGCGGTCGGCGTGCTGCCGCTCGCTGCGAGCCACACGGTGGTCATAGTAAATGTCATTGGAGCCACACAATTCCCTGACAAATTCGAGCAATGCCTCTTTCGGTCGAGGATAAAGCGAGATAAGTCGGTCGGTGACCACAAGTGCACCGGCATTGATAAACGGATTCCGGGGCTTTCCCTGCTCATGCTCGAGCTGTACGAGCGAATTAAATGGATTGCCCGACGGTTCGCGACCGACATACTGCCACAGCTCTTTTCCCATTTTCTTTACAACCATCGTAAGAGTAAACACCTTAGATATGCTCTGGACGGAAAACGGAACGTCGGCATCACCGACCTTATAAGTGTCGAGTTCAAGCGTATCGATTGCAATTCCGAGTTGACGAGGGTTGACCTCGGCAAGCGCCGGAATATAATCGGCAACCTTTCCCGAGCCCCAATAGGGCTTCACTTCGTCGTAGATTCTCTTAATTACCTCTGCATAGTCAGTCATATCGCGAAGTTAGCAATAACTTTCTATACGCGCATCACCTTGTTTGTTGTTTTTGTAGTGTCTCTATCGCCATTTTATCTGGCGAGGGCGATGTTTAAGGTCAGTCCGTAGGCGGTGTTTGTAGTGGGGAAAGCGGCATTGGTGACAATCGGTGTATTGACCTGATGGTCTACGTAAAAGCCCACGGTCATTCGTTTCGACAATATATAGTTGGCTGCAAGATTAAACGCTACCGTGCGCGCCCCCGACGTAGCCTGAGTGTAATCCGTTTCGATGCGCCTGATAAGAGCCTGCGTGAGCGTGTAGGAGAACTCGCCGTTGATAGTTAGCTCATGGTTTATCCCAATCTGTCGTCCTCTGATTTTTATTATGTTGTTTAATCCCGCAATCTTATAGCCGGCGCCAATTGTGAATCCGGATTGATTGGCCTCAACCACCTGTCCGGCTGTTGTGTTGAGCGTGAGCGTGCGTCCCAGACGCATCTCGGCGTTTATCGTCATATCGTTGCGCAGCGTCACAGCCGCGCCGATCAGCGGAGCGAAACGCTCGGTAATGGCCACCGACGATATATTGAAGGGCGACGATGGTATGGGGCGACCGGTCATGGCATCAAGAGTGAAGCCCAGTGTCTGACCGCCATCGGCCGAAATCCAATTGAGATACGACGAGTAGGAGCCGACTGAATACGTGCACTGGTAGGCATGTGAAAGTGTAAAGGCCTTAAACCACTGCGACAGATTGCCTATGGTGACAAGGCCGTCGTAAGTCACTCGCCAGTTAGGCAACACCTGTGCAAACGACGGGAAAGCCGAAAGATACTGACGCTGCGGACTCACGCCCGTATATGCCGCAAGGAAGGCAGGAATCAGCACGTCGGACGACGTAGGACTTACCGTCCCGACTGCAGGGTCGAACATCTCGCCGGCATAGGCACTTCCGGCCATGAAACCCGACGTGGGGTAGCGCGTGCCGCTATATGCTTGCTCGACACGCGAGGCTATCACCGGTATGTTGCCGAGCATTGTGGCGAACGGCGCCGAGCTATAGCCGTTGGTGGCATTTCCAGCCGAGCTGAACGCCGTGGCTATCGCGCAATGTGTTTTCGTATAACTTCCGGCGTAGACTACCGGCATATTTTCTTCGGCAATCTGCATCTGCTTTGTACGGTTGTCGGTACGGTTGCCGGTCAGCTGTATTTTCAGTCCGCGTGCCGGCTCGAGCGTCAGTTCGAGATTGACTTCGGCCGTACGCGAGAATATTGCAGGTGAAGTCTGGTCCGAGCCTGTCATAATCCAACCACGGCTTAGCGCGCGATTCACGTAACCCTCGCCCGTGAAACCGAAAGCGAAATCAAGTCCGGGCGACATCGGTCCATAGCTGCGGCTTTGTCCGAAGATATTACCCACGTCGGGCAGAAATAGAGGCAGCGACAGGTTTTTCGTATTGCGCCACCGCAGCGAAACGCCTCGCAGACTCATGGCAAAGCGTGCTGCATGGTCTGCCATATTGCTCCAGAATCCGGTCGATTCGTGGCCGCTCTCGCGCACGGTCACACTTAGTGTGCGGTTGCCGCGGTCGAGAATCTCAACGGTATTGTTGTCAATCTTGCGCGTCCGGACTTCGACCGGCGCTTTACTTTTCGTGTCGACAGCCCGGACGGTTACGCGTCCGGACTTCAGATTGTGGTGTACGACCGTAGATGTGTCGGGATTCAAGGTGATGGTGCGCTCGAAGCGGCGCTGCTGAGGGCGCTGACTGTTACGGGCATCGGGACGCCGGGGTGCAAATCTTGTATTGACCCGTTTGAGATATGCATTCTTATTGTAGAGCGTTTCGAGATTCATGCGGCTCTCGACACCGAATGTTCCCTGATTGGATATGGTGTTGCCTACTTTCGCGCCCTCGATTGTGGCTCCGCGGTCCCAGCGGTAAGCGGAGTTGTATGTGAGATTGGCCGATAGGAAATCGAGAGTCGGTATGCGGTTTAACGGCGCACGATAGGTGGCCGTGAAGGTCTGATTGTAGGCCCACGGTGTGCCCATGTGTAGAATCGAGCGCCATACGGTGTCGCGCCATTCGCGGTAGCGATCCGGAAAAAGCCGGCGGTTTACGACTCCCATAGGTTCGTCGATACGGGCCGACGTATTGGAGTTGAAAGTAAGGTTCAGTGATTGAGTCACGTTCCAGGTCAGAGCAAGCTGACGGTCCCACAGGAAGTTCTTGTTGACCGAGGGCGGTAGACCGAAGCCCGAATCGGCGTCGTTGCGCGACTGCAGTTCGTAGTAGTAGCGCGACATTGAGGTGATAAACGATATCGATGTCGGAAGCCAGTTCAATTCCCACTCTCGAAAGAATTTCGTGTGTGGGCTCTTTGACTTCATACGGCCGAACGGTTTGAAGGGGCGGACGAGCGGCGAATAGGCGTATTGAAACGAGCCGCGATAATCGTTGGTGTACTCATGCTCGGTTGTCGGGTTCGACCGCGACTGTTTGTTGAACGAATAGTTAAGTGTGAAGTTAGCCGGGTCCCATGGCTTGGGTTTGCGGCTCCTCACACCGGCATTGAGTCCCGACAGACTGAAGCTGCTGACGGTCGCCCGCTCCATAGCCATGGAGTTGAGGGAATCGCGCGCATGTTTCGACCCTGCGTCGTCCAACGCATCTTTCAGAAGCACGTCGGTATCAAGCGGATTGTATTTAGGCGACGTTTTCTCGGTCGCGTAGGAATAGTACACCGGAGCTCTAAGAGCCATCGAGCGCGGAGCGAAACGGCCGAGATCGGCTTGCACGGCCAACGAATAACGCGAGTAGTCGTCCATCCGGCGCTCGTTGAGAGCCTGATCCACGGCTCCGAAACCGGCCGTCTCGATGTGCGTGGCCATATTGAGCATGGCGATGTCACTCATGGTCAGCGTGGCACTTGCATCGGCACCCCAACCGCCATCAGCATTGAAATCAGTGACTTTCAACTCGTTTATCCATACAGTTCCATCTTTTGGCGTCGATGCATTGTTGCGCACACCGATCATCATGAACCGCACGTCGGCCAGCGACGGATTGCCCAGCACCGACATAAGGTTGCGCTCGTTGGCAGGGTCGCGGCCGGAGTAGAGCGTGGCGAATCCTACGCCGTCCACACCCTCACGCCGTGCACGATTGCGCTCCTTTTTCAGATTGACAAGACTTTGCAATATCAGATCGAGTCTGTTTTCAAGCGGCCACACCTCCTCGCGGTCAGTGCGTGAATCCGTATAGTGGCCGTGAGGAGTGAGGTCGAGAGGTATTTCATATTCATAGAAGTTATTGCGCGCGTCGGTGCCGAGGCGTATGAAAAGCGCCAGGTCGCCGTTGCGCAGGTGCGTTGCATCGTCGATAAGTTTCTCGGCGTGCACCCACATCTGCAGGCGGCGATAGTTGCGGAGGTCGTTCGATGTTAGGCGATAGATAGCCCTCGACTCGCCGGGCTGCAGCCCCTCGGCCTTCATCGACAGTGACTGCTCGTTAAGCTGGACAATCTGCGACTGTCCCGGGTCGGTGATGCGCGACACTCCGGGAGGCAACACATAGTTGACAGGCGTGCGTCCGGAATTTTCCTCAATGTTTACCGTCGACACTTCGAGGCGCCCCGTGGCGGGTGCGTCGCCACGCACACTAAGATCGAACTCGTAGGGACGCCACTCTCCGCGCACAAGCTCCAGCGAAGCGAAACGCAGATGAGTCGTACGTCTGAAGCCGGTCATGAATATGCGGGCAAACCTGATAGTCGAGAATCCGTTGATTGAACCGACCACTTTCTGAAAATCACTCAGAGGTATCTTGAACTGAAACCACTCGACCTCTTTTTCGCCATCGCGCGTGCTGACAACCGACACCTGACGGTCAGTGATGTAATTGCGACCGACCACCAAATCTGACGGACGGATTGAAACGCGGTACTGATAATAACGCTCATATTCGTTAAGCGTGTTGTCCTGATTGATATCCTCGACATCGGGCGTGTTGCGCGACGACTGGTAGAGAGGTTCGCGTGTATCGGACGGTGATAACGAGTTTCCCTCAACACCGTTATATCGCTTATAGCGTTCGAGGATGCTGAGATGCTCCTCGTCGTAGTCATGACCGCGGAAGAAATGATAGTTGTCGCCCGCCGGGTCATTGAGCGGCGAGAACTTGTTGGCTGCCATGCTGTCGAGAGCCGCCGGGCTCAGTTTCAGCCTCAAGCGCTCGAGATAATCGGCATAGGAGTCGAAAGTATATTCGTCGGGGTTGCTGAGGCCGTCGAGACCGACGTCCTGCACGGCGCGCGCATCAGTGTTGTTGTCAAACGCGTAGGTGAGCGAATTCTGGGAGCTTACGCGCCCCCATGCGGTACTACGCATGTATTGTTCGTTGCCGTCGACCGGCACTCCATTTTCGTAGCTTTTCATGCCATCCTTGAGGATGTCTTCCGAGATATCGCCGAAGTTGAAGTAGAGGTCACCACCCTCCTGATTGGGATTATCGGGGTCGAGAAACGGATTGAGCAGCCAGAACTGCAGATATTCGATGTTGCTCTGCTCGAAATTGGTGTTGTCGAGACGTCGCATGATTCCGCCCCAACGTTTTTCGGGATTGAGCAGCGCGCCGGTATCATCAATCTGTTCGGCGTCGAGATTGTAGGGGCCGCGCTCCGTAGGATAGAACGACAGGTTGAGTGTCTGGATTGTGGCCGATTCGCCGTAGGTGAGCTGACGGTCGGGATAGATTTCGCGCGAAGTGATTTCGCGCACATAGGGATTAGAGAGTTGCCGGGCATCATTTTTGATATAGCCTGGACAGAGCGACGAATTACGCGACGTGAACAGTCGGTCGATATAGTACCAGTTGAGCAGAGCGCGGTTTTTACCGTAGTCGACGTTGTTGCTCAGAGCAGCCTCAGGAAAAAGGGCGTCCGACCCGCTGTCGTAGGGTGTCGAGGCGAGGAACCATGAATAAGGCGAACGAAGGTCTATACCCGACTGCGCTGACTCGAAATCGTCGATATAGGAGCTTCCGGCATTGGAACCGGGACCTTGGCTTTTAGGCTGCAATCTGGCTACTTCAGCCTGAACGGTCAGAGCCGAAGGATGGACGGCATTGACCGTCGGGATGCGGTTGATAAGGTCGTTGAGCCACGTAAACTGTTTGTTGTAGCTCAGGTTGAGTCCCCACATGGTATTGTTGACTACTTCTTCGCCAATATTGACTTTCTCCGTGATGGCTTTTTCGGAATAGTGAAGCACGGTTGCACCCAAAGTAAGCGACGGGTTGAACCGATAACTCAGGTCGAGACCGAGAAGAGTCTTGCGCTGCGTGGCAAACATCGACTGATTTTCGAGCGTCACGCTCACCGGCTGTCCGGAATCGATGATGCTCTGGTTGGTGATGGTAACGATGCCCATCGAATAGTCTACCGTATAGTCGGCATTTTCGGTCAGCACCACACCTCCGGCCGTGACTATCACGGAGCCTCGCGGAACGTTCATGGCGTTGAGTCTGATTTGCGACCCCGACGACGCCTGATATTCGCCCGTAAGTACAAACTTGTTCTTATAGGCAAACTGCCGGGCCACGACCAGCGTAGAGTCGTAGAGCTGCTGATAAGTAAAGCGTTCGGCTATCGCCGGATTTCCTATCTGGGCGGCGAGGTCGGCACCGAATGGCTCGACTACGGGAAATATTACCTTGCCGCTCGACGGCAGGATGGTATAGCCGTCGATATAGTCAAAGAATCCGTCGGGTCCGGTCTCGAGATTGGAATTAAGACGGTCAAGTCCGGTGATTTGCAGAAGCGGCTTATCTGCCAGTCCACTGCCGGGCAGATAGACGATTTCCGTACCCGTGATGTCGGATAGATATTTTACCTGCAGGCGGAAGTTGGCTCTCTCAACCTGATATGCTCCGAGCGAGTAGACGTTTTTCATCATCAGCCGCCACGAAGGAAGTTTTACCGACACATCGGTGCCCTTTATCATCTTGACGTAGAGGCTCGACGATGTGTCGGTTATATCGGCCGAGAACTCACCGACCTGATAGACTTTGCCTTTGTAAGTGTATTCGTAGGCCACGCCAAGCACTTCATCGGAGTTGATGCGGGCGTTGAGCGACACATAGCCGAGCGTGGAATTCAACGTATATTCCGACGATGTGAGCAGTCGGGCACTCTCGACCTTCTCATAGTCGCGGCCGCCCTCTATGCCGTAGGCTGCAAGAGGAGCAAGTACTTGAGTGACACTGTTGATGTTGCGCGCGCCGGGATAGTCGTCGTTGAGCGTCCGGAGGAGATTGTTTGAGGCGTTGCTCGGCACGGTCTGCGATTCGTCGGGCTGCCAGTAGCGGTTGGCGAGCACCTTGTTCTCGCCCAGGTCCATAAACGCCACGAGGTTGCGGCTCTGATTGTAGTTTCCCGATTTGTTTGTAACCCAGATTTCAACTCGCGTGATTTTTATCCCTGATGACACGTAGGGCAACCGCGCGCACGACGCGTTGTAAGTGTCGCGGAAATATTGCGACAGAAAAAAGTGGCGGTTATAGTCGTAGTTGTCTCCGGCGATGGTAAACGACGTTGTCTGCACTCCTCCTTTGGCCGATACGGAGCGTGATTCCGAATTCTGACGGCTGACGAGCGCCGTGGCCGTCAGTCGGCCGAACTGCAGCGTGGATTTTATGCCGAAGAGCGCCGTGGCACCCCTTATAAGCTGCGAGCCGGTTGTAAGGCTCACGTTACCGGCTTCGATACTCTTCACTATATCGTCTTCCGTGCCCTGATACTGTAGTTTGAGATTCTTCGAGTCGAAATCAAATGTCGCATCGGTGTTATAGTTCATGCCGAATGTGAGGCGTTCGCCCACACTGGCTTCAAGCGTGGCCTGTATCTTCTGGTCGAAATCCAGAAACGTGTGTCGGCGCGAAGATAGCGACAGCGCGGGATTGTCGGTTTTCGTCGTTTTCACGCCGGCGCTTATCGTAGCCGTGCCGCGAGTGCGGAGCCTGACTCCTCCGGGCCCGAATACCTTCTCGAGACCCGACGTCTTGGTCTTGAGGTCGAGGAAGCTCAGCGCCTTGTTTTCATCCTCGTCGGCATGCAGCAGCGAGTTGCGTCGGCGGTTATACTCGGTCATTGACTGCCTCGTAGCCCAGTCGCGATACTGGGCCGGAGTGAGAAGAAAGGGGGTAGTGATATCGGTCTCGCCCACGCGCGTGCGCACGATATAGTACCCCGCCTCCGGGTCATACTCGGTTGTGGTGCGTATATTCGAGGGGGTTGACAAATCGGCCGTGAACTCACGGCTCATCATCTCCTCGTAGGTCTGCGGAACGGTCTGCTGCACCGGGAATGGCATCATTATCGAATCGAGCGGTGACAACGGAGGCAGCGTGTCAGAAGCGGCCGGCGGAGCCGGCGCCTGAGCGGGGGCTTGACCGGCCGAGGCTTCGGGAATCAAGAGCACACAAAGCATCGCGGCAGCCGACAGGATTATGCCGGCGGCCGTCGAAAAGAAAACTTTGCTCTTTCTCGCAGTTGCCACGGTGATAATGACTCAATCTTTTCCGACCCTCAGTCACACAGTCGGGAGTCCCCTTCACTCGCCGATGCAGCGCTGAACGGCTTAAAGCATGGCAAGTGCCTTCTTGATGGCCGTTTCGACCTTCACGGCAGGCTCGGCATCGAAAATCTTCTTGAGCGCTTTCTGGGCTGCCGGTTTGGGGAAACCGAGCATAACCAGTGCGGCAAGGGCTTCTTCAAACACCTCCGATGTGGCTGTGGTCTGGATAAATAACGTTGCTTCCGAGGGTTTTATTTTGTCGCGGAGGTCTACAATTACACGCTGGGCCGTCTTTGTGCCGATACCCTTCACGTTTTTAAGCCGCAGATGGTCGCCCGAGAGGATTACACCCTCAAGCTCAGCCGCCGGAATCGACGACAGAATCATACGCGCCGTATTGGCTCCGACACCCGAAACACCCAGCAGCAGGCGGAACAACTGGCGCTCCTGCTCCGTGGTGAATCCGAAAAGCTGATGCGTATCCTCACGGATTATTTCGTGGACGAGCAGTTTCGCCGTCTTTGCGCCCTCGAGTGCCGTATAGTCGGGGAGTGTGATATTCAGAAGATAGCCTATGCCTGAGCAGTCTATCACCGCATAAGTGGGCGTAAGCTGGGCCAGTGGGCCCGAAATATATTCAATCATGAAGCGAAGATTGTTATGGACAAATGTTGGACTGAGGAGAAAAAGATTTATGCAAATATACGCCAATCAGACGGAATTAGCTAATTTTGCGCCATTATGGAAGTAGTTTACGAAGACAATCATATAATCGTCGTCAACAAGCGCCCCGGCGAAATTGTGCAGGGCGATAAGACCGGCGACGAACCGCTGTCGGAGACCGTCAAGCAATATCTGAAAGAAAAATACGATAAACCGGGCAACGTGTTCTGCGGTGTCGTTCACCGTCTCGACCGTCCGGTGTGGGGTCTTGTAGTATTCGCCAAGACCTCGAAAGCGTTGACGCGACTCAACGAGATGTTCCGCACGGGCCAGGTCAAGAAGACCTATTGGGCCGTTACGCGCAACCGTCCGCCCAAGGAATCCGACCGGCTTATTCACTATATCACCACAACCGAGCGCAACAACAAAAGCTATGCTTCCCTGCGCCCGAAAAACGGCTCAAAAGAAGCCGTCCTGAGCTACAACTACATCGGAGCCAGCGACCGCTACAATCTGCTGGAAGTAAATCTTGAGACAGGCCGCAAACATCAGATTCGCGTGCAGCTCGCAGCCATAGGCTGTCCGATACGCGGCGACCTGAAATACGGCGACAAACGATCTAACCCCGACGGCAGCATCTCCCTCCAGGCCCATCGTATACAGTTTGAGCACCCCGTCAGCCATCAACCCATCGACATAACCGCCCCAATCCCCGCCGACCCGCTCTGGCAGGCTCTCGCGGCCTCCACCCGCTGAGCTACATTCCTCCCCCATCACGCCAATAAAGCGCTCGCCATCCGTAGTGAGCACTACATCCGGCACTTCTGCTGAAATGTGAGCAGTATGTGACCGAAGTTAAATCTATCAGATTTAAAAGGAGACCGCCCGGACTCATAAGAGCTCGGGCAGTCAGCAACAATTCTTTTAGTTTCTTTTTTATGACACTATGGCATCATTGGCCGTCCATTCTTCAAGACTGCCTTCCTTTACCTGGATGCAGACTTCTGTCATGTCAGTCTCAGCATGGATTTTGCGCTTTGCTGCGGGAGCTACGCGAAGCCAATCACCGGCTTCGAGAGGTATATTTTCGCCATCGATTTCCATAAAGCCTTTGCCTGAAACGATGAAGTAGATTTCCTCGTTCTGCTTATGGCTGTGGTAGAAAGGAATGACTGTTCCTGCCGGAAGATTGTTGACCGATATCTCAGCACCGGTGAGTCCGAGAATGTCATGTAGCTCTGTGCGCGGTACGCCTGCGGCTACGTGGGTTTTACTGTAATTGCTCATTTTCTTAAGTTTTTATTATTTGTAATTTTATCTATTTGTTTACTCTATAGCTAATTATTCGCCTAACATTCGCTTGATTTGTGCTATTCGTAGCTGATTGTAAAGCTTCGTCTGAGGAGAATCCGGAACCAGCAAATCGAATCCGTGGAATACTCCGGGAATGGTGTGAAGTTCGGCATTTACGCCTGCACACGAAAGGCGTGCAGTGTAATTGAGACACGACATACAGAACAGATCGATAGTTCCGACTGCAATAAACGCCGGTGGCAGATTTGACAAGTCTGTTGCGAGAGATGCAGAATAGTACGGGAGTTCGCTTTCAGGCAACTTCTGACCACCCAACAGCGTGTCCCATCCGAGACGATTGTAGGCGGGCGTCCACACTAACTGTCCGGCGTAAGGGTCAGGCATCAGGTCTTTGTCAGTGCCGGTGCGACTGTCGAGCATAGGATAGGTCAATGCCTGTCCGCACAAGGGAACCGTGCCATGATCGCGATTGTAGAGCGCGAGACGTGCAGCCAGGCCTCCGCCTGCACTTTCTCCTAAAATGACAATACGGGTCGGATCTGCTCCATATTCCGATGCATGGTCGTGAATATATTCAAGGCCCGAATAAGCGTCATGCAAATCAGCCGGGAAAGGTGCTGCAGTTGCCAACCGATAGTTGACACTTACCAATAATGCTTGTAGGCCGTTGGTCAGTATCTCCGGCTTGGTTGCCATAGTATTCGCATCGCCCATAAGATACCCGCCGCCGTGCATAAAATATAATATAGGGAGCGGACCTTTACGGGTAAGTTCGGTCGGGCGCCAGATATAGAGGTCTATGTCATTGCCATCCATGCCGGTTATTGTGACTTTCTGGGAGCCGGGCAATTTCTGACTTTCACCTATCATGCCGATATAAGGGTTCTTATAAAACGGCATTTGACACGCCTCAAATATCTTATCTATTATAGGCAACTGGTATTCTTTGGCTATCAGATGCTTTGATGTGAATTGTTCAGCCATAATTTTTAAAATCTTTTGTAACCGTCGTTTTTGAAGATGTCCGGGTTATTGTTTTTACTTACCAAACATTCATACCCCATATTAGTTCTTATCAAAGCGAATAAAGCCTATAATGGAATACTTTATGCAATGTATAGAATATTTTAATGCAAAATTTACGGATTTATGACAAACCATTGTTCTAAAAAGATGTTTCAAAATAAACGATTATTCAATGACACAGAACGCCCTTCCTCCATTATGGACTATCAGAGACCTCAACTGCGCTGCTGCGGGAATGATGTTTGGCTCTGACTTCATATTCTATCGCGATTTATCCGCATTAAAAAAGCTTACTGGCAAAATTGTAGTAAATTTTGTAGGATTCATTTATGTGTCAACCGGGAAAATAGCTATCACTCTAAATGACATTTCCCTCAGAGCGGAAGCCGGTCAGATAATTTTCTATAAAGCAGGTGACTTTATCTCCGACGTGCTGTTTTCGCCTGATAGCGATGGGATGGTCTGTGGGATTGAGGCAACTGTGCCATTTGAGAGCAGAAGCTCTGTTGGATTTCCTCAACTGACATCTTTGAAGGGCAACTGCATGGTCTTTAATCTTAATGACGCTGTTGTTACCCTTCTTGGAATCTATGGTGAATTATTGAGTCAGAAATATTCAATGGGGATAGAGAGCGTGCGTTTCACAATTATTTCAATGATGGAAGATTTGCTTGCTTCAGTCACTCTTCCCGGTGCCAACTCAGAAAAAATTCCCTCAAGGCAGTCGGCCGACAGACTCTATCAGCGGTTTTCAACGCTGCTTATTGAATCGTATCCCAAACCGCGAGATGCCAAATGGTATGCAGATGCCCTCTCAGTCTCGCAAAACTATCTTTCGAGAATTGTGAAGCAGATTAGCGGCAAGTCTACAATGGAATGGATTAATGAAGCTATAATGAGCGATGTCCGCACCGCGCTGATTCACACCGATGAATCAATAAAGGAGATCTCGGTCCGGTTAGGCTTCAATAATTCTGCATTTTTTGGCAAGTATGTAAAAAAACACTCTGGTCTCACTCCCAAACAGCTTAGAGCATATCTGAATACAAAACATCAATAAATGAGTCGTTTTGCTTAAGGCAAATCTATGTTTGCTTTTCTTGCCTGTTCAATCTGTAGGCGATGTGGCAGCCGGAATGTTTTGCCGCCTTTGATAAACTGCCCACCGGTCTGCTTGAAATGAAAGCTTATGCCGGCTTCGGCACACTGCCTGCGAACTGCGAGAACCCAATCATAGTTGCATGGCCGGGCATGCATCCCGGATTCACCTCCCACTGTAACGCCGTCAATTCCGTCAAGGTTGCCATGAAAGTCGATTGCCTCGAGCATAGGCTCGACTATGATGTCTTTATGATCAAGAGGCAGTGAATGTAAAATGGGAAGTCGTTCGTCAGCCCGACGCTGGTTTTCCATCGTACAGCATATATAGACACGCTTGCGAATCTCTTCCCAATATTCCGGAAGGGATTGCAAGATGCGCTCAGGTCGCTTGGTGACCATGTAAAACTGCAAGTCATCACGGATGCGCATCATTTCCCAGGCCTCGCTCCGCCACAAATCCATCTCCTCGATAAAGAAATCTGATGAAAAGCATGTCATGACAATACTGTAGGGCGGAATTTTCCATTCTTTATTGCGGTTACGCTTTAATGGAAGCTCAAACGTAGAGGTCTTACGCACGATATTGGTGTCAATGCCGTGCTGTTCGTCTCTGGCAAAGACATAGCAATTCTTACACCCTTCGCTCTTTCGATGACAGCCATGTATGAGATTCCAGATAATCATAAATAAAGATTGTGTATGTAATTACGCAGGATTGCCACTATGTGTGTGCCTGTCTCTCAACTAAACGTTCGGAGCTTGGGCGTGCTTCTCACCTTTTACAAGTTCGTATGATTGCCTTATAAGCTCAAATATCTTGTTGTCAGGCATATCTGAGTTAAACTTTACCCCAATCCAATATTTATGATTCATATTGTATGGAGCCCCGACGGCACTGTAACGCTCCTCAAGGGTCGCTATTTGCGTTGGAACACACTTAATCGTACACTCATCAAATCTGTCTATATCGAAATAACAGTAGATATGCCCGTTGATATAAAACGCAAGTATTGATTTAGCCGCTTTAAACGCCTGAAACGGCATCTTTTCCGTCGTGTCGGATAATGACAGGCAATAATCTCTTAACTCTTCGACATTCATGGCTCAATGTTGATTATTTTAACTTCTTTGACCACCAAAGTTAGTAAAATTTCTATAAACTCATGACCGCACAAAACGTGACCGCAAATAGAACAATTGCAGCCTATTTCACCATCGATTAGAACAAGCTCACATTCTAAATCATTATATAATAAAACAGTATAAAAAGACACAACAATGAGCAAACGAACAATCTATAGTCGCTTTCAGGAAATGGTCAGTAAATATCCTGAAAATCCGGCTATAATAGAAGATAACCGCACAATCAGTTACTCTGAACTTGACTCTATGGTCAATTCCATTCTTGCCAAGTTCTACGATAAAGGTGAGAAGTTTAT
>CAYUYQ010000023.1:0-19582 GCA_964449335.1 uncultured Bacteroides sp. | reverse complement strand
ATCAGTTTAACGGCCGGAAAATCATCGGTACCGTCGGTCAGCTTCAGTTCGAGGTCATCCAGTACCGTCTTCTTCATGAATACGGTGCCCAATGCCGATGGGAACCGATATCGCTCTACAAAGCGTGCTGGATTGAAAGCGACGATGCGGAAACCCTCGCCGCGTTCAAAAAACGCAAGCATCAGTTCATGGCCGTTGACCGCGAGGGTCGCGACGTATTTCTTGCCGACTCCAACTATGTGCTTCAGATGGCCCAAAACGATTTCCCGTCAATCCGCTTCCACTTCTCATCGGAATTCTGACCGATTCCGGTTCAAAACATCATTACTGTAACTGACCGCATTACAAAATGAAAGTTCTAAAATTCGGTGGTACCTCCGTTGGCACTCCCCAAAGCCTCCGCAACGTCAAACAGATCGTAGAGAGCTGCGACGAAAGAATCATAGTAGTCGTTTCGGCTCTTGGTGGTATTACCGACCGCCTGATTCTCACGGCCCGTGAAGCCGAAAAAGGCTCGAGCGAATACCTTGCTATGTTTGAGGATATCCGCAAACGTCATCACGACATGATTCAGGAGATGGTGCCCGACAGCTATCGCGTCGACGTGACCGAAGCTGTCAATGCTCTTTTTGCCGAACTTTCCGACATATATTTAGGTGTAAGTCTGCTCCGCGAACTGTCAGAACGATCTCTCGACCGCGTAGTGAGCTACGGCGAGCGACTTTCAAGCACCATCATAGAGCGTGTAATCGATGGCGCAGTGCTTCGCTACTCTCCGGCGTTTATCCGCACCGTCAGCCAGTTTGGCCGGCACGTGCTCGACAACGATTTGACTCACGAGTGCATAACCCGAGAGTTTTCCGGTGCGCGTGAGAAAATCACACTCGTCGGTGGATTCATTTCGTCCGACGCCGCCGGCCGGATTACCAATCTCGGGCGCGGCGGCAGCGACTACACCGCAGCCATTCTCGCCGCCGAACTCAATGCCGATTCACTCGAAATATGGACCGACGTCGATGGATTCATGACCGCCGACCCGCGTATTATCCCCGGAGCGAAGGTAATCGACGAACTGTCGTTTGTCGAAGCCATGGAACTATGCAACTTCGGAGCTAAAGTCATATATCCGCCCACGATCTATCCCGTGTTTCACCGCAACATTCCGATATACATCAAGAACACGTTCAATCCCTCATATCCCGGCACCCGCATTGCCGACATTGAAGCGACCGCAGGAATCGACCCGGCTCCCGGCGGCGTATCGTCAATAACCGATACGTGCCTGCTGCGCCTCACCTCGTCGGCCGACGTTGACTCCACCGAAAGCCGAATGATTAATGCTCTTAGCCGCAACGGTGTCAGCGTGTTCCTGACGTCGCGCCCGGCCGGATGTGCCGAAATATGCTGCGCTATTTCGGCCTCATCGCTCGCTAACGCCCGCAAAGCTCTTGACTCGGAATTTTCCGCCGAACTTGAAACCGGCGAACTGGCTCCGCTCTCCGTCACCGAACATCTCGCCACGATAGCACTCGTGGGTGAGCGCATCAATACAGGCGGCTCGATACGCCGGCTTATCTGCGACGCACTCCACGACGGGGGCATCAGTCCCCTCACACTACCCTCCGACTCCACCGAATCGACTATTTCATTCATGGTCGATATGGATTCCCGTGTCGACGCGCTGCGCGCTCTCCACAGAGCTATATTCGAAGCGGAAAACTGACCCTCGCGCTGCGATTACGCTTAGCACACCTCTCTGCTCCGAATTGCACATTCTGCAATCTTTTGTTCTATACATTGGCAAGCCTATAAAAAAATTATATCTTTGCCAATGAAAGTAATTATGTCAATGGCGTCATTACCGTCAAACAGACAATTCGGACTATGGAATATTACAGCACAAACGAAAGTCAAAAAGCCGTAGGACTACGCGAAGCAATCATGCGGAGCTATGCGCCCGACGGAGGTGTGTATATGCCCTACCGTATTCCGAATATTCCCGCAGCCATGTTCAAGAACATGGACGAAATGAGCGTCTGCGACATTGCCTACGTGATGTGCACATCGCTGTTCGGCACCGATATCGAACCCGCGCTCATCAATTCCATCGTTCGCTCCACGCTCAATTTCCCTATCCCGCTTAAAGACCTTGGCGACAATAGATACGTGCTCGAACTGTTTCACGGTCCGACCGAATCGTTCAAGGACGTCGGAGCAAGATTTCTCGCGCAACTCTGCAAATACTATCTCTCGCAGCCGGCGGCATCAGGATGTAAGCTCAATGTCCTGCTCGCCTCGACCGGCGACACCGGCAATGCCGTGACCGATGCGTTCGAAGGCATCGATGGCGTCAACGTGTTTGTGCTCTATCCTCGCGTGGGCCGGCTGACTGACCGCGTAGCGCCTCCGGCGCCTCATCGTGGCAATATAATTTCGGTTGATGTGAATGCCGATATCGACCGATGCCGAGCGCTGATTCGCCAAGCGTTTGCCGACAGAGACCTTAACAGGCGTTTTGACCTCACGTCGGCCAACTCGGTCAACATCGGCCGTCTGCTCCCCCAGACTTTCTATTACTTCTACGCCTATGGCCGCTTGACGGCAGCACTCGGACGTAGGCCCGGAAGCTTCACGGTTTCAGCCCCCTGCGGCAATCTCGGTAACCTCACAGCCGCCCTTTTCTCACGATGCATGGGACTGCCCATCAGCAGCTTTCTTGCCGCCGGGACCGGAGAAGCTAACCACTGGGGTGAGGTGGTCGACGGTCGCCTTAAACTGAGCGAATTTCACACTAAAGCACTTGCTTCCAATATAGGCCGTGTCGATAAACTGATGCAGCTCGACCCGGCTCTTGCTTCGGCTATCAGTTGCTATACATTCGACCGCGAGGAAATAGCCGAGACCATCCGCCGACGCTTCCACGACCGGGGCTATCTCATGGACCGTAACACGGCGATGGCATGCCGCGCTCTCGACTCTGTAGCTACGTCGGCCGACGTCCCCGGCGTGTTTCTGGCCACAGCCTCACCGCGCAAATATGCCGGCCGACTCTTCGAGATTCTCGGCGATGAATCGCCGCTTGGCCGCCCCGCTCCTGCCGCGGCCACGCATGACCGTAACCATCACCTGCCTCTTCTTCCACCGACTCTGCCGGCTATTACCCGGCTCATCGAGAAATATAATTAACCATCTAACAAGAAAACGATTATGGCTAACAAACGCGACCTTAAGAAAGAAATACGCTACACATGCGGCGATATTGCCGTAGCCTGCATGGCGACTGCTGATTATGTGCAAGACATTGATCTCAAAAAATTAGGCGAAATTATCGAGCACACTGCCAATCTGCAGATTAACGCCCTGAAGAATGCTACCTTCTCGTTCGACAAGACTCCCGGCGATTTCGACAACGTCAAGGAATACCATAAAGCCGCCAATGCCTACTACAAAAAAGCGTATAAAGCTTTCCGCGACGACTTCGGAAAAGAGCTCCAGTCTATCGTCAAATCAATGAACGAACTGTTTAAGGCTCAGAAAGCCGACGAAGCTAACAAGTGACTCTCAACCCGTAAGGAATGAATCTTAGCAGACTGCTCCTTAAGATGGCCGGATGGACCGTGAATATTACGGTCCCCGACTATCCTAAGTGCATAATATGCGTTGCCCCTCACACCAGCAACTGGGACTTTGTCATCGGTAAACTCGCCTACGCATCGGTAGGACGCAAAGCCGGATTCCTGATGAAGGAATCATGGTTTTTCTTCCCGGTAGGATATATATTCAAGGCAATCGGCGGCATACCCGTGCCCCGACGCCGACGCACCGGCAAAAGTCTCGTTGAAAGTGTTATCGAGAAATTCAACTCCTCGCCCAGGATGGCCATCGCTGTTACTCCCGAGGGAACACGCCGCCGCACACCCGATTGGCATACCGGATTTCTCCGTATGGCCTATGGTGCACACGTGCCCATTCTGATTGGTATTCTCGATTTTGCCGACAAACATGTGGAAATGTCGGAAGTGTTTGAGCCCACCGGCGATATCGAAGCTGATATGCGAGCCGTCAAGAATCTCTACCGTGGAGCTCAAGGCAAGTTCCCCGACCGGTTTACCACCGATTAATCCATTAAGAGATGCCCGACCAGAATCTCAAAGTTGCCCTGATTCCGCTCGATATTACCGAGGCTGACGCGGCAGCCAACCTCAGTGCTGTCAGCCGACGTATTTCCGCGCTCGACAGCGACACCGGCCTCGCGGTGCTCCCCGAGATGTTCAGCACCGGCTTCGTGACCGCCCCTGCTACCCTCGCCCGGATTGCCGAGACGGAGTGTGGCGCGACAATGACTGCAATCCGCGACCTCGCGGCCGCTCGGGGCATACACATCTGGGGCACCTTCATTGCTGTTGACCGCGGCCACTACTTCAACCGCGGATTCATGATTTCGCCCGCAGGCGAAACCGCCTTCTACGACAAGCGCCATCTGTTTCGCTACGGAGGCGAAAGCGAACTGTTCACTCCCGGAAGCCAACCCGCTCCGATTGTGACGGTCAACAGCTGGAAATTCAAGATGAGCATTTGCTACGACCTGCGTTTCCCGGCGTGGAACCGCGCGGTTGCCAACGACTACGATGCCCTCGTTGTACCCGCCAACTGGCCACACAAACGCTTTTTCGCGTGGAAGCATCTGCTGATAGCCCGTGCTATCGAGAATCAAGCTTACGTTTTAGGCTGCAATCGCGAGGGCACCGACCTCTACGGCCGATATGAACGCGGCGAGTCACTGATACTCGACAACTGGGGTGCGGACGTAGCTGATCGACGTCACGACGGAACCGTTTATGCGACGCTCGATGCCGACCGGTTCAACGAGGCGCGCCGCAAGTTTGAGCCGTGGCGCGATGCCGACAGCTTCGAACTAACGCTCTGAACACATCTTATAGGCCAAAATATTTCACAATTTTCGCCTTACAGTGCGTTCGTTCGCCTTAAAAGTGTAAATTTGTAACGTGGTTTATAAGTGCCACATCGATTTTCCACATTTTAACGTATATAACCAATTAAAGCATAATGAAAAATTTCTGGACAGGCTTCCTCGGCGCACTTACCGGCGCGTGGCTGGCTATCGTACTATCCTTTTTCACATTTCTGTTGTTTATTTCCATTATCATAGCTGCCAACAGTTCTGAAAGTAATTCAAAGAAACTGAAAAAAGACACATTCCTACATCTCGACATGTCGGGAGCTGTAGTTGACCGCAGCCAACCTTCGTCGCTCCTCGAAGGCCTTTACGGAACAGCTGAAAACTCCATCTCGCTCGAAGACCTTCAGACAGCTATCGAGGCCGCCAAGACCGACGACAACATCCGCGGCATCTATCTCGAATGTAACGGCATTTCGGCCGGGCTTGCACAGACTCAGGCCATACTCGACGCTTTCGCATCGTTCCGCGAATCGGGCAAACCTATCTACGCTTACTCCGACAATTACGCCCAGGGTGACTACATACTTGCCTGCGGAGCCGACAGCATCTTCCTCAACCCCGTGGGTATGGTCGATGTGCATGGCCTTTCATCTACTATTCTATATTTCAAAGACCTTCTTGACAAACTCGGAGTCGAGGTGCAGGTTGTGAAAGTCGGCACTTACAAAAGCGCCGTCGAACCGTTCCTTCTCAACGATATTTCCGACGCCAACCGTGAGCAGACGCTCCATTTCCTCACCCGCATCTGGGACAACCTGACTTCGACCATAGCCAAGTCGCGCGGCGTGTCGCCCGATTCGGTCAACGCTTGGGCCAACTCGTTCACCTTTGCCAAATCAGCCGAATCTTACGTCGCCGACCGCATTGTCGACCGTCTGGTTTACCGCCACGAGATTGATTCGCTCCTCATCGGCGATACCGACATGGAAAAGCCCCGTCTGGTCGGATTTGAAGATTACTGCAACACCGCTGCCTTCAAAAAAGTAGCTCAGCCTAAAGGCAGCAAGACAATCGCCGTGCTTTACGCTCTCGGCGACATAACCGAAGATGGCGATGACGGCATAGCCTCAAGCCGCCTCGTGCCCCAGATTCTCGAGCTCGCTAAGAAAGAAGATATCGATGGTCTGATTCTTCGCGTGAACTCCGGCGGTGGAAGCGCTTTCGCATCCGAACAGATCTGGGAAGCTCTCCAGCAGTTCAAAAAACTGACCGACAAGCCATTCTACGTGTCGATGGGCGATATGGCTGCATCGGGAGGCTACTATATTTCCTGCGGTGCCGACCGTATCTACGCCGAGCCCTTGACCCTCACAGGCTCAATCGGTATCTTCGGCCTCATCCCCAACGCTCAGAAGCTGCTCAACGATAAACTCGGAGTCCACACCGCAACCGTGGCTACCAACGCCGGCAACTTCCCCGGATTCTTCAAAGCTATGCCGCAGCCTCAGCGCGATGCAATGCAGAGCTACGTCAACCGCGGCTATAAGCTATTTGCCGAGCGGTGCGCTGCCGGTCGACACATGCCGGTCGATTCGATATACGCAATCGCCGAAGGCCGTGTGTGGGACGGCACGAGCGCTCATGAAATCGGCCTTGTCGACAAGATGGGCGGTCTCCAGCTTGCCATCAGCGATATGGCTGCCGAGCTCGATGCTACAGATGATTGCCGTGTGGTGGCCTACCCCGACAATTCCGACAATATCTGGGCTCAGATGCGCACTCTCCGCAAGAGCCTCGAGACAAAGATTATCAGCCATGAGCTCGGAGCTGCCGCCGATTACTACTACAAACTCCGCGCACTCTCCGAGATGAGCCCTCTCCAGTGCCGCATGGAAGTTATGATGATCCAATAATCCCGCAATTTTCACAGACAGACGCACCAATTAAAAGAAAAGCCCACCGAACAATGGCAAAAAGGAATATTCTTTCTTTTCTCGTGCTCTATCCGGTCAGCAAAATCTACGGCTGGATAGTGTCGGTGCGCAATGCCATGTTCAACCATGGGATAATTCTGAAACAAAAAAGTTTCGACATCCCCGTGATTGTAGTGGGTAACCTCTCGATGGGAGGCTCGGGCAAGACCCCTCACACCGAGTATATCGTCGATGCTCTGTGCGGGAAATACAAAATTGGTGTACTCAGCCGCGGCTATAAACGCAAGACCAAAGGCTTTGTCCTGGCCAACGAGCACAGCACGCCCGACACGATAGGCGACGAACCCTACCAGATTTACCGCAAGTTCAGAAAGCGCGGTGTGACTGTGGCCGTGTGCGAAAATCGCGTGAAAGGCATAAACGCCATGCGCGAGGCCAATCCCGATATCAACCTGATGGTACTCGACGATGCTTTCCAGCATCGCTACGTTAAGCCGACCGTCTCGGTTGTGCTCATGGAGCGGAATCGCCCGGCGTTTCTCGACCACCTGCTTCCGTTCGGACGTCTTCGTGAACCGATGTCGGCCCTCAACCGTGCCGATATAGTTATTGTCACCAAGTGTCCGGAAGAAATGACCCCGATGGACTGCCGCATATTCAAGGAGCGCCTCGAACTGTTCAAATACCAGCAGTTGCTCTTCTCGAGCTATGCCTATGAGCCACCGGAGCCGCTCTTTCCCGACGAAGCTCCGCGCAACTTCAAGCTCGAATCGCTTACGGCCAAAGATACAGTGCTGGCCGTCACCGGTGTAGCCAATCCGCGTCCATTCGCCCGCTATATCCGACGGTTTGGCGCGAAATTCAAGATTTGTCGCTTCTCCGACCATCATCATTTCACCCACGGCGACATGAAATCGATTCTTGCCAAGTTTGAAGCTATGCCTGGACAGCGTAAAATCATGATTACTACAGAAAAAGACGCCGTAAGGCTGATGAACAACCCATATTTCCCGGCTCAGTTGCGCAAATGCGCCTACTATATACCGATAAAGGTTGTGTTCCGCGACTCCGATGGCTCCGAGCTGCCTGAGATAATCGAACGCCATATCCACAACCACAACACTCTGTCATAACACTAAAACAACATAAGAATAATGATTGAAAAAATCCAGCAGACCGCCGACTATATCAAGAATAAAATCGGTGAAATGCCTGAAACAGCCATAATTCTCGGCACCGGACTCGGAGCACTCGTCGACCACATCACCGACCAGAAGAAAGTGCCCTACACCGAGATTCCCAACTTCCCCGTGTCGACCGTCGAGGGCCATTCCGGCAATCTTATCTTCGGAAAACTCGGCTCTAAACCGGTCATGGCCATGCAGGGCCGCTTCCACTACTATGAGGGTTACGATATGAAGCAGGTGACTTTCCCAGTGCGCGTCATGAAAGCGCTTGGCATCAAGACTCTCTTTGTGAGCAACGCCGCCGGCGGCATGAACAAGGAATTTCGCGTCGGCGACATAATGATTATCACCGACCACATCAATCTTTTCCCCGAGAATCCACTGCGCGGCAAGAATGACGACCGTCTCGGCCCGCGTTTCCCCGCAATGACCAAGGCCTACGACCACGAGCTCGTAGCTCTGGCCGATAAGGTTGCCGAGGAGAAAGGCATCCGGGTGATGCACGGTGTCTATGTTGGCACTCCCGGACCGACATTCGAGACCCCGGCCGAATACGAATATTTCCGGATTATCGGCGGCGACGCTGTCGGCATGTCGACCGTTCCCGAAGTTATCGTTGCCAATCATGCCGGCATTAAAGTGTTCGGTGTGTCGGTAATCACCGACCTCGGCGGAAAAGAGGTGATGGACGTCCCCACCCACGAAGAAGTGCAGAAAGCTGCTATGCAGGCCCAGCCCAAAATGATGGAAATCATGCGTGAACTCGTAGAGCGCGCCGACTGACAATAGCAACGTAAGATATGGAAACAGAAATATCAAGCATCGGCGAATTCGGTCTCATCGACCGTCTTACCGACGGCATCAAGCCCGTCAACGCATCGACCATTACAGGCGTAGGCGACGATTGCGCAGTGGCGCGCTATCCGTCGACCGACGTGCTCGTGACTACTGATATGCTTCTCGAAGGCGTTCACTTCGATTTGACCTACGTTCCACTGAAACACCTCGGCTACAAAGCTGCCGTGGTTAATTTCTCCGACATCTACGCCATGAACGGCACACCGCGCCAGATAACCGTCGGGCTCGCTGTTTCGGCCCGTTTCACCGTCGAACACATGGAGGCGCTTTATGCCGGTATTCGTCTGGCATGCGAAATCTATGGTGTAGACCTTGTGGGCGGCGACACCACAGCCTCACGCTCGGGCCTCGTCATCAGCATCACCTGCATCGGCGACGTGGAGCCCGGCAAAGCCGTGACACGCTCGGGAGCCAAGGACACCGACCTGATTTGCGTGACCGGCGACCTCGGCTCAGCCTATATGGGCCTGCAGCTGCTCGAGCGCGAAAAGACAGCCTCAGCCGGCGACAAGGACTTTATTCCCAAATTTGACGGCAAGGAATATCTTGTGGAGCGTCAGCTCAAGCCCGAAGCTCGCCGCGATATTGTCGCAGAGCTGGCCAAAGCCGGCATAGTGCCCACTTCGATGATTGACATCAGCGACGGCCTTTCGTCGGAACTGCTTCACCTCTGCAAGAGCAGCCACACCGGATGCCGCATCTACGAGGACCGCATACCTATCGACTATCAGACGGCCGTTATGGCCGAAGAACTCGGCATGAATCTCGTGACGGCAGCTCTCAACGGCGGTGAGGACTACGAACTCCTGTTCACCGTGCCTCTCCATCAGCACGATGCAGTAAGCGCCATAAAAGGCGTAAAAGTCATCGGCCACATGACCCGTCCCGAACTCGGCGAAGCCATGATCACACGCGACGGTGCCGAAATGCCCCTCGTGGCCCAAGGCTTCAACCACATGCCCCAAAAACCGGCCGACACCCCCCAATCCTGACACGGAATACCACAATCTACAACACATAAGAGGCTGTCTAACAGGATTAGACAGCCTCTTGTTTTGTATCCGGTGGAGTTACTATGACTACACAATTATACAAGCGTTATTAAGTTTTTTCACGCAAAAAAACTTTGAGACGGTTTTTTTGTGTAATTTTGCGGTGTAAAAAACAATTAGAACATTAATGTCATGATAAATCGAGTATTGATTAGAATCAAAGTCATTCAGATTCTCTATAGTTATCTTCTGACTCAGAATGATTTCCAGATTGAATCCGCTCCCGAGTCGGAATCGCGCGACAAACGTTATGCCTATTCGCTTTATCTTGACCTCCTGCTGCTGATTCTGCGAATTTCGGGCTATCGTCTCGCCGGTTCGGAGAAAATGGTTGCAGCAATCACCGACAACAAGTATCTTTCGGCCGGAAAAATGGTGCGCTCGCTTTTCAGCGACGTCAACGTGCGCTCGGTTATCTTCCGCCGTGCAGCCCAGTCGGAGGTGTTCAATGACGCCGCTCTCGCTCTTTACAGCCAGATAACACAATCGAGCGCCTACCGCAGCTATATCCGCACTAAAGATATGTCGATGAAAGACGATGTGACATTCTGGGTCGTTATCATCCGCTCGATTTTTGAGAAAAGCCCCGAACTCCTGGCTGCGGCACGCACCAACCCCGACTTCACGATTGCAGGCTATGAACACGCATTCCGCATGCTCGTCGGCACTCTCGAAGGTTTTTCCGACACCCGCACCATGTTTGTCGAGGCCCGCAACTCGCTCGAGCGCTCGCTCGACAAAGCCCGCGAGCTCTACTTCGCATTGCTCCTGCTCCCGGTCGAACTCACTCGCCTGCAGGACCGCCGCCTCGACAATGCACGCCATAAATATCTTCCCACAGCCGAAGACCTCAACCCTGATACACGCTTCGTCGACAATGCCCTGATTGGTCGTCTCGAGTCAAGCACTGAGATTCAGGAATATCTGAAAAATAATCCAATCACGTGGGACGACGGTTCCGAGACACTCAAACTGCTCCTCGACCGAGTGCTCGCAAGCGATATCTACGCCAACTATATGGCCGCGCCATCGACCGACTACGAAAAAGACTGCGACTTCTGGCGCTCGGTGATTAAAAACATCATTCTCCCCTCCGACATTCTGGCCGAAGCAATCGAATTGAAGTCAGTGTATTGGAACGATGATGTCGATATCATAGGGACATTCGTCATCAAAACCATCAAACGCATATCGCTCTCGCCCGACTCGCCGGTAGAGCTCCTACCGAAATTCAAAGATGCAGAAGACGCGCGCTTCGGTGGCGAACTGTTTGTCGACACGGTCGAGAACTACAGCACCTACCGCAGCTACATCGATAGATTTATCAACGAAAAGCAGTGGGATCCGGAGCGTCTGGCGTTTATGGACGTCGTGATTATGTGTACGGCAATCTCCGAACTGCTCAACTTCCCCTCGATTCCCGTGCCGGTCACTCTCAACGAATATATCGAGATTGCCAACTGCTACAGCACCTCTAAAAGCGGCCAGTTTATCAACGGCATACTATATTCGGTAATCAACTATCTCAAAAAGGAAGGAAAACTTCTGAAAAATTAAATTATAAACACTATATTTGCTGAACGAACAGTAAATATCAACGCTTAACACCTATACCGTCATGCATGCAATGATTCTTCTCCAGGCCGGCGACAATGCAGGCCTCATGAACATCCTGATGATTGTAGCAATCATCGTAATATTCTATTTCTTCATGATTCGTCCGCAGCAGAAGAAACAGAAGGAAATCAAGAAATTCCGCGAGAGCCTTACCGTAGGCTCCAACGTAGTTACCGCCGGCGGTATCTATGGCAAAATCCGCAAAGTGCGCGAAACCACTTTCGACCTTGAGATTGCACGCGACACCGTCATTACAATCGACAAAGGCTCCGTATATCCCTCGGCTATCGAGGCTCAGGCCGATGCCGAAGCTGAAAAGAAAGCTAATAACTGATTTCGCGCAACCGCTGACCGACATTCCATTCAAGCCCGGATGGCCCGATAGAAGCCTTTCGGGCTTGAACCGTTAAATCAAAAGCCCTTACACCACAATGAAACTACCGCCCTCAGTCCTGAAATTTATGCTTGAGTGCAAACTGGCATTGCGTTCGACCAAGGGACGCAACGTGATACTCTATTTCATGTGCGTGTGTGTGGCTTTCATGTTCTGGATTTTTCTGTCGCTCGACAACGAGGTGCAACGCGACTACGAGATTCCCGTTGAGATTGACAATGTTCCCGACTCGGTGGTGATTATCGGCAACGTTCCGCGCACCATCAATGTCATGGTGCAGGCCAAAGGCTCTCAGCTCATTCGCTTCTGGGGCGGACGCACTCCGGTGATGAAACTGAAGTTTCCCGACTATACCACCCCCGACAACACTTTCGAACTGTCGAAAATGAAGATTGACAGCCGCCTCCACGAATATCTCGGTCAGGCTGTGCAGATTGTCAGCTTCCGGCCTGACTCGATTTTTGCAGCGTTCACTACGTCTCCGGGCAAGGTCCTGCCGCTGAAAATCAATCTTACCGTCACCCCTTCGCTACAAAGCATAATCTCCGGTAAGATTACCACCAACTTCGACTCCGTGCGAGTCTACTCAACCATGCCCATTCCTCCGGGGCTCAAGCAGATTGAGACCGAACCGGTGAGAGGTACGGATTTGACCGATACCACAGTGTTCGACCTCAAGGTAAAACAGTTGCCGGGAATGCGCATCATTCCGGCCCGCGTAAAAGTCACCGTCCCTGTAGAACCGCTGATTTCCAAGCGCCGCACCGTAGCGATTGAAGTGAAGAATCTGCCCGAAGGCCGCCAACTTGTGACTTTCCCCTCAATGGTCGAAGTAAGCTATCTTGTGCCGATGAGCGCCTACAACGACGACTATCCCATCAGAGTGACAATCGACGCCTCGACACTTGACCTGACCAAGCCTAAAACGCCCGTTAAGCCATCGCTCATCCCGGATATCTACCACAACGTTATGCTCCACCCCGACAGCGTCGAATACATCTTCCAGACTCTCCGAAAAGAATGACACGAATAATAGCAATAACCGGAGGAATCGGTTCGGGTAAGAGCGTAGTATCGCGCGTCCTTACCTGCATGGGCTTTGAAGTCTACGACTGCGATTCGCGTGCGCGACAGATTATGGACGGGAGCGAGAGCATAAGGCGAGCCATCGCTACGGATATTTGCCCTGCAGCCGTCACCTCGTCGGGAATCGACCGCGCCGTGCTTGGCGCCCATGTCTTTTCGGATGCCGAGGCTCTCGAAGCGCTCAACGCAATAGTCCACACCCATGTGCGCAATGATTTCGCCGACTGGAGCAAGAGTCGTGAAATCTGCTTTGTGGAGACAGCTATCCTTCATGCGAGCCGCATGGACACACTTGTGGATGAAATATGGGAAGTTACTGCTCCGAAAGAGATCAGAATCGAGCGCGTGATGCGCCGCAACAATTTATCGCGCGAGGAAATTGAACGCCGAATAGAGTCTCAGAAAGCTGAGGAAACGGCTATCCCGCAGCTAAAGAAACGCATCATCAACAACGACGGTGCCCAAGCGGTTCTCCCCCAGGTTGAAGCATTGCTCGCGCTTTAATTTGGGCCGAGTTCATCCCGTCGCTACAGTTTCCTTCGGACAACCTTTGAGGAAGCGGTGCGCTCAAACTGCGGCACGCATATAATCTCTTTCGGGCAAATCTTCGGTCCAAGCAGATTGCGGAGCATCGCGCGGCTGACAACCGCATCGTCGCCCTCGACCATCATTACAATCTCCTCGCCCCACTTCTCACTTGCACGCGATGTGACGTAAAACGCCACATGCCCCATCAACGGCGCAATCTGCGCCTCAATCAGTTCGGGAATCACTTTGATTCCTCCCGAATTAATGGCATTATCGGCCCGGCCGAGCCAGCGGAAAGCATCATGTCCGTTCAGCTCTACCAAATCGTTTGTGACGATTCGCCCAAACGTGAACCCCTCGCCATCGATCACGAGGCAGCCTCGCGAATCAACCGAAAACTCGAATCCCGGCAATCCGACAAACTCTTTATCGCCGAGTCGACGCAGCGCTACATGACTGCATGTCTCGGTCATGCCATACGTTGCGTAGGCTCTGATTCCTCGACGGATTACGGCGTCCTCGCGTTCGACCGACAATGGAGCACCTCCGATTATCAGATTGCCGACACGTCGCCATCCGTCGCCGTCAAGCAGTCCGTCGACCTGCGACGGCACCACAGCCGAAAGCGTTATATCCGGACCGCGATAATCGCGCAACGGCTCACTTCCAGGTTTCTCCACAATCAGACAGCAGTCGGCTTCACGGGCCCGCACAATCATCATCTTTCCCGCAATATAGTCAGGCGAAAGCGGCAGATGGAGCACCGAATCAGGACTGATATCGAAAAACCGGTTTGTAGAGCGCGCCGAGAGCCGCATGTCGGCTTTCGACAACCGTATTTCCTTCGGTGTGCCGGTAGAGCCTGACGTATGCGCCTCGATGTAATCGGTGGAAACATCGTTCCACTGCCCGAGAAAAGGCAGACACCCGTCAGTAAAGCCAATCAGTTCCATGACAGAGATTCAAGAACAGACAAATCCCACTCGCCGTGAACATCCGTCAGCAACACATCGCGCTCCTGACGCAACGGCGACGGAATATTGTTGTGATACAGCGCTCCCGTACCGAGTCCCTGCGGCATCGTCGGATTTTTTTGAGATACCCATTGAGCTATAGCGTTAAGCCCGACATTTGACTCAAGAGCCGAAGTCGCCCACCATCCTATGCCACGGTCGGCGGCGAGTTCAATCCACCGGTCAGCGCCGGAGAATCCTCCGCACAGGGCCGGTTTCAGAATGATATAGCGCGGAGAGATGGCGTCGAGCATGCGGGCCATTTCGTCAGGGTCGGTCAAGCCAATCAATTCTTCGTCGAGAGCAATATCGATAGGCGATTGGCGGCAGATGCGGCTCATCGCCTCCCATTGACGCGGCTTTATAGGCTGCTCTATGGAGTGGATACTGAATTTCGACAGCGTGTCGAGACGCTTCAGAACGTTCTCGGGTGTGAAGGCTCCATTGGCATCCAGACGCAACTCGAGCTGATTGGCACTGAAACGGTCGCGGATACCGGCAAGCAGCTCTACCTCACGGTCGAAATCTATGCCACCGATTTTCAGTTTGACGCATCTGAAGCCCGCGCGCAGTTTCTCCTCTATGCGGCGGTGCATTTCTTCACGCGTGCCCATCCACACAAGTCCATTTATCGCGATTTCGCTCCGCCCGTCGGCCCATCGCCCCGGAAACGGCTTCATATCGCCACCGGTTTTCAAATCGGCAAGCGCTGTTTCGAGTCCGAATCTTATCGATGAATAGCCTTCGGGCATAGCTTCGGGAAAACGCTCGAGGTTGCGACATACTCCATCAAGCACCGATTCATAGTCGGGCGTGTCGTCAGCACTGAGTCCGCGGAAGAGCGCGCACTCTCCCACCCCGACCCGGTCGGGACAGGCTGTGTCTGTCACCCTCACGAAATACGTGAGTTTCTCGCTCATGCGCTCGCGCGAGGTTATCGCCGTAAAGCGAAACCTCAGCGTATAGCGCGTCCACTCGGCCTTGAGCATGATTAGCCCGGGAATTTCGGGAATTTTCCGAAATCGGGTTCACGCTTTTCGAGGAAAGCGTTCTTGCCTTCCTGTGCCTCCTCCATAAGATAATAGAGAAGCGTGACATCGCCGGCAAACTCCATCATGCCGCGCTGTCCGTCGAGTTCGGCATTGAGCGCACGCTTAATCATACGCACAGCCATCGGGCTGCGCTTCAGAATCGTGCGGCACCACTCGACCGTCTCGTCTTCGAGCTGTTCGAGAGGCACCACTTTGTTGACCATTCCCATCTGTTCGGCCTCACGGGCCGTGTACTGACGGCAAAGAAACCATATTTCGCGGGCTTTCTTCTGACCGACACATCTTGCAAGATAAGTCGATCCAAATCCGGCATCAAAACTGCCGACTTTCGGTCCTGTCTGGCCGAAACGGGCATTTTCCGACGCGATAGTGAGGTCGCACACCACGGTGAGCACGCAACCGCCACCGATAGCATATCCGTTGACCATAGCGATTACCGGCTTCGGGATAGAGCGGATAGCTTTATGAAGGTCGAGCACGTTTAGACGGGGCACACCGTTCTCGTCAATGTAACCTCCGACACCTTTCACCTTCTGGTCGCCTCCCGAACAGAACGCCTTATCGCCGATGCCTGTGAGCACAACCACGCCTATATCGTTGGCCTCGCGGCAATAGGCCATGGCGTCAAGCATTTCGCGGTTGGTCTGCGGACGGAAAGCGTTGTACACTTGCGGTCGGTTTATCGTTATCTTGGCAATGCCTTCAAACTGCTCAAAAAGTATGTCGTCATACTTCTTGATGGTTTTCCATTCTCTTTTTTCCATATCAGGTTATATTATTTATTTTTCAAAAATGCGAAATAATCTGCGAATGTCGCTGCCGAGACTTCGGCGTCGGTGACAACCGCAAGTAGCGCCGGCTTTTCGTCGTTGACAAATTCGGTCCAGGCAGCTTTCAGCCCGGCGGCGTCGGCCGCTTCATAATAGCTCAGACCGTAGGCCGCCGCCAGCGCCGCCAGCGGCAGCTCCGGCATCGAGGCAAGATAAGGATTGCAGACACTGAGCGAGCGTGTGGCCCGGATTATCCGGAATATATTGCCTCCGCCATTGCACAGAACGACCATCTTCATTCTTGGCGACGCTCCCATTAACGCAAATCCGCCCAAATCGTAGGCGGCACTCATATCGCCGCTTATCAGCAGAGTTGTGTCGCCATACGCGAGCGACGCGCCCACGGCGGTCGATGTAGAGCCGTCGATACCGCTCACCCCACGGTTGCAGTCCACGCGGTGATAGCGTCCTTTGGCAAGAAATTCAAAATACCGGATTGCCGTACCGTTGGAAAGCTGCACATTCCATCGCGAGGGAATATGCGACGCAATAAAGTCCATTGCCTTGAAATCGCTCCAGGGGGCGCGTGAAGCGAAGGCACGGGTTAGGCTTTCGGTGCGCGCGACCGCAATGTTCCATTTCATGAAGTAATCGCTGCGCGTGGGCATCTTTGATGCTATGGCGGCTATGCGAGAGACAACCATAGCCGGATTGGCCTCAATCCTCAGTGTGAGTGATTCGTAGCAATCGGTTACGGCGCGCGTATATCCTATATTCCAGTGCCGGGCGGGGCAATGTCTTCTCAAGAATGTCTTAAGACGACTCGATATGGGGGCGCCGCCGATAGTTATCAGCAACTCGGGTGCCATTGCCTCTTGTTCGGAAGGCTCAATCGAGGCAATTACCGACTCGGGAGAGTAGACCAGATGTCGCCCCTGTATATTAGCCACACGCTCTGCCACGATAACGACATTATCGCGTGAAGCGAGCAAATTGAGAGCTTTGTTCAGCGAATTGTCGGGCATGCGGCATGTGCAAACAACCATCACCCTCGATGTTGCGGCCACTATCCGGGCAAGACTACCGGCATCATTATAGGTTATATCACGACGCGACTGAAGCACATCAATCATCCTCACTTCATCGTCGGACTGATTGAAATCCATCCCTTCAGCAGCACAGTCGGGAAGATGGACGTTGATATGCACTGGCCCGCGCACCGCGGCGAGTGCCGTCAGCATAGCGTCGTTGAGCACGCGGTTGGTAGCCCACGGGCCGTCAACCGACACTCCTGCACTGATTGTGTATGATGCTTTGACGATGTTGGCAAGCGCGCCCGGCTGGCGCAGCGTCTGCGAGTCGTTCTGGTCAATCCACTCAGCGGGGCGGTCAGCCGAAACGACAATCAGAGGGATTTCGCGGTAAAACGCCTCGGCAACGGCAGGAGCATAGTTGAGCAACGCCGAGCCCGAAGTGCATACGAGCACCACGGGCTCTCCTGAAACCAAGGCCATACCGAGAGCCACAAATCCGGCAGTCCGTTCATCGACCACCCGCGTTATCCCGAAATGTCCCGACAGCTCAAGAGCCTCAATAAGCGAAGCGTCGCGGGAGCCCGGAGAGACTACCGCCTGTCTCACGCCATGATACGCCAGAATACGCGCCAGTGCAACCTGCGGCGACGATACAAAATGCTTCATTCTCACCAGTAGTTTTTTATTGCAGATGCAAATATAACAAGAATAATTGTAAATCTTTAAAAATCAGACAGCGTAACATATTGCGAGCAACTTCAAAAAATCATTTTGATGAAAAGTTTTCCAAAACTCAAAGCTATCACACTGCGCTTCAATAGATTACATTTTTCCAAAATGACAAAAGTTATCCAAAACGTAACTTTTAACAAAAATAATCATGCTATTATTTGTGTGATCTAAACTAAATCCACAACTTTGCAGCGTCAAAAATAAAAGCTATTTCAATCCTCATTTTTCAACACCCTCACACATCAACTCACCAACCCCATGATTCAGACTGTAATCAAACGCGACGGACGCGTTGTAGGATATAACGAAGAAAAAATCAAAGCTGCAATCCGTAAGGCCATGCTCCAGACTGAGTGCGGCGAAGACGAAGCACTAATCCAGAAAATAGCCGACCGCATAGGCATGACCGGCAATGAACGTATGACCGTCGAAGACATTCAGGACCGTGTAGAAGTAGAGTTGATGAACTCTCCCCGTAAGGAGGTTGCAAAGCGCTATATCGCCTACCGCGACCAGCGCAGTATTGCCCGCCGCGCAAAAACCCGCGACATGTTTCTGGAGATAATCGAGGCTAAAAGCAACGACATCACCCGCGAGAACGCCAATATGAACACCGACTCGCCCGCCGGCATGATGATGAAGTTTGCGAGCGAGACCACCAAACCGTTTGTCGATGACTATCTTCTGTCGCAGGAAGCCCGCGAGGCTGTGCGCGACGGCTATCTCCATATCCACGACAAAGACTACTACCCCACGAAGAGCCTCACCTGCGTGCAGCATCCCATGGACCGAATTCTGACCTACGGCTTCTCGGCCGGTCACGGCGAGTCGCGTCCGGCAAAACGCATCGAGACAGCCAGCATCATCTGCTGCATATCGCTTGAGACGGCTCAGAACGAGATGCACGGCGGCCAGGCTATACCCGCATTCGATTTCTATCTTGCTCCGTTTGTGCGCTCCTCGTTTATCGAGGAAGTCAAACAGCTCGAATCGCTGACAGGTCGCGACCTCTCGCGCTATTATAATATGGAGTTTGAGGACTATCTCAAAAAGTCACTTGACGCGCTTGAAGGCGACGACCGTCTGCTCCAGCACGCCATCAACAAGACCGTCGACCGCGTACATCAGTCGATGGAGGCCTTCATCCACAACATGAACACCATTCACTCGCGCGGCGGAAATCAGGTTGTGTTCAGCTCAATCAACTACGGCACCGACACCTCGGCCGAGGGGCGCTGCGTGATTCGCGAGCTCCTTAACTCCACCTATGAGGGTGTGGGCAACGGCGCCACGGCAATCTTCCCGATTCAGATATGGAAAAAGAAACGCGGAGTGAGCTATCTGCCCGACGGCCACTAGTCACACTTAATATAGGATTCCTCGCCATAGCTTGTACCGCCCATG
>CAYUYQ010000022.1:9768-19990 GCA_964449335.1 uncultured Bacteroides sp. | reverse complement strand
TTGAAGCCCCATACAGCCTTGGGCCAGTAGGGATTCATGTCCATGGTCTCGCTACCGTAGCACCAGCAGGAGGTGACGGTGATGGTAGCGCCTACGCCCTCGCGCTCGAACTTTTCGGCGCAAGCAGCGCTTTCGGCTACGCGACCGATTGTGGTGTCGGCAATGACGCACTCTACGGGCGTGCCGTCGCCGTGACGGAGATTCTCTGTGATAAGATTTGCTACAGCCTGAGCAAGAGCCATTGTTTTGCCTTCGAGGCTTTCGCGAACGCCGCCCTGACGGCCGTCGATGGTAGGACGAATACCGATTTTAGGATGTTTTTTCATGTTATCTATGGTTGGTGTTTAGGTAAATATGATAATTCGGTTATGGAGGAAATGACTGCCGCCTACGGCGCACGGTCGAGGCGAATGGCAGCTTCCTATTCGCGAAGTTACGCTTTTTTTCGGGGGCGGAAATGAATTTTGGCTACTTTATTTGTTATAAAATTAAAAAAGATTCCATTATGAGTATCAAAAGCTTTATATTACCGCTATTTGTGGCCGCAGCTACCCTCACCGGCACGGCTCAGACATCGACAGAAAACCGCACCACAGAAGTGAGCGTGAGCTACGGCGCTCTTCCGGCCATGAGTCAGATTCCGTATTACCACGACCATTGGGACGGATTGGGCCAGACGTGGGGCACAGTCAATTTCACCATCGACCACCGCTTCACCCCCGCTCTATGGCTCGGAATGAGCTACACTTATTCGAGCGATTCGAGCAAGCAGTTAAATCCTCATGGCAAGAGCGGCGACATAGCGTGGCATGGCCTGATGGTCAACGCCCGCTACGAGTGGATGCAGCGCGGTGCGCTCACGCTCTACTCCCATGCCGGCGTGGGTGTGCTCATCAGCTATTATTCGCCCGATAACCGCGACTCCTGGAACCGCACGGGCTGCGCATTTCAAATCAACCCTATAGGCGTGCAGTGGGACTTCGCCCATGCTGCAGGTGTGTTTGCCGAGGCCGGCTACGGAGTGCAAGGCATAGCCAAAGTCGGCGTCAGAGTCGGATTCTGATTAATCAGCACAAAACCAAAATAGCTAAAATAGATAATTTAGCGATTATAAAAAAACGGTCGGGTGGAAATCTCCGCAGAGATTTCCACCCGACTTTGAGTTATTCAGTAAATCAGTTTTCAAGATTAGGCACGGGTCCGTAAGCGTTGGTCTGAGGCTGACTTTCCTGGCAGAACCAGATGATGAGCACAATGGCACCAATCACCGGGACAAGCGCAAGGAAAATCCACCATCCGCTTTTGCCTATGTCGTGAAGACGGCGCACACACAGACCGAGACTCGGCAGAAGCAGGGCGAGATTCACGATGCCGCCAACGATGGCGTAAGCAGTCTGGCTCGATGAGAAGATGGCGCCGATAACCACGCTCAGAATGAAAGCAAATAGGCAATACCACCAGTACTCAGAACGCGAGGCGCGACCCTCGAAATTGCAGTAGTTATCCTTGATTGCACGGATAACGGCTTCTTTGAATGAAAGTTGACGCTGTAACATAACTTTATATTAATTATTAATTTGAATTCTGATGCAAACAGGACATCATCAGTTGAGATAGGAGCTTATTTCTTCGGGCGTGACGGCCAACGTCTGCTCCTTACCGCCCTCGCCTTCCTGAACGTAGATATATTTGATACCTAACTCCAGATTCTTGAGCATCCGGAGCGTAGGACGTGGCAGGCCACCGACTATGCTTTTCTTTACCGATTCATCCTGGGGAACATCGAAATCGATATCGGCGGGATACTGACAGGTGAACGTCAGATAACCGTCGCTCAGTTCGACGTCGGTCATCTTAAGGCCATCCTGCATGTCGACGGGAAGCGACGCCTTGAGCTGCTCCACCTGTGTCTTCATGGCTTTCATGGCCGGAGAATCATCGGTAGCTTCCGCCTGATTGCTGCTATCGGATGTAACCGACTTGCCGCAAGAACTGAAGGCCAACGCCATACTCACGACCGCAGCTGCAAAAATCAACTTGATAATTTTCATATTCTATGATTATTTTGGTTATAACTTAGCCTGCCACCGCGCCCGTGTGCCGACCGGCAGACGTGCGGCGCGGATTACGCTCGCAAAATTATAGCGGTTTCACCTAAATTGCAATGCCTGCGGGGAAATTTATAGCCGAAATTAGAGTTGAAAAAGTTTGTGTGTTAGGAAAACAATGCGTAATTTTGCCGCGCAATTCGCACAACAAGATATTAAATACCTCAAAATAACAACTAAAAAATGATTATCGTACAAGTAAAAGAAGGCGAAAACATCGAAAGAGCTTTAAAGAAGTTCAAACGCAAATTTGAGAAAACCGGCATCGTAAAAGAGCTTCGTGCCCGTCAGGCTTTCCAGAAGCCTTCGGTCACCAACCGCAAAAAAATGATGAAAGCTATCTACGTGCAGCAGCTCCGCGCCGTAGAAGACTAATCAGCGTGCCTTCTCTGCTCTCACGCCGCTACGCCGAGACATAAGGCCGGCGCGACAGAGCACTACTTACACAGCCACATAAGAAGCCAGCGACTCATAGCAATGGGTCGCCGCTTCTATTTTACTATACGGCAATCGCAGAAAATCCGACGTAAAATCCCGGGGAAAACACACTTTTTTACCGGTAAAGTTGTTAATTCGGTAAATTTAGCCTAACTTGCGGAAGATGATTAATGAGTTTCTAAGATACCTACAGGCCGAGCAGGGCGCATCGCCACTGACTGTCAGCGCCTACCGCACCGACCTCAATCAGTGGGCCGCTTTTGCCACCGACAGCGGCCGCTTCGACCTGCGGCCGGAGACGGCTACTGTATCGGACCTGCGACTATGGATAGCCTCGCTATCCCGCCAGGGCATCGGCCCGCGCTCGCTCCGACGCAAGATACAGAGCCTCCGCTCATTTTTCCACTTCATGATGAAGCGCCACGGACTGAAGGAAAATCCGGCAGCCGATCTGATGCTTCCCCGCATGCCGGCCACCTTGCCGGTAAATATCCGTCCGGCCGAAACGGCTGCTTTGCTCGACAGCGAAGCAGAAAATCCCGACGACTACATCGAGGTGCGCAACCGACTGATAATCGACATATTCTATTCGACAGGCATACGATGTTCGGAGCTGATGACGCTCCTTGATAGCGATATTGACACCAATCGCGGTGAACTAAAAGTGCTCGGAAAGCGTAATAAAGAACGAATAGTACCTTT
This sequence comes from uncultured Bacteroides sp., assembly GCA_964449335.1. Classification (GTDB taxonomy): domain Bacteria; phylum Bacteroidota; class Bacteroidia; order Bacteroidales; family Muribaculaceae; genus Paramuribaculum. Next base: position 16,742 of record CAYUYQ010000022.1, on the reverse strand, counting down.
CGGGCCGAAACTCGCATCAGCGATTGAAGACTTCCGGCGACTGCGCGAAAACATAGCCGATGCCGCGCCACAGTTGCTGCTCCGCCCCGACGGACGGCCGCTTTCACGCCGACAAATCTACACGGTAGTGCATCGGGCCCTGCAAGGCAACGTTCACGCCGCACGACTGAGTCCCCACGTGCTGCGCCACTCCTTCGCCACCGACATGCTCAACGGCGGAGCCGACATAACCTCGGTGCAGCAACTTCTGGGCCACTCATCGTTAGCGACAACGCAGATTTACACGCATGTGTCATATAAAGACCTGAAACGAAATTATCAACTCGCACACCCCCGTGCACAAAAACATTAATTATGGAAATCAGAATTCAGTCCATCCACTTCGATGCCTCGCAGCAGCTGCAGGACTTCGTACAGAAAAAAGCCGACCGTCTGGCCCGCCGTTATCCGATGATTGACTATATAGCAGTGAACCTGCGCTTAATCAAGCCCGAAACGGCCCAGAACAAAGAAGTGACCGTAAAAGCTATCGTACCTCAGCACGGCGAGCAGGTAGCTACCAAGACCGCCGATACATTTGAGGAAGCAACCGACACCGCGCTGGAAGCAATCGACCGCCAGCTCCAGAAAATCAAGGCCGACAAGTAATCGACCTGACAAGCTAACGCATTAACGGATGGGCCCCGCGAGCATATCGCGAAGCCCATCCGATTTATTTTTTTGAAACTGTCGTCTCTTACAATTTCTTATTGACGCCGATACCGAACAAAGCGTAGTCAAACCACACCGGATCGTCGGGACGACGGGAGCGAAGCTGCTCGGTCAGCGCTACGGCGGTGCGCCGGTCGTTGGCCTTGCGGTCAATTAAGCCGAGAGCCCGGGCCGTGTTGCCCACATGGACATCGAGCGGGATATAGAGCTGCGAAGGTCTGAGCGATTTCCATACACCCATATCGACAATGCCATCGTCGCGCACAAGCCAGCGCAGCGCCATATTAAGGCGCTTCAGGGCTGTTGTAGTGAGGTTGAGCGGCAGACATCGGCTGTCGCCCACGCCGTCGTTGGCTTCAGCAAGAATACCGTTCAAACCTTCCGCCAGAGCCCAGGCGGGAAATTCGGAGGCGCCGACAGACGTACGGGCCGCAAACTCATCGATGGAGCCGTAGCGCGAATACAGCAGATGGAGACCGCGAAGGAAGTGACGGAGATTGCGAGCGAAGAATGTGCGGTGAATGTTCATGTCCGGCAGATCTTCATAGCCCCGCTCCATAACGAAATTGTAAGGGTCATGCCCCATCAGGGCAAGCATGCGGTCGCAATCGCGGCATATCATGGTGCGGTTGCCCCAAGCTATCGATGAGCAAAGCAATGCGGCGATTTCAATATCCTGCAGCCGGTCGAAGCGGCGCGGAAACTGCACCGGGTCGGCAGATATAAACTCGGGAGAATTGATTTTGGCGGCCTCATCTTCTAGAAGCTGCCACGTTAGGGAATCGACAGTAGCCATATCAGTTTCTTACAGTACAAATGTAGCGATTTTCCGGGCGCGACGCAAACGAAAAAAAGCATCGCGCCTCACGGCGCAATGCAGTCGTTTTGCGGTTTGTGTTATTATGGGAGTAGCCCATAGGAGAATCGAACTCCTCTTTCAAGAATGAAAATCTTGCGTCCTAGCCGATAGACGAATGGGCCGGAATCTACTTCCGTGGAGCCCCGCAGGGCCCAATCAGCGCAGTTCGGTCAATCTCAGGCAGAGATTTTGTTGACGTGGCGCTGGAGCTTGCTCTTAAGATTGGAAGCCTTGTTCTTGGAAATAGTATTTTTGCAGGCGAGGCGATCGAGCATGGCGGTCACTTTCACGAGTGCCACTTCTGCTTCTGCCTTGTCGGTCATCTTGCGGAGATTGCGAACGGCGTTGCGGCAGGTCTTTGCATAGTAGCGGTTACGAAGACGACGCGACTCAGTCTGACGGATTCTTTTAAGCGATGATTTATGGTTTGCCATTGCTTTTTCTGGATGTACGTTGTTAATTGATTATTTAGTAGCCCATAGGAGAATCGAACTCCTCTTTCAAGAATGAAAATCTTGCGTCCTAGCCGATAGACGAATGGGCCGATGAAATAGCGCCTTGCGCAAAATCGAGTGCAAATATAGGCTGTTTTTTTCAATCGCACAAATATTTGAATCTTTTTTTATCATTTTGGGCCAATTTCAGCCATAGCTCCGGGCAGAGTAAGCCATGTTATAATAATATGTGCTAAATTTGTCAGACGTGAAGACACCTATGCACATAATAGCTCTGCGAACAATCAAACACAATGACCGCAGCTCGATACTCATAGCCTACTCGCTTGAGGCAGGCCGTGTGGCGTTTGCCGTAGGAGCCGGAGGCGGCCGCGAGTCGGTCAGACGCCGTGCGCTGCTGATGCCGTTGAGCGCCGTGGAGTGCATGGCCGAGACGCGTCGGGGTACCGACATTATGCTGATGCACGAACCGCGGCCCATGTCTACTGCCACAGCTTCGATTCACATCAATCCGATGAAAAGCTCGCTGGCCATGTTCACGGCCGAGGTACTCGGGTCGGTGCTTCGCGAGAGCGGGCCCGATGAAAGCCTGTTTGCTTACATCTACAACTGCATGGAAGTGCTCGCCGCCCTGCCCACGGAGCGCACGGCCAATTTCCACATCATGATGCTGATGGGTCTGGGACGTTTCATCGGAATCGACCCACGCACCGACGACTATCGCCCCGGCATGATTTTCGACATGGCCGAAGGCCGCTTCCGCATGACCCCTCCCCTCCACCGCCACTTTCTCAATGCTGCCGATTCGGAAGCCGTCGCACGACTGAGCCGCATGACAGCGGCCAACCTCCACATGTTTCGCATGACCCGCGCCGAACGCGCACGGATTCTCGACCTGATTCTCGACTACTATTCACTCCATGTGGCTTCACTCGGCTCGCTGAAGTCGCTCGAAGTGCTCCGCACGCTATTCTAATCCCCCAACAACAACTCAATCGACGCTGTGAACCCCCACATCATCCGCCGCCACGGCACCGCCCTGTTTCTGATAGCCTCGTTAGCGATTGTGGCAGGATTTCTGCTGTTTGTCAATTCGCTGGCCGCAGGTGTGGCCGAGCAGGAACGCACCCGCATGCAGATATGGGCCGACGCCACCAAACAGATACTCACACTCGAATCAGACAACGACCGCGACCCCGACAACCGTCAGCTTGACTTCCTGCTTGAAATCATCGAGTCCAACACCACCATACCCGTACTGCTCACCGACGATGCCGGCAACATACTCCTCCACCGCAACTTCGAGCTGCCTGAGCCCGTCGACACCACAAGCGCCCTCTACATATCGCCGGCCAACACCGCTTTCCTGCGCCAACGGCTCGACGACCTGCGTGAGTCGGGCCATGTGATTCATATACTCATAGCGCCATCGACGGTGCAACACCTATATTATCAGGACTCACGGCTGCTGCGGGCGCTGAGTATCTATCCCTACATAATGATTGCAATGATGGCGGCATTTGTTGCCATAGTCTATTTCGCCGTTGCATCGTCGAAACGCGCCGAGCAAAACAAGGTGTGGGTCGGACTGTCGAAAGAGACCGCCCATCAGCTCGGCACCCCCATATCGTCGCTCATGGCGTGGGTCGAGCTGATGCGCGACTCAGGCATCGCTCCCGAAATAACCGACGAGATGGACAAGGATGTGCGTCGCCTTGAGACGATAGCCTCACGCTTCTCCAAAATCGGTTCGCCCCCCGCGATGGAGCGCACCGATCTGCGACGCACCATAGGCGAGGCCGTCGACTACATGAAATCGCGCATATCGCCCAATATCACCCTGACCCTGCACCGGCCCGACACACCGCTCGAGGCCGAAGTGTCGCCGCCGCTACTGCAGTGGGTAATGGAAAATCTTATCAAGAACGCCGTCGACGCCATGATAGACGGTCGCGGCGCAATAACCGTCGACATGAAGCGGCGCAAAGACACGGCAATAATAACCGTCGCCGATACCGGCCGGGGCATATCGCGCAAAAACTTCAAACGAGTATTTGAGCCGGGACACACAACGAAAAAGCGAGGCTGGGGACTTGGCCTCACCCTCGCCCGACGCATTATCGAGCAATACCACGGCGGCCGCATCTTCGTCAGCCACTCCGACCCCGGCATAGCTACCACATTCGAAATCCAGATTCCCCTGCTCTGACGCATCAGCGCTACCCTCGGTGTGAATAATTTGTTGAAATCGGGAGGGGCTTTTTCGGGTAAAATGAATAATTTTGTGAGTGAATGAGGGGGGATGTTGCCTCTGAAGAAGTTGATGCCGATGAATAAGACTTTATATGTTTCCGATCTGGACGGGACTCTGCTGGATAAGAGCTCGCGGATTTCGCCGCGTTCGGCCGAGATTATTTCGGAGTTGTCGCGGCGAGGCGCGCTCGTCAGCGTTGCCACGGCGCGCACGCCGGCTACGGTCGACCCGCTGATGCGCCACACGTTTACCACGATTCCGGCAATCACGTTTACGGGTGCGGCTCTTTGGGACCGCAACCGACGCGCATATATCGACCCGCAATTTATCGACCGCGAAACATCGGCAACGATTCTCTCCACGCTTCAGTCGCTTGATATCCACCCGCTCATCTATACGATAGCACCCGACTCGATAATCCACGCATATTATTCCGGGCCGATGTCGGAACATCTGCGGAAGTTTGCCGGCGAACGCGATAATCTGGAGCTGAAACGCATGCACCTTAACACGCTGTCGCGTCCTGAGGCGGCTCCGATTATACTGATATTCGCTCTCGGTCCCCTCGCCCCGCTGCAGGAGGCTGCCGAACGTCTGCGCGAGAGCGGGTGCTGCTCGCTGTCGTGCTATCCCGACATTTTCAACCGCAGCAACGGTTATCTCGAAATTTTTGCCGCCGGAGTGTCGAAGGCCTCGGCGGTAGAACGGCTGAAGATAGCGACGGGTGCCGACCGACTGGTTGTGTTCGGCGACAATCTCAACGACCTGCCGATGATGGAGCGGGCCGACGTGGCCGTAGCCGTTGCGGGTGCGCTTCCAGTGGTCAAGGAGCGGGCCGACGTGGTGATTGGTCCGAATTCGGCCGATTCCGTGGCTCTTTTTATGGAAGACGACTTCAATTCGCAACATTAATCCGCATTTCAGCATTATAATAAATATAAAGGCTCTCCTGCTTTTCTATATAACCAATAGCTTCAGGTATGATACTCCAGCTTCTATTTGTGCTCGCTGCCATCGTGGTCGGCGCCCGTCTGGGAGGCATAGGCCTCGGCGTGATGGGCGGCGTAGGCATGTCAGTGCTCGTGTTTGTTTTCGGTCTTGAACCGACGTCGCCACCCATCGACGTGATGCTTATGATTGCCGCCGTGATTGCTGCCGCAGCAGCCATGCAGGCAGCAGGAGGGCTGGACTATCTCGTGCAGCTGGCCGAGCGATTGCTACGCAAGAATCCGTCGCATGTGACGTTTCTGAGCCCGTTGGTGACCTACGCGTTCACTTTCGTGGCCGGAACGGGCCACGTGGCTTACTCCGTGCTTCCGGTTATCGCCGAGGTGGCGCGCGACACCAAGATTCGTCCCGAACGCCCGCTCGGCATTGCCGTAATCGCCTCGCAGCAGGCCATCACGGCCAGCCCCATTTCGGCGGCAACGGTGGCTCTGCTCGGACTGCTTGCCGGAGCGGGTATTTCGCTGTTTGACATCCTGAAAGTTTCGATTCCGGCCACGCTGTGCGGCGTGCTGGTAGCGGCTTTCTTCTCTCGTCGCGTAGGCAAGGAGCTGCTTGACGACCCGGAGTATCAACGCCGCGTCAAGGAGGGCATGATAAAAGAAAACGAACACGAATACAATCAGGTGGCTTCGCCGCTACGCGCCAAGCTCTCGGTGGGGCTGTTTATCGTCTCAACGCTGTTGATTGTGCTTTTCGGATCGATACCCGGCATGCGTCCGGTGTTTAACGGCTCGCCGGTGGATATGCCTGCCGTCATAGAAATTCTGATGCTTTCGACGGCCGCCATCATCATGCTCTGCTGCCGCATAGACGGCATCTCGCCCACACGCGGCAGCGTGTTCATAGCCGGCATGCAGGCCGTGATTGCCATTTTCGGCATTGCCTGGATGGGCGATACATTCATCAACGGCAACCTCGATCAACTCACCGGCTCGATTCAGGGAATGGTCCACGACATGCCGTGGCTATTTTGTCTGGCATTGTTCGTCATGTCGATTCTGCTCTACAGCCAGGCGGCTACGGTGCGCGCCGTGATGCCGTTAGGCGTGGCTCTCGGTCTGAGCCCCTATCTGCTCATAGCTCTATTCCCGGCCGTCAACGGCTACTTCTTCATACCCAACTATCCGACAATTGTAGCAGCGATAAACTTCGATCGTACCGGCACGACGCGCATCGGTAAATACGTCCTCAACCATTCGTTCATGATGCCCGGTCTCGTGGCGACGGCTGTAGCCGTAGGCGTAGGCCTGCTTCTTATCAATGTTTTCTGGTAGCCAACTTAAAAAAGGATAAACAAACTAACACATAAAATATATACAACTATGACAAAGAATGATTTTACCCAGCTATTAACCACGATAGTAAACCACTACATAGATGATTTCAGCAGCTTCGACAGCAATCCTCAGCTGAAAATCAATCCGGTGCTGATGACCGTTGACCTGATCAACGGTAGCGAGATGTTTACCGACATCGAGTATGCCGACGAAGCCGTTGAGCAGGCCGTGGCAGCCGAAAGCGAGGAAAACGAAGAGGCAACCGACTATCAGGCCTCACAGAATCCCGACTTCTATCCCGTCAAGAAACTCCTCAGAAAGAACGCCGAAGGCCGGGCTGAAGTCAACCCTGAAGCTATCGAGGCCGTAGCCGCCGAGTATTTTAAGTAAGCGCAAATAACAGGCCCCGG